>CAJIYX010000151.1 GCA_905181725.1 Alphaproteobacteria bacterium UBA830
TCTTCTTCCCTCTTCTTCCCTCTTCTTCCCTCTTCTTCCCTCTTCTTCCCTCTTCTCCCTAAGGGGTGCGCGGGGGAAGCTGGAAAGCTGCAGGGATATCTATAGGGCCTTCAGGGTCTGCGGGTCACTGTCGAAGGCCATCAGGTTAAAGTCCACGCGGATGGCGGTGCGGACCCCTGCTGGCTTATGCCGCCGAACAAGCTATCTCCCGGCGAGTAGGGTGTTGCCGCCGTTCTCGAAGCTTTCAGCTTTGAAGTAACCTAGGGCCCGGGCGCGGAGCGAACGTGAAGGCGCTGGTTTAGAACCACATTTCGACGAGTACCCTGACCGAATCCACGTGTCATGAACTAATAGCAACTAATGTCAGCCCATGGATCACTACAAAGGCCCAAACCTGAGGTAGTCTTAGGAAGTGGTGCCCAGGGGCGGACTCGAACCACCGACACCCGCATTTTCAGTGCGATGCTCTACCAACTGAGCTACCTGGGCACGTCGCTTTTCAGCGAACGCAGCTTATAGGCAATATCGCCCCGTCTGTCCAGTCGCGCCCGCCTGCGGTATCGTATAAATTCATTCGGGATTTGAGGGAAATAGAGATGACGATCAAACATATCGAGCCGGGCGAGTGGAACAGCCGTGCGGTGCTGCATGGCGACTACGTCTGGCTGTCCGGAATCGTTGCCGGTGACAAGATGTTGGGCGTCAAGGAACAGACGGCAGATGTGCTGGCAAGGATTGATGGATTTCTTGCTAAAGCGGGCTCCGACAAAACGAAAATCGTCAACGCGATCATCTATATCGCGGATATGAACGACAAGGATGCCATGAACGAGGCCTGGGTCGATTGGATGGGCGATGCCGATCCCCCTGCCCGCGCCTGTGTCGGTGTCGAGCTGACGCCCAATACCAAGGTCGAGATCATGTGTCAGGCGGTTATCGGCTGACGCCCTGCTTTACGGTAGGCCACCAGCACGCCCGTCAGAGACCGCTCCTAGCTTAAGTAGCCGTCTTCGTCCGGGCTGCCTTCCTCCATCCCGACATCGAATTCGTCGGGCAGGTCTTCTGTGGGCACGGCATAGGCACCGGTGAACCAGCGGCCAAGATCTACATCCGCGCAGCGTTTGGAACAGAACGGGCGATGCTTTTTTGTCCGGGGGTAATCGCAGACAGGGCATTTGGCGGCGGGTTCAGTGCTCACTAATCCGCTTTCTCCACAACAATGTCATAATTTTCGCGGCCGTATTCAGCGTCAGCGCGCAGATCAATCGTCCGGCCGCATTCGTCCTCCACCCCGTCGACCATTTCGCCATAGTCGCTTTCCAGCGAATTGACGACATCGGGCGCGGCATACATCACGATCTTGCCGGGCGGCACGACGCGCGCTTCGCGTTTTAGGGCGCGCAGAATATCGATAGATGCGGCTTCAAGCGATTTGACCCGCCCGGCACCGCCACAGGCCTTGCAGATCTCCGTCATCGTATGCAGAAGCGGCTCCCGACGACGCCGGCGTGTAATCTCCACCAGACCTGCCTCGGTCGCGCCCAGCACACGGGTCGGATTGCGGTCACGACCGGTGATGTCATCGAGTATCTCGGTGACAGCGTTCCAGTTATCGTCGCTTTCCATATGGATCAGGTCGATCACGATCAGCCCGGACAGATTCCGCAGGCGGATCTGACGTGCAGCCTCGCGCGCGGCATCGGAATTGGTCCGCAGCGCCGTCTGCTCTAGGTCGGACGCCGCATCAAAGCGGCCGGAATTCACGTCAATTGACGTCAGCGCTTCGGTGGTCTCAATGACGAGTCCGCCGCCCGAGGGCAGATCGACACGGCGTCTGCAGGCACGTTCGATTTCTTCCTCGATGCCGTATTGTTCGAACATCTGGGTCGGGCCCGAATGGAGTGCCACACGCTCGGCCATGCCGGGCATCACGCGCTCGCAGAATTTGCGCGCCGCTTCCGACGCCGGACCGTCATCGACGTGGATCCGGTCGATGCCGTCCAGCGCATGGTCGCGCAGAACCCGCAATACAGGGTCTATATCCGCATGAACGCAGGACGGCGCCTTGATTGTCGCCTGCGTGTCCTCGATGGTCTGCCAGGTTTCCAGGAGCTCAGCCCGGTCGGCGGCAAGCTCCTCGCCGGTCGCACCGACAGATGCCGTGCGCAGGATAAAGCCCTCGCCCTTCTCCGCGATGTCCGCCATCAGGCCTGTCAGCCGGTCGCGCTCCGCCTCATCCTCGATCTGGCGCGAAACCATCACGCGGTCCTGGCTCGGCGCATAGACCAGCGAACGGCCCGGCAGGCTCAACCGACGCGACAACTGCACGCCCTTGGTGCCGATGGCGTCTTTGGTCACCTGTACGAGGATCGCCTCACCCTCGTGAACCGGTGCCGATGTCTCTCCATTGCCGCGGCGGTTATCATCCATCCCGAGAAAGCCGGATTTACCAAGGCCGATATCGACAAACGCGGCCTCCATCCCTTTCATCATCCGCTCGACGCTGCCGAGATAAATATTTCCGACGACGCTCGCGCGCTCGCGGCGCTCTACGATCAGGTCGATCAGGACGGAATCGTCCATCAGAGCGGCGCGTACTTCCGCCGACATCACGTTTATAAAAAGTTCCTGGCTCATGAAATACTCATTCGGGTGTTGAAGCTACGGGTACAACGAAACCTGATCCTCGCAAAAGCGACAGTGTCTCGTAAAGCGGCAATCCAACGACGTTGAAATACGACCCGTTGATGCCACGTATAAATGCGCCGGCATGGCCCTGGATCGCATAGCCGCCGGCCTTTCCTTCCCATTCCCCGCCATCGAGGTAGGAATCGATCTCTGCGGCTTCAAGCCGCTTGAAGCTGACCGTGGTGACCACCAGCCTGCGCGATATTTTGCCAGTGGGCGATATCACCGTCACGCCACCGTAAACGCGGTGCCGCCGCCCTGACAGCATCGACAGGAAGCGGCGTGCTTCGGCCGCGTTTTCGGGCTTGCCAAGAATACGCCGGCCAAGCCCGACAACGGTATCGGCAGCAAGCAGCCAGTCATCGCCCTGGGCGGGCGCAACGGCTTCTGCCTTGCCAAGCGCCAGACGCTTCGCCAGTGGGCCCGCTTCTTCGCGGCGGAGCGGCGTCTCGTCTATATCTGCGGGAGCTATCCTGTCGGGCACAATGCCAACCTGGGCAAGCAGCTCCAGCCGGCGCGGTGACGCCGATGCGAGCACTAGCCTGTGAGGCCCGGTCGTCCGGACCATGGCGCTTATTTGAAGCGGAAAGTGATGCGGCCCTTGGACAGGTCGTACGGCGTCATCTCGACATTGACGCGGTCGCCTGCAAGCACGCGGATGCGGTTCTTGCGCATCTTACCCGAGGTGTGGGCGAGAACTTCGTGTTCGTTATCCAGCTTCACCCGGAACATTGCGTTCGGAAGAAGTTCGAGAACGGTGCCCGAAAACTCCATGAGTTCTTCTTTTGCCATTATATCTCCTGGCGGGTTTCACATTTGGCGGGAACGTGCGGTTTTGCGGACGTCAGGTCAAGGCCTTTAGGTAAAAGTGCATTTGACCACCCGGATGCGACGGACTCGCACCGGTCGAAGCATCATTCGGCCGCTGCGAAACGCACCTCGATCCGTTTGATCAGGTAATCTCGCAGGTCGCGGTAGGCTGCCAGCCGGGCCTCCCGGTGCCCTTCCGCGACGGACGGATCGGGCGTCGGCCAGTACTCGACCTCGGATGCCGTGACCCGCGTCAGTTCGATCGCCTTGTGCTGGGCCTCCGGCGACAAGGTCACGATAATCTCGAAGGAGGTATCCATCAGGTCGTCCAGACGCTTCGATTTATGGCGCGACAAGTCGACACCGATCTCGTCCATGACCGCGCTTGCCATCGGGTCAAGCTCGCCGTCGCGGATGCCGGCGGAATCGACAAAGACAGTCGTTCCGAACCGGTGTTTGGTCAGCGCCTCGGCCATGGGCGAACGCAGCGCGTTTTCGCTGCAGACGAACAGAATGCTGGACGGAAGATCGGTCATCTCGCTCAGCTTCGCACGTGCAGGACGCAGATCAGGGTAAACAGCCGCCGCGCCGTGCTCTCATCTACCTCGACATATTCGGCCAGCTTGCCTTTGAGCAAATCCGCGCCTTCGTCATGAAGTCCGCGGCGTCCCATATCGATTGCCTCGATCTTTGACGGGCTCGCCGATTTAATGGCGTCGTAATAGCTTTCGCACACCGTGAAATAGTCGCGGATTATTTTGCGGAACGTGGACAGCGCCAAGGGAATATCCGCGAAATGATAACCGTCATCGTCGGTGATCTCGAAGATCAGCCGGGATTCCTGGCGCAACAGGCGCAACGCGTAGGGGCCATTATCGGTACCCGCCATCCGGAAGAAATTGTCTTCCAGCAGGTCATAAATCGCGACACGGCGCTCATGTTCGACCTCGGGATTTCGGGCAATAAAATTGCGGTCATCCAGACGGACGTCAAACAGGCGATTGCTTTCGTCCGACATGACTGCCCCTGCCCGTCAGCCGTCGTCCAGCCGGACCGACAGCGACAACGCATGCGCATCGAGCCCCTCGGCACCTGCAAGGGTCACAGCTGCCGGGCCGATGCGAGCGAGAGATTCCGCATCGCATGACACCAGCGTCGTCCGCTTCATAAAATCGATAACGCCGAGCCCCGACGAAAACCGCGCGCTGCGCGCCGTCGGCAAAACATGGTTCGGCCCGGCGACATAATCGCCGATTGCCTCCGGCGTGTGTCGGCCGAGGAAAATTGCGCCGGCGTGGGTGACCTTTTCCGCCAGAGCATCCGGCGCCGCAACTGCCAGCTCAAGATGTTCGGGCGCAATCCTGTCGACCAACGAGACCGCATCCTCCAGGCTGCGGACCAGGATTAAGGCGCCGTGGGTGTCCCAGCTCCGCCGCGCGATATCAGATCGTGCGAGCGATCCAAGTTGACGTTCGGCTGCCTCCACGACCGCATCGGCCAGCGCTCCGCTATTGGTTATCAGGACCGATTGCGAGGACGCATCGTGCTCCGCCTGGGATAACAGGTCCGCCGCAATCCAGTCGGGATCATTCTCGGCATCGGCAACCACCAGAATTTCAGACGGCCCGGCGATCATGTCGATGCCGACTACACCGAACACCTGGCGCTTGGCCTCCGCGACATAGGCATTACCGGGGCCGGTAATTTTATCGACGGGCACAATGGTCCCGGTGCCATAGGCCAGCGCCGCGACGGCCTGCGCGCCGCCGATCCGGTAAATCTCATCAACCCCCGACAGATCGGCCGCGGCAAGGACCAGCGGGTTCACGACCCCGTCGGGCGTCGGGACAACCATCACAA
This sequence comes from Alphaproteobacteria bacterium UBA830, assembly GCA_905181725.1. Classification (GTDB taxonomy): domain Bacteria; phylum Pseudomonadota; class Alphaproteobacteria; order MPNO01; family UBA830; genus CAXBCP01. The sequence goes on from CAJIYX010000151.1 coordinate 5,359, forward strand.
TGCGCGGAACACCGGCTACATTGGCCGGAACCGCGTTCATCAGAACCGAACTCGGATATGCCGCGGTGCCGCCCGGAACATAGATTCCCGCCGCCGATACCGGCGTCCAGCGCGCGCCCAGGCGCACACCTTCGGCATCGGTAAATGAAAACCCCTGGGGAAGCTGGTGCTCGTGAAAGGCGCGGATACGCGCCGCCGCAAATTCGAGCGCCGCAATCTCATCGGCCTTGCATGCTTCGCGGGCCGCCGCGATCAGCTCCGGGTCTATCCGCAAACCACCCGAGACATCGAGCCGGTCGAATTTCCGGGTGTAATCGACAACTGCCGCATCGCCGCGCGCGCGGACATCCCCGATGATATCTGACACCACGTCGTTAACGTCTGACGCGGTTTCACGTCCCCGCGATATATAATCTGCGAAGGCTTTCTCGAACCCGGAATCGGACGCCGACAGTCTAAGCGGCATCGAGTGCCTCCCGAAACCGATCGATCCAGCCGTGGATTTCCGCCGAACGCGTCTTCAGCGCCGCGCGGTTCACGACGAGTTGCGAGGTAACCGTCGCGATCTCCTCGATTTCGACAAGGCCATTGGCCTTGAGCGTCGAGCCGGTCGATACCAGGTCGACAATACGCCGGCACAAACCGAGCCCCGGGGCGATTTCCATCGCGCCGTTGAGTTTGACACATTCGGCCTGAACGCCGCGCTCGGCAAAATGCCGGCGCGTGATTTCAGGATATTTGGTCGCGACACGCACGTGGCTCCACCGCTTGGGGTTTTCGCGGGAAAGCTCGTCTTCCTTTTCAGCCACGACCATCCGGCAATAGCCGATCCCGAGATCAAGCGGCGCGTATACTTCCGGATAGTCGAATTCCATCAGCACATCTTGGCCGGCGACCCCCATCTGGGCCGCGCCAAAGGCAACGAAGGTCGCAATGTCGAATGACCGGACGCGGAGGATCGACAGGTTCGGCACGTTGGTCGCGAATTCCAGTTTGCGTTCATGCTTGTCGGCGAACGCGGGTTCGGGCTCGATGCCAACGCGCGCAAGCACGGGCAGAAGCTCTTCCAGAATACGTCCCTTGGGCACGGCAAGGCGCAGGGCATCATTCGCGGTCGTCATCGTCATCTCCTGTTCGGCTGACTAACCCGGTACGACGCACTCAGGTCGCTGATCCTTCACTTAGATCGTGTTCGGGCCGCCATTGGGTCGGCCACGGGTCGCCAAAATCCTCCGCATGGCACTGAATCTTCTCAACCTCGAGACGGATCGTGGCACCGCCGGCAAAAACGAGGTCTACATACGCGTTCGTTGCCTCGAGGGCCAGCAAATCGAACATCTGCCCCCGTTGCGCCTGATCGAAGTTCCGGCGGCGCACCGCGGTCACCCGATCGAACGTCACGCCACAGCAGACCCGCTCGTATATCTGCCCCGAGATCTTTTCGGCGGAAGCGTCTTCCCAGCGAAACCGGTTGGCGACAAGCGCAAAGCGGCTCTCCGCCGCCAGATAGATCATTTCGCTGATCGGTATAACGGAATCCTGCAACAACGCGGACAGCACAGCGATATCTTCCTGATCCGTTGCCGCGAGCTTCACTTCGCCGCCAGAGACCATATCGGACATTATTCAAGCACCTCTATTTTTCCTGCAGGCATCAAGCACCTAGGTTTCCTGAACGCGTTCGATGACCGCGCCGCAGGCGGCAAGTTTTTCCTCTATCCGCTCATAGCCACGATCCAGATGGTAGACCCGGCGAATGACGGTTTCACCCTTTGCCGCCAGTGCCGCAAGGATAAGCGACGACGACGCCCGAAGATCGGTCGCCATCACCTCGGCGCCCGTCAATTGATCCACGCCGCGCACCATGGCTGACGCGCCATGAACGTTGACGTTCGCCCCCATGCGGGACAGTTCGGGCACGTGCATGAACCGGTTCTCGAAAATCGTCTCGGTAATCATTGCCGCACCGTCGGCAACCGACATCAGCGCCATTACCTGCGCCTGGAGATCGGTAGGAAACCCCGGGAACGGCTCGGTCATCACGTCGATGCCCTTCAGCCCGCCGGCGCCGAGGCTGACCTTCGTGCCGTCCGCGGTGTCCTCGATCTCGAGCCCGGCCTCACCCAGCATCTTGAATGTCGCCTGTAACAGTTCCGGGCGCACACCCTTCAGTTCCAGCTCACCACCGGTGATCGCGGCGGCCATCGCGTATGTCCCCGCTTCAATCCGGTCGCAGACAACCGGGTGTTCGGCAGCGTGCAGGCTTGGGACACCCTGAATCGTCAGTGTATCCGATCCGATCCCGTCGATCTTTGCGCCCATTGCCACCAGGCAATGCGCCAGATCGGTTACCTCCGGCTCGCGCGCGGCATTGGTCAACACGGTCTCACCCTTCGCGATGCACGCTGCCATCATCAGGTTTTCGGTGGCGCCGACCGAGACGAAGGGAAACACGAACTCGTCGCCGATCAGGCCGTTCGGTGCGCGGGCAGTCATATAACCGCCCTCAAGCTCTATCTCGGCGCCAAGCTTTTCCAGCCCCTGGATGTGCAGATCGACCGGGCGCGTACCAATCGCGCAACCGCCCGGCAACGAGACCTTTGCTTCGCCGAACCGCGCGACAAGCGGGCCGAGCACCAGAACGGACGCGCGCATCCGGCGCACCAGATCGTAGGGTGCGACTGTGTTATCGACCCCGCCGGCATCGAATGTCATCGTCATGCCGCTGGTGGCGTCATCGACCTCGGTCACCACAACACCGTGCTGTTCGAGCAATCTCGACATGGTCGAGATATCGGCAAGCCGCGGCAGGTTGGTGAGCGTCAGAGGCTCGGCGCTGAGCAGGCTAGCGGCCATCAGCGGCAGCGCCGCATTTTTCGCGCCGCTAATGCGGATTTCACCTGAAAGCCGGTTGCCGCCTTGTATGACTATCTGATCCATGCCGATATGCCGACACGCCCGCGACTTTTCCGAGACGGGGCGCCACTGTCCTTAAGTATGAGGTGTTTGGCGGTAATGCCTGTGATCGTGGGGAGTATATATCGTCGCTACCCGGCGTTTACCAGCAGGTTTCCTATCGGATTACGCGCAGGTTACATCCCGATTATCCACCATGCCACGTCTAGCCGTCCTCTTCAGGCGTCGCGCGCCCGCGGGACTGATCCTTGCGGCGCCGGAGATTCGCGCGCAACGCTTCGGCCTGACGCTCAAGACGTTCGGCCTCACTGGCCGACGGTTGGCGTGATGGCGTCTGGGCTCCCGTCTGGGGTCGCTTCTTGGGAGAGTCTTCAGATGTTTTGGTCATACCGACTTTATATCGCGAAACGGCTATCGACGCAGTTGACATTTTATCCGCCGATGGCATTGTGCGCGCGCCCAAACGGGCCGCCGTAGCTCAGTGGTAGAGCGCACCATTGGTAATGGTGAGGTCGAGAGTTCGATTCTCTCCGGCGGCACCATTTCTTTCCCGAATTTTTTAGGAATTTCACCCCGCAGCGGGGTTTACGGGGCCTCCCCGACCGCGATGGAAAATTTCGACATTTTCCCGGCAGCATGTGCGCATTTTGTTCTTTTGCGTGATAGCCTGGCATGACAATGAATCCCCGGATCCATCGGCCAGAAAGCGCGTGACACTGTCGCGCGTGAACCGGTTCGGTGCGTCCCATAACCGGAGCAGGGAGACGGATCATCGCTATAGCCGGACCGCGTATTCCTCCCCCCTCCGTTTGGGTGCATGGGGTTATTTTGCAAGTTTGCTATTTTAGGGTTTCAGAATTCGTGTCGGGCCGGCGACCGTTTCCGCAGCGCGCCCGATAGGGCACACTCTTTGCATAGAATGGGGAGGTTAGAACTTGAACTCAAATTCGGATGGTGACTCAGGCACTCCCCTCGGCACGCGTGCAAATCTGTTTGTCCCCGAAAGCGGATCGGGTCCTGGACTGCTTTTATTGGCTGACGGACCGGTGCTGGCCCCGGCAATTCAGGCGCGCGCGCAGCTTTTCGCCCAAGAAGGCTATGTCGTCGCCTTATTGTGCGGGGCGCCCAGCGCGTTAGATGTCAGGGCCGCTGCCGCCCGACTGAACGACCGTGCGGACACAACCGGGGGACAGATCTGTGTGGCACATAGCAACATCGCCGGGGCAGCGCTGGACGCCGCCGATGCGTTTCTGGCGATTGTTGCCTTCGATGCGCCCGGCCTGGCAGACACGCCGGAGACGGTCGCCGGCGCGCCCTGCCCTGTTGTTCTGCAATTCGGGACCGATACTGCCCCCGCAACCGCGGATGCCGCCGAAGCCCTCCGCCCGTATCTGAATCAGGCCAATGGATCGCGGCTCTATATCTGGCCGGACGCCGCTCCGGGATTTTCCGTGCCGGGTCACCCGGCGTTCGACCGGCGGATCGATAGCCTCGCCCATACCCGCACGCTCGAAGTCATCCGCCGGGTCGCCGGCCCCTATTACGATTACGAAGCCCTGTTCGCCGAGCATATCCGCCACGAATTCGAGACCCGTGACGTTCACGCCACCATGGCGACGATGATCGACGATCCATATGTCAACCACGTCGCGACACTCGCTGGCGGCGTCGGCCACGACATGCTCAAGCGTTTCTACACATATCATTTCGTCGACCAGAACTCGCGCGAACGCGTCAGCACCACGGTCTCGATGACACCGGGACCCGACCGGCTGGTGCTCGAACTCGTCGTCCGCTTCCGCCATGACGCGGTGCTCGACCGCTATTTCCCCGGGATCGCCCCGACCGGCAAAATGGTCGAGCTGGCCACCCTTCTGGTCGTGAAATTTCGCGGCGACAAGGTCTGCCACGAACACATTTACTGGGATCAGGGATCGGCGCTGAAACAGATCGGCGTGCTGGAGACGGGCGATTTGCCGGTTGCCGGGCCCGAAGCCGCCCGCAAGGTGCTGGACGAGCACCTGCCGTCCAATATATTCATGCAGGATGCGTGGGCGACATCAGACGGAAAGCCGATCTGATACCCCTGCCCGTTCTGCCCCACACTCTGCTCCACCCGAGACCCAAACTGGAATCCCAATATGACCGATGCGCCGATGTTTACCCCGTTCACGCTGCGCGGCATGACCCTGAAGAACCGCCTCGTGATGTCGCCGATGTGCCAGTATTCGGCCGAAGACGGCACCGCGAATGACTGGCACCTGGTGCATCTCGGCAGCCGCGCGATGGGTGGCACGGGACTGATCATCACCGAAATGACCGATATTTCGCCCGAGGGGCGGATATCCGAAGGCTGCGCCGGGATGTACAAGCCCGAACACGTTGCCGCCTGGAAACGCGTCGTCGATTTCGTCCACGGCCAGTCGGATGCAAAGATTGCCATCCAGCTTGCCCATGCCGGGCGCAAGGCCAGCTGCACGTTTGCCTGGGAAGGCGGCGGGCCATTGCCGGCCGAGCGTCAATGGGAAATCATCGCGCCGTCGGCCATCCCGTTCTCGGCGGACAGCCAGACGCCGCGGGAAATGACCCGCGCCGATCTGGACCGGCTGATTGAGGCCTTTGCCCAGGGCGCACGCTGGTCCGAAGAAGCCGGGTTCGACATGATCGAGATCCACGGCGGCCACGGCTATCTGATTTCAAGCTTCATCTCGCCCCTGTCGAACACGCGGACCGATGAATATGGCGGCTCGCTCGAAAACCGGATGCGCTTCCCACTTGAGGTCTTTCATGCCATCCGCGCCAACTGGCCGGACGACAAGCCGATTTCGATGCGGATTTCCGCCTATGACTGGGTCGAAGGGGGCACCGAGGTCGACGATGCAGTAGAGATCGGCAGAATGATGAAAGCGGCGGGCCTCGATATCCTCGATGTCTCGAGCGGCAACGTCACGGACGACACGCGTCCCCGCGTCGAAGGTCTGTTTCAGACACCGTTCAGCGAGCGCGTCCGCGCCGAAGCGGATATTCCGACGATGACCGTCGGCAATGTCGGTGGACCGGAACAGATCAACGAAGTGATCGCGCAGGGACGCGCAGATCTCTGCTGTATGGCCAAGGGACAGCTGTTCGACCCCTATTTCGCCCATCATGCGGCCCGATCACTCGGTGTTGCTGATTATAAATGGCCAAAACAGTACGCCGCGGCCGGGTTTTTCAAGCCTGTCGACTGATATCGGCCCAAAACGTGCATTTACGGGTGAATTTCACCCACTATGCTTGAGCAGCCCACTTGCTTGACACCCCCACTTGCTTGACGCCTCGGGCGAAGCTCGCGACAATCGGAACGGCATTTCAACGAAGATCGGCAGCGGATGACACCCTATGACCTTCTCGGCGTCGAGCGTGGCGCAGACATCGGAGACATCAAGCGGGCCTATCGCGCGCTGGCAAAAGAACTGCATCCAGACGTGAACGCGGGCGATGAAAGCGCATCTGACCGTTTCAAGGAGATCACCGCCGCGTATAACCTGCTCGCCGACCGGCACAAACGGGCGGAATTCGACCGGAACAGCCCGGCCACCGGCGGCGAAAACGGCCTGCAACCCTGGCAAAAGGGCGGCGCCTGGTTCGATTTCGAAATTGACGAAAGCACTGGCGAACGCACGGTCGACCTGTTCGGCGATGTCGCCGGCACCCGGCTCGGTCGGGTCAAAGGCGCCGCAGCGACATCATTGTGGATGAAGGGCGAGGATATCGCCGAAACCCTCAAAGTTGTTCAGTCAGAGGCCGATGATGGCATCTGTAAACTGGTTACGACCATGACCGGCATCACAGTCGCCGTGGACATCCCGGTAAGTACCGGCGACGGCGATATCATTACGCTGCGCGGTTTCGGGATAGAAGGCTTTGGCGGTGGCCCTCCCGGCGATCTGAACGTTATTGTCAGCATCATGCCGAATCCGGCGATCGGCGAGCGGACCTGAGCGCCCGGACTAATACAGAGCACAAAGTACAGGCAGGGTCTTGGGCTAAGACAGGGCTTCTTCAACCGCAAACTCGGGCGATGCCTCATAGAGCGCAAGCCTATCGCGGGAGACCCTGGTAATATCCTTGCCCGCGCCTTCCGACATCGATGAAAACTGCCCCGCGATTTCCTTGTTCAGAGGATCCGCGCGTAGGATTTTTGTCTTGGCGTTAAACCCGACGGTACGTCCCTTATGGACGATAATCAGCCGGACCCGCGCGGTATCGCCCGCGCTGTAGCCGCCCCGGAACCCCAGTGCCCGAAATCCGTCGGCGCTCCAGTCACCGATTGCGTAGCTCACACCATCGAGCACAAGCATGGCGCTCTTTTCCGGTATCCGGTAAAGCCGCCACCGCTCCCACGGATCGCGTTTCTTTTGAAACAAACCGAACAAAGGAGTAAGCCAAGTTGTAAAAACCACCTTCATTTCACGCCCCGACCGTGAATTAAAGGTTAACGCAGTTACCGCTTGAAGGTTTCCTGGGCAGCACAGATATCCACGTCCGCCGCGGATTCAAAAATCCGGATAATCTGTGTTATATCAACACCTTCTCCAAGCTGGTTAAGAGCCGATCTGAATACTTCACGTGCATAGTTCCCGGTCGTGAGCGGCACACCTATGTCCTGGCCCAGCTTGGTCGCGAGCGTCAGATCCTTGTGCATCAGTGCCAGGCCGAAGTCCTGGTTCTGACGGCCGGGGATAACGAACTTGGGCAGAGATGTGTCTGCGACGTAGCCGCGCCCCGACCCTTTGGACAGGATCTCGGCGAACCGCATCGGCTCGATCCCTGCCTTCGTGGCAAGGGCCAGGCCCTCAAACGTCGCGATCCGGATGCAGGACGAGATCATGTTGTTGATCAGCTTCATCGCGTGGCCCGAACCGATATCACCCGCGTGCAGGATATTGGGACTGATGGATTCGAATGCCGGTTTCACCTTTGCAAACAAAGCATCGGACGCGCCGACCATAATCGCGATGGTACCCTGCTCCGCACCGCTGACGCCGCCCGATACAGGCGCATCGATCATATCGATTTCCTGCGCTGCCAGACGCGCCGACATATCCTTCGTGGCAAGGGGGTCGCCCGTGGTCATGTCGGCAATAAGCGCGCCCGCAGGCAGCGCATCAGCAACACCGTCAGGCCCAAAAATCACCTGATCCACCTGAACCGAGGTCGGCAGGCAGGTCAGAACGAGTTCAGCCCCAGATGCCCCGACCCCGCCCGGCCCGTTTGCCGCTTTCGCCCCGTCGGCGACAAGCGCGTCGACCGCCGCCTGGTTCATATCCCAGACATGCAGCGTATGATCCGTCATGAGGCGGCGTGCGAGGGCTGCGCCCATGTTCCCAAGGCCGATAAAGCCGATATCGCTCACGTATCTCTCCTTCGATGTATTGTTGTAAATGCCGGGTCAGCCGGCGAATTTGAAGACCGGTTTGCCGTCGGGTCCACCGCCAATGATATGACCGCCCCCGGCATCTGCAAAATGGGCCGGCAGGATCATGGTGTCAGTCTCCGCGTGCCGGTCGATAAAGGCCGTCCGTGTCTCGCGCGACAGGGCCGGGTCCTCACAAAAGATGCTCGACCACTGGGATTCAGGCACCTGCAGCGGGTGATGCATCAGATCGCCACAGAAAATACCGTGATCCCCGCCATGCTCGAGATGCAGGCAGACCGCGCCCGGGGTATGGCCGGGTGTGTGTTCCAGCCACAGGCCGGTATCGATCTCATGATCTCCGTTCACCATCGTTGCCTGCCCCGCTTCAATGACCGGCAGCACACTGTCTATGAAAGCTTCCCGCGCCCAGGGCTGGTTCAGATGTTCTTTTTCCCAGTAATCGTATTCGATCTTGTGAAACAGATAATTGGCATTGGGAAACGTCGGCACCCAGCGCCCATCAACCAGTTGGGTGTTCCAGCCGACATGATCTGTGTGCAAGTGGGTGCACATCACGATATCGATGTCTTCCGGCGTAACGCCCTGCGCCCGCAGGTTGTCCATCCACGGCCATTGCTGGCGGTGCCAGTTCGGGCGGACCGGGCGTTCCTTGTCATTCCCGACACAGGCATCGATCAGGATAGTCAGACGTTCGGTCCGCACGACGTAACTCCGGAATGCCATGATGACGTTGCCGGTCTGCGGATCGATACTGTGCGGCTCAAGCCATCCGCGGTGCGCGTCGACGGCGTCGCGCGTTGCATCGGGATACAATTCAAGCGGATCGCGGTAAACACCCTGCCATTCCAGAACGCCGCCAATTGTCACATCGCCTATTTTGAGTGTGGTCATCCCTGCCTCCAGACTTAATTATTGGAGACAATCTAACAGATTTATCGCCGTGTGAATTAGCGGTACGGTGACACCGATAATTATAAAATCGGGGAAACCCCGAACGAAATATTTGCACTCGTCACCATATTGTCGGCAGCACCATTCGTTCAGGCTTAGGCAGAGACGTTGCTTGAACGCGGCACCTACCTGATGGAAAGCGTTGTCGCCTGCGGCAATTGCCACACCGCGAAGGGCGGACCGATGGCCCGGCACGAACTTGCTGGCGGCTTTCAGATGAAAGAAGGGCCGATCGACGCGATCACGCCGAACCTGACGCCCGACAAGAAAACCGGGATCGGGAACTGGACCGATGCTCAGCTGATAGTCGCGATTCGCGACGGCAAACGACCGGACGGATCGCTGATCGGCCCGCCGATGCCGTATGACATGTATCGGGGCCTGTCCGACAGGAACACAAAAGCCATAATCGCCTATCTGCGCAACCTGAAACCGGTGAAGAACGCGACGCGCAATTCTCCGACATAGGGCGCTATCTGGAAAGCCTTCGGATTCCAATCGACCAACGGATAGCTCGCCCCGTTAAGCACCAGCGTCGCCCGGGTTTCAGGCAACCGCGGCATGACCCGCCGGTCCTGATCCGTCGATTTGGCCCCGCCAAAAGCCGATTTGATTAATGCGAGTACCATGACTGTCTTCCAGATAGAGTTGCGCCCTATCCTTCAGAAACGGCCTTAAAAATCGCTTAATCGGAACCGCTGTTCTCCGATGAGTTATCGTTGGGGGCGATGTGGGACGCGTGGTTTTCGGCGTACCAGTCCGAAATCTCTTCGCGTTTCGGGAACCAGACGCCGTCGATATCTTTTACATAGGCAATGAACTCGCGCAGCGCCTTTACCGCATAGCCGCGCCCCATAACGTGCGGATGCAGGCCGATATTCATGATCCGCCCGCTGGTCTCGCTTTCCTCGTACAGGATGTCGAATTCGTCGCGGAAACGCTCGAACGCGCCGGACGCGGCCATGGCGCCGCGCGAAAACACGGCGAAATCGTTGATATCGTTCGAATACGGAATCTGAACCAGCGGACCGTGACGCGTGCGCATCATGTAAGGCTGATCGTCATTCAGGTAACAGGCCATGAAATCGAAGCCCAGTTCCTTGAGCAGATGCGGCGTCTCGTGGGTTGAGCGCAGCGAGGACGATAACCAGCCGCGCGGCCGGCGGCCGAGCACGCTTTCATAGGCGTCAACGACCCGCTGAATAACTTCGCGCTCCTCATCGGGTTTTCCGGAATAGGATGACATGATGTCGGTCTGCGACCAGTTATGGGCGATAATCTCCCAGCCGCGCTCGTTCGCCGCCTCGACAATTGGGGTGCGCTCAAGTGCCGTCAGCGCGTTGATGGTGCAGGCGGTCGGAACCCCGGAGCGGTCAAATTCCTCGAACAGGCGCCACACGCCGACGCGGTGGCCGTATTCCCGCCAGGTCCAGTTGGCGTAATCTGGGACGTCACCCGGCAATACATGGGGGATAGATGCCGGTCCTCCGGGATACATCGGTTCCTTCTTGTCCCACGTCATGGGCCAGAATTCGCAGTTGATCGTAAAGATCACGGCAATCCGGTACCCGCCCGGCCATTTCAGCGGGGCGCGATCCGGCATTGGAACGTAGTCGTAATGGTCCGGTGACAGCATCATCTGATCCCCTGGGTATTATTTGAAGTCGAACGGACCCCTAAAGCTTGAAGAGCTTGCGGGCGTTTTCGCCGAGAATATTGCGCTTCTGCTGTTCGTCGAGGAAATCGAGGTCCCAGATCACCGAGGGCACATCCATATCCGGCAGCGGATAGTTGGACGCATAGAGCACCTGATTACCCGCGTCGATCGCCTTCATGGTCATCTCGAGCAGGTAGCCGTCTCCGTTTTCGAGCGGCTGCGAGGTATAATACATATCGCGCATGTACTCGCTGGGCAGCTTCCGGAGGCCCGGGACTTCTGACGACCGCATCCGATATTCGGAATCGATCCGCTGGATCACCCAGAGCACCCAGGCGAGACCGCCTTCCATCCACAGAACCTTTAGATCCGGGAAGCGTTCGTTCATGGCGTTGCACAGCCAGTTAACGCAGTGGACCACGTTGTAGAACGGATAACCGATCGCCTGGACTGCAACGAACCGGCTCGGGCTGCCAAACGTGGGATCATCCCAATCGTACCCGGTATGGAACGACAGAACCTTCCCGGCTTCCTGGATCGCCGCGTAGGTCTTCGCATAGACATTTTCATGAATAGCGTTCGTGCGCACCGATGTGACCAGAAATCCGATGATGCCCGGCACGTCCTTGAACTCCTGGACAATCCGGTAGGCCATTTCCGGGTCGTTAAACGGCAGGTAAGCGAAGGACTTCAGGCGATCCGAGCCTGACAGCACCTTTTCAACCAGCCACCTGTTATAGGCCAGCGACACCTGCGCCTCGAACTCCGGCTGCGGATGCATGCCCATCAGCATCATCGGTGTCGGCAGAAGGACCGACACATCGATCCCCATTGTATCCATCCGCTTCAGGGCCAGCTGCACATCCCGGTGACTGCCGTCCGGGACTGTCTTTTCCATCTGGCGCAGCGGCTCACGGGTGATACGCCCGCCGACATCCTGGTAGCCGACGCGGGAATACGGGAAGCCGCGCGATTTGCGCGCGACGCCGAGCGCCGATCGCGACAACTGTCTCATCACCGGGTCTTCGATGTATTCGAGCAACTCGGCGACGGATTCCGTTTCGTAATGATGGGAATCCGCATCGACGATGAAGACGCCCTGCAACCCACGCGCATCGCGCTGACGCGCTGCATTGGTCAGGAGTTTCGCCGTGTCGAAATCATCGACCTTGAGCGAATAGATGTCGTCACTTGATGGCAGCTCCATCGTCGTACCCTCCGATTGTTTCCCGCCCTTCAGGCGCCGCTTATTCTCCGCCCTTCAGGCGGTGCGGCTTGCTCCTCCGCTTTTTAGCCTGTCGCTCAGATCTTAGAGATATCGAATGTCGACTCCGCGAACAGATCTTCCGGCGTCAGCAGACGTTCGGACAGACCATGACTGTGCGAATAGCGCGCCAGGGCTTCAATTTCATGGCGGCACTCTTCGATGCCATAGCGCCAGAAGTCGTTCCCCATAAGCTCAACCGTATCGCGTCGCTCCGCATCGACCCAGGGCAGTGCTACGCTGAGCGCTGCCGTCTTGGCGAGGTCCTCATAGGCGATATCACGCGACTGGAGCAGCGCTTTATAGATACTGCCGGCGAGCCACGGATGCGCTTCGTGCAGGTCCTTGCGCAGCCCCATCAGGTGCATGATCGGGAACATCTTGGTCTTGCGGTAATACTCTTTCTCGACCTCTCGGAAGTTCGGCCATAACCGGTCAATGTTGGGCTTACCCAGGTCAAAGCTGGACGGCGCGCGCGCGGTCATCAGCGCATCGAGTTCTCCGGCCTCGAACATCTCAACCAGGGTCCGGTCCTGCGGGATCGCCTGCAGGTCCAGGCCAGGGGGTGCTTCGAACGGCGTCCGCTCGTCGCGCCCGGCTTCTTCCTGTCCGCCGGACCGCCAGCTAATCTCTTCTGGCTTGATGCCATATTCGTCTTCCAGCATGCCGCGCATCCAGACCGGTGCCGTCATCTGGTATTCCGGCAGGCCGACCAGCTTGCCGCGCAGATCTTCCGGTTTGTTAATGCCCCGGTCAGTGCGGATATAGAATCCCGAATGACGGAACACCCGGCTGACAAATGCCGGAATGCCGACATAGTTGGATTTGTTCTGCGACGTCACGCGCATGTGGCTGGAAAACGATAGCTCGCAGCAGTCGAACTCGGAATAGCGGAACGCGCGGAAGAATACCTCTTCCGGTTCCATCGCAATAAATGTGATATCGCAGCCTTCAACCTGAACGCGTCCGTCCTTGATTGCCGCAACACGGTCCATGTCGCCTGCGGCGATGGTGATGGAGATATTTCGAGCCATTCTAATGTCCCTGCTAATTGGTCGTGATGTTTTCCGGTCATCCCGTTGCCTAAGCCTAGCGGAATTAAATCCATAAGACATCTGACTGTTCGAATTATTCTAGAGCCCCGTTGTGATCCGGACCAGCCTCGTTAAGGTTACCTCCCATAACAAAAACGGGATGCTTCGATATGACGTGCCAGGACGACTATCGCAAATACGCGGGCATGGATTTCGCCGACATCCCTGCCGACATTCTTGACCGCGATAGCAATGAGATGTTCGCTTATCGTGACATGGATGACGGTGCCCGCGCCGATCAGCTAAAATGCGATGCCGCGTATAACAACCGCTGGGCGGTACCGAACCACCAGGCTGATCTTGACCGCTGGGCCGACGACAGCGCACGAGTTCGAAAGTCTGTACGATGCGATCTCGACATCGCCTATGGTGACGGCGAACGCGAAACACTCGATATTCTCTATCCCGACCGCAGCAGCCCCAATGACGGCCCTGTGCCGCTGATCGTCTTTTTGCATGGCGGCTACTGGCTGAGCATGACCAAGGATTCCTATTCGTTTGTCGGCGAAAATTTCGTCAAAAACGGCGCGGCCTTTGCGGTCATCGGATTCGGACTCTGCCCCGGCATCACTCTGGCCGATATGGTCGGCCAAGTCGAAAGAGCAATCGCGCATTTGTGGGAGAATGCCGATATATACGGGTTCGACCGCGACCGGTTCTATCTCGCCGGTCATTCCTCGGGCGGACACCTCGCGGCGATGGTTCTGGGCGGTGGCGTAAGTCGAACCCCGCCGGTGCCGCCGGAAACGTTCAAGGCATCCATCATCGTCAGCGGTCTGTTCGATCTCGCGCCGATCGCCGCCACCTATATCAACAACTACATCCAGCTTGACGATGCCGGCGTCGACGCGTTGAGCCCGCTGTCTCATGTTCCATCAGCCGGCAAACAGATCGGACCCCTGATCCTTGGCACCGGCGAAAACGAACTTGCGGAATACTTTCTGCATCAATCGCGTTATGCCGCTGCCTGGGCAGAAAACGGTCATTCATTGGAGATGTGCGATGCCGCCGGGTATCAGCATTTCGACGTTCCCTACGACCTGGCCAATGCCGACGGGGCGCTTCACAGAGCATTCGCCCGATTGATCGACTGGCAATGATGCGGCGACATTGAAGTGCCATCCCGTTCGGGTGCTCATTTAAGCTCCCGTTGGGAAAGCACCCCGCCCTGTAAATGTCGCAATTATATGTCATCTAATTAGGTAGTCGGTCGGCGTCCGCAAACCATTTTCATACCCGGGTCAAACCGGGAACCAAGCGCCGCCTTGTTTTGTTGAGTAGCAGAAATATCTGATAAATTGCCCCATACCTCTTTGCCCCGCGGCAAACGCTGGCGGGTAGCCGCCTATGCCGCCCTTGTTGTCGCAGTCATTCTGGGGGGCGGGGGTCGCTTTGTTACCGACCGTGACCACCTGGCAGATAGAAACCCAGCTTGAAAAGCTGGGCGCGAAATCGTTTGAGGTTGGTAGCCTGAGCATTAATCCGGCGACCGGCGAAATCTGGGTCGAGCAGTTCAAATCGGTCG
>CAJIYX010000152.1 GCA_905181725.1 Alphaproteobacteria bacterium UBA830
AAGGTGATTCGCGACCTTCTGAATAACAAATCCGACATACTCCTGACGGTTCTACCGGATACCGATATCCGGGAAGCGACGGGACTGATGATAGACCAGTCGATCAGTGCCCTCATGGCGCTGTCAAAGGATGGCTCACTCGCCGGCATACTGACCGAGCGCGATGTCGCGCGTTATTTAGTCTCCCAACCGGGCAAGACGACGGCGCCCGTCCCGGAGACCATGACCAGTGATCTCATCACCTGCACGCACGAACACGAAGTCAGCGAGATTGCTAAAATCATGTCGGACAGCAATATCCGCCACCTTCCTGTGATCGTCGATGGCGGGGTTATCGGTGTCGTCAGCATCCGGGACATCGTTAAATTTCATTTGGCCGATCTCGGAACCGAAAATCGTACTTTGCACGACCTGGTTTCAGCACTGGGTTGATACGGCGCCAACACTGTTACGGGGAACCTGACAAAGACCTTCGCGCCGCCAGCTGACGCGTGTTAAAATTCCGGGTGTGCATCGACATGGGGCGGGGCACAAACGGGGAGTAAGCTCTATGTCCGGTCTGATCGATGCTTTGCGCGAAATCATTGTGGCCAATCGTATTCTGGCCGCGGAGGGTGTGGTCGATGCCTTCGGCCATGTTAGTGTCCGCCATCCCCAAAACCCGGATCGCTACCTGCTGGCCCGCTCACGGAGTCCCGAGCTCGTCACCATGGACGATATCATGGAGTTCACGCTGCAAGGCGATATCGTCGGAGACGATGACCGCAAGCCATATGCGGAACGCCATATCCACGGCGGAATCTATGAGCGCCGGCCCGATGTTCAATCGGTCGTCCACAATCATGCCCAGGCGATCATCCCGTTCAGCATCACCAAAACCCCGCTGCGGCCCGTGATGCATGTCTCCGGCGTGATCGGTAAACATGTACCCGTCTGGGACATCGAGGACAAATTCGGCGGAACGTCATTGCTGGTCACGAATATGGACCAGGCGCGGGACCTGGCGGAAACGATGGGACCGGCACACGTGGTGCTGATGCGCGGCCATGGCTGCGCAATCGCCGGCGGCGGAATTAAAGAGGCGGTCCTGACGGCCATATACACGCAGGTGAATGCAAAACTGCAGCTCCAGGCCATGCCGCTTGGTGACGTCAAATATCTCAGTGCGGAAGAGATAGAACTCACGCCGGAAACGCTGATCGGCCCCCTGGCGATGGAGCGCGCGTGGGAATACTTTGCCCGCAGGGCCATGGGCAACGAGTTTTGAGCCTCACCGCAGGCAACGCCGGATGACCGATAGCGAAAACCCGCCACTTTCAGACGCGGATTTCGCCCGGGTCGATGAAATGCCGGATGAGCTGTTTTACAGCACCCCACGGCTGGTAACCCATATCGACGAATCGGCCTGCGCAGCGTTGTCGGCGCATTACGCGAAAACTCTGCGGACCGGCGACCGAATCCTTGACCTGATGTCGAGCTATGTTTCCCATTTACCGAAGTCACTGGCCCCGAAACGGGTGATCGGACACGGCATGAACGCCACCGAACTCGAGGCAAATCGGCAGCTCGATGAGTATTTTCTTCAGAATCTCAATAAGACGCCAGTGCTGCCCCTCGAAGATGCGTCATTCAATGCCTGCCTGATCGCGGTGTCCGTCCAATACCTCGTCAATCCGGCCGCGGTTTTTAACGAAATCGGGCGCATCCTGAGGCCCGGCGGACGGGTCACCGTGTCGTTTTCAAACCGGATGTTTCCGACCAAGGCAGTTGCGATATGGCGCACCACAAGCGATACGGGCCACGGCCGCCTTGTTGCTGATTACTTCAACAACGCACAGTGTTTCGAAGACGTAACGATCGCTGATATTTCACCCAGCCCGGGCCGTACGGATCCTCTTTTCATAGTGACGGCCCACAAGGGCTGAAGAGCCGTCAACAACAATGAAAATAAATCCGAACACCACATAAGTAACCATAATAATATATTTTGATTTTACCGCGACAAATAATTACTTATCCATATATTAGCTGAATCATACATTTTATCTTGTCCAATAAGACGTAATTAAATTAAATTCTTTCATTACGATTATTATTGTTTGATATTCTAGAATAAATATTTGAATATTTGATTCAATTTATAGATAAATACCCAGTTTTACCTTCCATCTCCGTTAAGACAATTTTCAGGCGATGATGCGTTAATAAAACCCGGCAGCCCGTTCCTCGGAGTAAAGTTGTGAAGGACCTGTACGAACTCGCCAACCAGTTTGTCTGCATGATCATCGCGGCGATCCTCTCGCTGACGGTATCGGTCGTTGAATCGATGCTGTCGTGTCGCCCTGAATGGCTGGAGAAAGTGGTGCTGCTCGAAACCCAGATGCGCGCCCTGTCGAAGGACGATGAGGGTGTCGGCAGTGGCCCCGGCGGAACCGCAGGCTCGTGAAGAGAATCCGGCCAAACCGACACAACGGGGAAAAAAGGTGACCTGCTGTTGATATTCAGGGACTGATGGACGGATATTCCAAACTTCTCGAGTTCATCCAATACGTAAAAATACGCGGGCTTATGCTCGATCCGGAATTTTGTGAACGGGTGGAACGCGAATGGACGGTAAAGACACTACTGTCCTGCATGATATCCACCGAGAAATCCCTCAAGGCGCAGGCATCCGAGGCACATGATCAGGCGGCAACTCTATTTTCTACCCGCAACGGAGGCGCGTAAGTCGCCGACAGAAGGCCCACCATCTTGAATATCCGAGTGCCAGACCACATATTTGAAGGATTGGGCGCCGCTACAGGGTCCGCAGACATGATTACTCGCTCAGATGAGGGAAATCGAGATGGCACGACTTTCGCTTTTTAACAGCCCGTTCCTGCTGGGGTTCGATGATCTCGAACGCGCGCTCGACCGGGTGTCCAAATCATCTTCAGACGGTTATCCGCCCTACAATATCGAGCGCGTGGGCGAGGACGATATTCGAATTTCACTCGCCGTTGCCGGGTTTGCCAAGGATCAGCTCTCTGTTTTGATCGAAGATACACAACTGGTTATTCGCGGCCGGCAGATTGACGATCCCGAACGGGAATTTCTGCATCGCGGAATCGCCGCGCGACAGTTCCAGCGGTCTTTTGTCCTGGCGGAAGGAATCGAGATTGTCGGCGCAGAGCTGGATAACGGATTGCTGCACGTCAACATCAAGCGGCCGATTGTCGAAACCCAGACACGCACGATTGAAATAAAAACGACGCCTGCGCAGCAGCGCCCCGACCTCAGAGCGATCGATATCGAACCGGAAGAGAAGGTTTCCTGAGCGGAGCACACGGCGGACCGCAGACGGTCAGGCCAACAAGTAAAAGTGGAGCAGTACAATGCAGCTTAATGAATTAGAATCCAACCCGATGTCCGCGACGGATTTCGAAATGCTCGGCATGGATCATGTCGCCTATGTCAAAAAGGTGTCGGACGGGACATCGCCCAAGTTTGCCGTCTATGCGGCAAATGGCGCCGAAATTGCGCTGATGAAAGCCGATCGGGACGTTACCTTCGCCGCTGTCCGTCAGAACGACATGGAACCTGTCAGCGTCCACTAAGACGGCGCTGCAATGCTTTTTTCAGGCGACGCGGCTCTGAACATCCGCCGTCAGAAGAGAATAAATTTTGTCGGACCCGGCGGCTATGCGAAGCTTGTCGCAATGCGCCGCATTCCGCAGCACGCGGGAAATCCGCGCCAGCGCCTTTAGATGATCGGCTCCGGCCGATTCCGGCGCCAGTAAAAGAAAAATAAGATCGACCGGTTCATTATCCACGGAATCGAAATCGATCGGCGTCTCAAGCCGGGCAAAACAACCGTACAGCTTGTCGAGGTCTGGCAGCTTTCCATGCGGGATAGCGATGCCACAACCGATACCGGTCGTGCCGAGACGTTCACGCTCTAGCAGAACGTCCAGCACGACGCGTTCTACCAGGCCGGTTGCCTCTGACGCCTTGCGCGCAAGCTCCTGAAGGGCATGCTTCTTGCTCGATGCCTGAAGCGATGTAACGACGCAGCGCTGATTGAGAATGTCTTCGATTTTCATGGTCGATCTCCATCTGGCCGTCAGGCCGACGTCTCGTCAGTCTCTGGGTCAATCCAGCCGATGTTTCCGTCCCGGCGCAGGTACACGACGTTCAAGCGCCCATTCCCGGCATTCAGAAAAACCATCGCAGACCGGTCCGAAAGATCGAGCCGCATCACCGCTTCGCTGACCGACAACGTTTCAAGCTCGGCTGTGGTCTCTGCGATGATGACCGGGTTGTCCCCCAGTTCCGTGAGGCCTGAATCCTGTCCTGAATCCTCGCCAGAATCCTGCTCTGCTTCCTCTTCGTCAGCAGGTGGTGCAATAACGTATTGCTGGGCATTCCGCGGGTTCCGTTTCGCCTCGGATTTTTCCTTGCGGTTATGGTCGCGCAGGCGACGTTTATATCGCCGCAGCCGCTTTGCAATCCGCTCCAGCGCGAGATCGAAGGCCGCATGTGCCGTTGCCCCCTCGCCGTGCGACTGAACCAAAATTCCGCGGCCGGGATGAACCGAAATATCAATTCTTAACCCGCTGCCGGCACGCGATACCGTAACGTTGGAATCAATGCTGCTGTCGAAATATTTTTCGACCACGGCATCGAGATGACTTTCGGCATGGGCCGGAAAGGCATCACCGATTTCGACCTGTTTGCCTGAAACTGTAACTTTCATGCACCGTTATCCGTTGGGCGAAAACACCCGCTTTACGTTGGGCGCGAGCGCGTCAAATACAAGCGGCTAAAGAGCCCGTGACGTCCGTTAAAAACTGAAAGCCCCTGTGCGGCGAAACACTGCCATCGTTCAAGGTCGCAAAAAATAGCAACAAGTCT
Organism: Alphaproteobacteria bacterium UBA830; assembly: GCA_905181725.1. Classification (GTDB taxonomy): domain Bacteria; phylum Pseudomonadota; class Alphaproteobacteria; order MPNO01; family UBA830; genus CAXBCP01. The sequence continues at coordinate 4,894 of CAJIYX010000152.1, forward strand.
AGCTTAGTCAATACCAACCGGCGCGGCCAGTGATTAGGCTTGGATCGCCTTTTCTCGGCGGCGCTGCACCGATGACGGTATATGCATCGCATGACGGTACTTGGCAACGGTCCTGCGCGCTATATCGACCCCCTCGTCGCGCAGGATGTCCACGATCCTGTCATCGGACAATACGCTCTCATGGGTCTCGTGATCGGTCAGCACCTTGATACGGAAACGGATCGATTCCGCCGATCTCGGTTCGCCATTCTCACCCTGGCCTATGGCGGAATTAAAGAAATACTTCATTTCAAAGATACCGCGGCTCATCCCGAGATACTTGTTTGCCGTCACCCGGCTGACGGTGCTTTCATGCACACCCACAACTTCGGCAACGTCGCGGAGCGTCAGCGGCTTCAGAAATTCGACGCCATCCTCGAAAAACGCTTCCTGCTGAACAACCAGTTCGGAGGCGACTTTCAGGATGGTCTCAGCACGCTGGTGGAGCGCCCGCACCAGCCAGTTCGCAGACTGGAAGCGGTCGCTGAGAAATTCCTTGTCGCCCTTTGAGCGCGCATGTTTACGGACAATCGAATAATAGCGGTTGTTGACGAGCACACGCGGCATCACATCGCTGTCCAGCTCCACCAGCCAGCCGGCCTTGTTCCGCCGCACGAACACGTCCGGTACAACCGGTTGCGCCACATCATGATCGAACTCGGAAGCCGGCCGCGGGTTCAGTTCCTTGATCTCTGTGACCATTTGCACGAGATCTTCGTTGTCGACCCCGCAGAGCCTTCTGAGTTGAGCGAATTCACGCTTTGCCAGAAGTTCAAGATTGTTGAGCAGTGCCTGCATCGCCGGATCAAGGCGGTTTTTTTCGCGAAGCTGCAATGCCAGACATTCCGACAGCGAGCGCGCAAAAATACCGGGCGGGTCGAAAAGCTGGCATCGGGCAAGTGCCGTGTTCACGCGGTCCATGGGGCAGCCGAGTGCAATTGCTACCGGCTCGAGCGAGCCTGACAGCCAGCCGTTGTCATCCAGCATATCCATCAGGCGGCCGGCAATCACAATATCGACCGGGCCCTGCAGATCCATATTGATCTGGCCGATCAGATGATCCCGCAGCGTCATCTCGTCGGCCGCGACGTACTCCATGCCGGTCAGTTCATCGTCGAACCCGCCGCCGCCGCTGCCCGATGTGTTCCACAGTAGGCCCTCGCCTTCCCCCTCACCGCCCGGCGCCGCGCCGTCGGAAGCAGACTCGGGCTCGTAGACGTTTTCATAATCGGTATCTAGCGCCCGTTCGTCGTCCCCCATACTTTCGGACGTCGCGTGATCGGAGGCGTCGGGAATCAGGTCTGAATCGTCGAAGGACGGGTCTTCGGGGGCAACGGCGTCAGTTTCACCGGCGCCGGTATCGGTGTCAGGCGCTTCTGCGGAAGTCTCCGTCGCCGGCTGGTCGGCGGCACCTTCAACACCGCCATCCATGTCTTCTCGCTCGAGCAGCGGGTTCTGCTCGATTTCCTGTTCGATATAATCAGTCAGTTCAACATTGGACATCTGCAGCAGCTTGATTGCCTGCTGCAGTTGAGGCGTCATTACCAGAGATTGGCTCTGACGCAGATTCAATCGCGGTCCGAGCACCATAAAGGCTTACCCTATATACACTTAGTGATGTCTTACAGGCTGAATCTTTCACCAAGGTAAACGCGCCTGACATCCTTGTGCGCGACAATCTCGGAGGGCGCACCCTCCATCAAAACAGCACCATCATGCAGGATATACGCCCTGTCGACGATATCGAGCGTTTCCCTGACATTGTGATCCGTAATCAATACGCCGATGCCGCGATCCTTGAGATGCGCAACGAGGTTTCTGATGTCATCCACGGCAATCGGATCGATGCCGGCGAACGGCTCATCCAGCAGCATGAAACTCGGATCGGATGCCAGCGCCCGGGCGATCTCGACACGGCGGCGTTCGCCACCTGACAATGCCAGCGCCGGCGTTCGCCGGAGGTGACTGACGGAAAATTCCGCCAGCAGTTCTTCGAGCCTTGCTTCGCGCCGGGCGGGGCTGTCATCGGTAACTTCCAGCACTGCCCGAATATTATTTTCAACCGTCATACCGCGAAAGATCGATGCTTCCTGCGGCAGGTAACCGACGCCGAGCCGCGCACGGCGATACATCGGCAGCCCCGTCACATCGTGTCCATCTAGCGCTACTGATCCGTAGTCAGGGGCAATCAACCCGGTAACGATGTAAAAGCAGGTCGTTTTACCCGCGCCGTTGGGCCCCAGAAGCCCCACGACCTCGCCGCGTTTCAGGTTGAGACTGACCTCGCGAAGCACAGGACGTTTCTTGAAATACTTACCGATTTTGTGAATCTGGAGGCCGTCGTTTTCCGCAACCAGCCTCGGAGCGTCGCCATCGGCACGTTTCCCGAGGACGCTCACCGTTGCGCTCTCAGAACCATCCTGCCCCGTGTTGTCCGAATCCTTCACTGCGCCCCCTGCGTAGTATTTCGATCTCTGCTTCCCGGATTTGCCGGTTTGCCGACGGCCTCAGGCGTAAAGATGCCGCGAACACCGCCGCCCCTGCCGAACAACCGGCTGACACCGGTATTCAAATTGACCTCTGCGTACTCACCATTGAGCTGGTTTGCACCACGCGTAATCTTAACCGATCCTGTTAACTTCGCGATACCGGTTTCAACGTCATACACGGCGCGGTCCGAGCGCACGATTTCATCCGGTGTCGTGATCACAATGTTGTCGAACGCATCGACCTGTTTCACCCGCGACTTTCCCTCCGCATCTTTGACGAAATGGGCCGTCAGCACATCGGCCCTCAATTTGTTTTCGCCGCGTTCGGCAACAGCATTGCCACGCGCAACGGCTAGATTGCGCTTCTCCCAGTATTCGAGACTGTCCCGCGCGGTAATCCGGTCGGTGTCGGTTTCCATACGCACATTGCCGGTCAGCACCAGGATGCCGTTATCGACGTCGTAAATCCCCTTGTCGCCAAAGGCGCGCTGGGTCGGGCTGACAATACGCACCCTATTCTCGGCGTCGATTCGCCAGATGGTCGTGCCGCCGCCCTGTTTTTCGCGGTAATACGCGGTCAGCGTATCCGCATGGACGGCGACATCGCCCTGGGCAGCGCGGGCATTACCCCGGGCGATATAGGCCTGTGTTTTCTGCTGCCACTCGATCCCCTCATCGGCGTTTATCTCAAGCGGCGTGTTGCGCGACTGACCCGGCAGACCGATCCCTTGGGCCTGCAGGGTCGAAGGGAGCGATGTCATCGCCGCCAACGGCACAGAGAGAAAGACCACAGAAAGAACCAATGCAGACCCTGAACAGCGCAAATATTTTGAGAGAGAAGCCATCATTTCGGCGCGCCTGATTTCGGCGCGCCTGATTTCGATGCACCGGACTTCGGTGCATTGGGCTTCGGTGCATCGGGGTACACCAGCAAGCGGGACTTGCCGGTAAAGAAAATGCTGTCGCCTGCTCCGGGGACCCGGAACCCTTCAGCCTCGATCGTGCCAAACGGCCCCTGTCCACGAATTGGTGATCCGCTGCTTGCCGCCGACATGCCGAAATTAAGCCGCGCCTCAGCGGTCCGGAATTCGTAGCCGTCATCATGGAAAAGGTCGACCCCGCCCGACAGGTCGAGTATTTCCTCGTCGCGCCAAAAAATCCCCTTGGGTGCGGCAATAGCAACCCATGAATCACCGGCCAGCGTCACGTCTGCCTTGGGCTGGGCAAGCTCAACCCCGTTCTCCTCACTCCCGGTCTGCACCACGGATTCGGCCGTGATCGAAAACGGACGGTTATTGCTGTCAACGCCGGTGAA
>CAJIYX010000153.1 GCA_905181725.1 Alphaproteobacteria bacterium UBA830
GGAAGGTACAGGTCGGAGGCGGCGACGTGCCGGCGTGGTATTCAGGATCGCCGGATTATGCGGAGACGGTCAATGTCATCCGCCTGACATCATCCAATAAGGTCGAAATCTCCCATAGCCCGGTGGAAGGCCCCCCGGAGATATGAGACGAACCGGTCAGACAGCGCGGCGACGTGCGAAACCAATCGCGACGAGACCAAACCCGAGAACGATCAACGATCCCGGTTCCGCCATCGCTACCAGCGTTGTCGTCGACAGATATTCTTAATCTGCCATGTCATTCAGCAGCGGTTAGGGTTTGCTGAGAATATTATCGACGCTATTTACCAGGCAATCGGTTCGCTGCTGACCATTTTGAGCAACCCAGCCATTGCCATGGCCGACGATATTCATGCCGATGCCGTTACTTTCGATTTAATTTGCGTAGCTGCAAACATCGACCGGACCGCTGGGGCCATAGGCGGTGAAGACCATCCTTGTTGAGACATTACCTGCCTCGCCAAACGCGTTGAATTCGTTCAACATCAGTTTCACGGCACCGGCTGTATCCGTCCAGCCGCCCGTATAGACGATTGAATTCAAAGCGCTCAGGACGCTCGGCAGGTCCTGCGGATCATCCAAACTGTGAACCACGTAAGACGTTGTCTCAAAATCGATGATCAAAAACCGCATCGGGCTATTCGCCTGCCCGCCGTAATCGCTGATCAGTCTCCCGATCGTCGATATCTGGGCATCGAAGTTTGCCTGGCCCATGCTGCCGCCCTTGTCGAGCAGGATATAGACATCATGGGTCGGCACCGCGCGCGCCGGCAATGCCGCGACAACAAGTGCGACAACCGCAACAGCGGATACCCTGAAAAAAGATCTAAAATACATTTACTACCCCTCCCAACACCCCTGACCGTCCGAACACGGGACGGCTCCGACATACAGGATATGCAGGGTTTTATAAAAACTGTTTTTTGTCAGATAGTTAAAACGCGAAACCGCTAATCAAAATAAAGTTTTGATCTCCGAAGCAAGCGCGTCGTCCACCATCTTCCGCAGCGCCAGACCGGGCCCGTCGACATTGATATCTATCCAGTCTTTCGCATTGTGAGCGTGGCGGTCCATGTTCATCTGCTGGGCGGCAAGGATATCGACATCGTCCTGAAAGGCGCCCCGTAAACCAACCCGGAACTCTTCATCCATCTCGGGATCTTCCAGCGCAAAGTTCCGCGAATGGGCATAGAAATACCAGGTGGAGTTCTCGGTCTCCGGCGTGATGGCGTTGAGATTATAGAACTCGAACCCCTGCCCCTCGCGACCGCCAGGCCCGCGCGCAATATCATCCGGATGATCACCTGCCTGCGCACCGCTCCCCGCCGGCATACAGCCGACGCGCACGGTATTGAAGCTCGGCACCATCGCCTCGGCATATTGCCAGCGATCGATGTTGCCCTCGAACCCGCCAAACCGCGCGTAAAGCGGCGCCGGGGCTGAATCCAGTATCCAGCGGATCATCCGCACCGAATTTTTACCGCGTGTCGTCACAATGGGGAAATCCGGCACGGCGGAGGTCCCGATATTCTTGATATGCACATAGGCGAGGTGCGACAGGTCCAGCAGGTTGTCGTTGAACAGCTCATAATGGCACGGAATGTGAAACGGCGGGTCGCCCTTCACCACTGCCCAGCCCGGGTCGTCCATGACGTGCCAGTCGGGCAGCAGGGCCTCGTCCGCCTTGTCAGGATCGCCCATCCAGACCCAGACATACTGGTATTTTTCTAGCACCGGCCAGGTCCGCACTATACCGCCCGGCGGCACCCGGGTCTGGCCCGGCACCTTCACGCAGGCGCCTGAGCAGTCAAATTCAAGACCGTGATAGCCGCATTGCAGAATATCGCCGATCACCTTGCCTTCGGAAAGCGGCAGGTGCCGGTGACAGCAGCGGTCTTCGAGAACGACTACGTCACCTACCGTGTCGCGGAACAGCACCAGCGGTTCGTTCAGAATGGTGCGCGCGAAAGGCTCTGGACCAATCTCATGATTCCAGGCGGCAGCGTACCAGGCGTTTTTGACAAAGGGTCCCATAGAGGCCTTTGATTACTGTTCCAGTTGTCCGGCAGACGCTCCGGCGATACGCAGACTATCCGGCGATGCCATGCATCAGCAAGCCCGAGCGCGCCATTTTCGACAGCCCTTTCGACGCCTCTATCGGCACCGCTTTCGACAAAGTCGCAAAACAACCCCATGCACCCAAGCGGTTGGGACGGTTTCGCGGTCGGATTACGGACCGTCTGCCCCGTCTACGATCTGCGTAGGCTATCAGCGCATGCCATCCGGGCGCCGGTACTCTGCTCCCGCTAGCCTCGCCGGCATCCTTCTTCCGACCACGGATGCCGCCCCAGTCTTGGATCCGTGCCTATCACAGAAAGAACAAAATAGCAACTTTTGTGCGCAATTCAGGGGATCTCAACCGGGATGCCAACAGAATCAGGCATTGGGTTAACGACACTGCACCTGTATGATCCAGTAGCCGAACCGGACGACTAATCAGGATTCACGCCCATGCCCAATTTCCATTCTCCCGATCTCGGCAGCGCGCCGGACAGCCCGTTTGCCCGTGACGATACCGGCAAGCTCGTCCGCCGGATGTACTGGCTGGACATGGGCGATCGATCGGTGGTGCTGGCGATGATCCAGGGGATCGGAATTGCGCTTACCGCCGACGAAAAGCGCGCGCATCTCGTCGATATAGGCCGCGATCATCTGACCGATCAGGTCTGTACCCAGGAAATCCTGCCGCCGGAGTGATCGTCGCAGTAATCGCCGGAGACGCGTGCCCTACTCCGCAGCGACCTCATGCGCCGATTGTTGGCGATGGACATCGACCAGCACGTCGGGGCTCAACTCGCCGATCATGTCCCAGCTGCGCATCCATTCATACGTGCGCTGAAGCTCGTCTTCCGGGATCGGCGCGGGGTCGACCATCTGCAGGCGTGACAAGCGGAAATCATCGACGGACAGTGTGTCGATGCCCGGATGCTGGCCTTTGTGCCGGTCGATGAAATACTGCATGAACCGTTTCTTGTTCGAATTGATCAACCGCACGGCCTTTTTTACCCCGCGGTTAAAAGCGGCATAGGTGTCGGCGTCGATATCGTCCGACGCGACCTCAGTGCCGTGATACATCCCTTCGATGATTATCCGGCAACCGTTCTTCTCGGCCAGCGTAAGGTAGGGCTCGGTCAGGGTTGTCGCCTCGACGTCCCCGTTCATCAGGGCATCGTAACGCGCCGCGGAACCGTTTGGCGCACGGCAGGTCTTGATCAGGTCGCGCGGCAGGAACCCTTCCAGCATCTGATATGTAAGATAATGAGTGCCGAAATAATACGGCACCGCGACCTGCTTGTTGGCAAGTTGTTGCGCGGAATAGACATCGGAGCCCTCGCGCACGACGATACCGGCCCACACCATGATGGAGCGGCGGCCGAGCTGGCGGCCCTTTGCGGCGGTATCCTGAACGCGGCGGTAATTGCCCCATTCGCAGGCGTTGTACATATCGGCGCCGCCCTTCTCGAAGGCCTCGCCATGGCTCGCAAACGCCGACAGACCATCCGGCGTAGTGATCTTCGGCTCGGCCTTGCGCGGCGAATTCGCGCGCTTCACCCATTCGATCTCTATGCCCTCTTCGGCAAACAGGCCTTCATCATCGGCCACCAGTTCCGCCAGGCCCTGAAAGGGCGACGTCGTTTCCAAACGCATCTTTTTCATATCGGTTCTCCTATTTGGCCGCTTCTGCGGGTTCTTCTAGACGTGCCAGCACCAATGCCAGCTTCTGCCGCCCGAACTCGGCGGCGATAAATTCTTCCGTTACCTTGCCATCCCGCAGATCGGCTGCCAATGCGGCTTCGTCCCGATCTGCTGCCATGCCGTAGCCGCCGCCACCGGGGGTTTCGATCCGCACGATATCGCCTTTTTTCAATGGATCGACACCCTTGGATTTGAGCGGTGCATCGTCTTTGCCCGGATTCAGGATAAAACGACCCGGCTGGCCGACACCGCCGCCTTCGGCGCCCGGCACCGGGTTGCGCTGGCGGTCGCCGTAGCGCGAAAACACCACACCATCGGTCAGTACTTCCACGTTACGGGCCAAGCCCAGCGCGCCGCGGTATTTCCCGGCGCCACCGGAATCCGGCAACAATTCATAGGACCAGATACGCACCGGATATTCATGCTCAATCATTTCGGTCGGCGTGTTCTTGAACCGCGCCATATGTGTGTCCTGCGCATCGCGCCCGTCCTGTGTGGGACGCCCGCCCGACCCGCCGCCGAAAATGTCGTTATAGCTGAACGTCCGGCCGGTCTCGGGGTCGCGCCCGACAAAGGCGACATGGCTGATCTGCGCGTGGCTCGGCGCCATCATCTTGCCCGGCATCATCTTCCCGAGCGCGATCAGAATGGCCTCCTGCACTTTCAGCGACACGTTGGTCCGGGCAGCCGTGGCTGCCGGTTTGACCGGATCGACGATAGAGCCTTTGCGGGTTTTAATGTCGACGACGCTGAAGACGCCCTGGTTCGGCGTGACATGCTTGTCGAGCGCAATCATGAAACCGTACTGAACGGCGGCCAGCGTGGTCGCCAGCGGGCAGTTGATATTGCCCGGCACCTGGTCAGCGCAACCGGCCAGGTCGACCGTGACATCCCTGCCCTTTTTGATAATTTTCACGCGGATCGGGATCGGATCGTCTGTAATGCCGTCATCATCGACAACATCTTCGCCGGTAAATTCCCCGTCGGGCAGCTTGTCGAGACCGAGCTTCAGCCGATCTTCTGTCTCCGCGATCAGCATATCCGTGGTGCGCTCAATCGTTTCTAACCCAAAGCGTTCCGCAGCTTCGAGGTAGCGCCGGATACCTGTCAGGCAGCTTGATGCCTGCGCCCGGATATCGCCCAGCGTTTTATGGGGCACCCGGATGTTATTCTCGATCATCGCAAACAGGTCGGGGTTTTCCTCGCCCGCGATATACAGGCGCACGAAGGGAAAACAGAGCCCTTCGGCGTAAATCTCGGTCAGACCGCCGGCAACGCCGCCCGGCGATGCACCGCCAAGATCCGAATGATGCGCGACCGACCCGACATAACCGATCAGCTCTTCGCTCCGGAATACCGGGGAGATCATCATCACATCCATGATGTGCTGGCCACCGCGGAACGGATCGTTCGCGATCAGCACGTCACCCGGCTGCAGGGGCGTCCGCTCCATATGTTTCAAGGCTTCCGACATCGTCAGCGTTGAGCCGGCCAGTAGCATCGGTGCATGTTTCGACTGTACGATCACCCGCCCGTGCCGGTCGAACAACGCACAGGACAGGTCCTGCACCTCCTTGATCACCGTTGACCGCGCCGTGCGCATCAGCGTCATCGCCATGTCTTCGGCGACCAGCTCCAGCGCATAACGGATCACCTGCGCCTGCACGCGGTCGCGCATGTCGGTATTCGCGGCGTTGGAAAGATGGTTGTTGGGCATGAGCAGATCCAACCTGTTATCGACGTTTATTAAAGCATGAAGGCGTTTCGGTAAGAAGCCTTCCCTCAGTCCCGGCGCACATCCAGATTACGGAACCGGTCCACCGTCGCCGTCCAGCCCGGTGGAATCAGGGCGGATGAGCCTTCCCCCTCGATTACGGCGGGTCCCGGAATCTCTGTGCCGCCAGGCAATGACGGGCGCTGCCAGACGCTGGCCTGGCGGTTCTCGCGAACACCGGTGAAATAGACATCGCGCTGGCCTGTCTGCACGGCAGCGCCATCGCCCTGAACGTGCGCAGGAGCTGGAAATTCCATCTCTTCGCCCCGCACCGACACGCGTATCTGGACGATCTCCACCGTCTCCTCTTCGGACCGGTAGGCATAGCGGCGTTTATGCTGCGTGTGGAACTCTGCCACGAGCGCTGAAATCAGGTTCTCCGCCGGGCGGGCGGTCCATGGCACACCAAGATCGATGGCAAGGTCGTAGGACTGGCCTGCATAGCGCATATGGGCGTGCCAGTGGGTAACGAGCCCGCTTTCCTCGTCGCCGGTCGTCGCCATGCGCACACGGGCCTCTGAATCGAGTTTTCGCAGCACCTCGGCAAGACCCGCATCGCTCATATCCTCTGCCGGGCGCATCACCATCGCGGCGCTGTCCCATCGCACCGGGCACAGCATCAGCCCGACGGCCGAAAAATTACCGGCAAGATACGGTATAATGGCCCGGTTCATCCCCATCGCTTCAGCCAGTTCGACACCATGCGTTGGCCCGGCACCGCCATAGACCAGTAGCGGCAGCGCGCGGATGTCGAGTCCCTGTTCAAGGGTGTGACCCGCAATGGCCTTAACCATCCGCGCCTGAATGATCTCCAGCACGCCCGCCGCCGCGCTCGGCACATCGATCTGGAGATGCGTGCAGATTTCCACCTCGAACGCGGCTGCCGCCGGCACCCTGTCGAGCGAGAACCCGCCGCGCCCCGCAAGATCCGAGCCCAGCCGGTTCAGAAGCAGGTCGGCATCCGTGATCGTCGGGCGGGTGCCGCCCCGGCCGTAGCAGGCAGGTCCCGGCACCGAGCCCGCCGATTCTCGGTCGACCTGAATGAAACCGATTTCATCCACCAGGGCGAGCGAGCCTCCGCCCGCTGCAACGGCAGATACATCAATCATCGGCACCCGTAGCGGATAGCCGGCGATCTGGCCTTCAAATTTCTGTACGGGCTGGCCATTCTCAACAACGCCGATATCGAGACTGGTGCCGCCCATATCGATGGTGATCAGCGCGTTTATCCCGAGTGCACGCCCCAAATTCGCGGAGGCAAGAACGCCCGCTGCCGGGCCCGAATTGACAATGTTCACTGGACGGGATGCCGCGAGAGCACAACTGGTCAGCCCGCCGGATGCCATCATAATCCAGACGGATGGCACGCCTGCCGCCGTGATCCGCTGCTCCAGCGTCTCCAGATAAGGCGCGATCACCGGTTTGAGCAGCGCATCCAGTACGACGGTACTGGTCCGCTCGAACTCGCGGATTTCCGGGGAGACATCCGATGAAAGCGAGACATAAACACCTGGCATCTCTTCAGAAACGACTTCAGATACCTGCTTTTCATGAACCGGATTAACAAATGAAAACAAAAGACTAATAGATATTCCAAAGATATCACTTGAATTTAATTCCCGGAGCATATGCCGAAGCTTATCTTCATCCACAGGAATAACGACGTCGCCTCGTGCATCCATCCGCTCTACCACCTCAAGGCGGTCAGCCCGATTGATCAGTGGCTGCGGATTATCGATATCAAAATCATAGATCCCCGCCTCCGGGCGCTGTATCCGACCGATATCAAGGACATCCCGAAAGCCCTTCGTCGTCAGCAATACGCCGTGTGGCAGTTTGTTTTCGATCACCGCGTTCGTCGCCAGCGTGGTGGCGTGGCGCAGCGACCCGATGCCGGACACACCGGCGCCAAACAGACCGATACCGGCAAGCATGGGTGCGACCGGGTCTGCGTAATCCGTCGGCACCTTGGCCGAGTCCAGTTCCCCTGTGTCCGTGTTCAGACGCACAACGTCGGTGAAGGTGCCGCCGACATCTATGCCGATACGATATTGATTATCTGCCATACAATCTTTGTACGGGTACAGTGACGGACCGCCAAGTGGTTTGCGCCGTATTGACCCACCCGCGCCGTCCGGCGAAGCTGCCAATAACAAGATTGATAGAGAAGGTTCAACTGATGACAGACGCCTACATTCCCTATGGGGGATACTGGTCCACGCCATTTGCAAAATGGCAGGGAACATTAAGCAATCTCAACAGTGTAGAGCTCGCAGCTCATGTTGCGAAGGATGAGCTTGAACGGCGAAAAATCGATGCCGCCGGGTTCGATATGGCAATCCTCGGCATTACGGTCCCGCAGCATAAGTCGTTCTACGGCGCACCCTGGATGACCGGGATGATGGGCGCCGACCGCGTCACCGGCCCGACAATCGCGCAGGCCTGCGCGACATCGGCGAGGTGTCTGCAGAATGCCAGCCAGGAAATCGATGGCGATACCGCGGAGTCGGCGCTCATCGTCGCCACCGACCGCACCTCCAACGGCCCGAATGTCTATTATCCGAACCCGCTGGCCCCCGGCGGCACCGGCACCAGCGAGAACTGGGTGCTCGATAATTTCGGCCATGACCCTTACGCGCATGTCGCCATGGTCGGAACGGCGGAGAACGTCGCCAAAAAATGGCAGATTACGTCGGAAGAACAGCATGACGTCGTCGCCCAGCGCTACGAGCAGTATTGCGACGCCACCGCAGACGATAACGCGTTCCAGAAGCGCTATATGCGCCTGCCCTTCGAGGTGCCAGACCAGAAATTCCGCAAAACTGTCGCAACGATGACCGGCGATGAAGGCGTGTTTGAGACGACACGCGAAGGCCTGAACAGGCTGAAACCGGTAGTGGCCGATGGTACCGTCACATTCGGCAGTCAGACCCAC
>CAJIYX010000154.1 GCA_905181725.1 Alphaproteobacteria bacterium UBA830
CGGGCGGTCCCAGGGCGGATACGACGAAGGCATCGGGGAGCTGTCAGATGCGGCGGCGGCGCTCGACTGGCTGCAATCCGCAAACCCCGACGCCCCTCAATGCTGGATCGGCGGTTTTTCGTTCGGTGCCTGGATCGGCATGCAGCTATTGATGCGCCGGCCCGAAATCACCGGATTTCTCTCGGTCGCTCCGCCTGCCAGCCTGTATGATTTCTCGTTCCTTGCACCATGCCCGTCATCGGGTTTGTTCCTGCATGGCGCCGATGACAAGGTTGTGCCCGTCGAGACCGTGGGTGCACTGGCCGAAAAGCTGGCTCATCAGCGCGAAATCACCATCGATTTCCGCGTGGTCGACGGCGCGGATCATTTCTTCAATTCCAAGGTCGATCAGATGACAGAGCAGGTGGAGGATTACCTGAACCAGGTGATTATCGGGGTGAATCCGATCCAGTCCGACATCTTGGCGGAAGAGGGACCCTGACGGGCATCGTGTCCCATCATTGACGGCGCGGTTTTCTGGTCGGTTGCCAGATTCGGCGCCAGGTTCATTGACGATGACTTTCGCATGGTCCTATAAATGATCGATGGTCGGGTTTAGTCTTCATAAACTGCACGATTCCCTGGGCGCCGAGGTGCGCGGGCTGGACCTGTCTCAGCCGCTGGGTTCGGATACCCGCGACGCACTTGTCCAGGCATGGATAGATCATCTGATCCTGCTGTTTCGGGGCCAGGACCTGAATCCTGAAACCCAACGCGTATTCTGCGAACAGTTCGGGCCGCTTGGCGGACGGTTGCGCAAGGTCGACGACCGGCCTGAGGGAAAAGACGCCGACAACATCATGCTGGTCACGAACGTTCGCAAGGACGGCGTGCCCATTGGCTCGTTGCCGGACGGCGAGATGTTTTTCCACCACGACAAATGCTATGCGGCCGAACCCGACTGGGGTACCATGCTCTATGCGATGGAAGTCACGCGGGTTGGCGGGCATACGCTGTTCGCCAATATGTACGATGCGTGGGACACGCTGCCGGACGAGATGAAAGCGAAAATCGACGGCCGCAAGGTACTGCACATATACAAATATCTGCCAACCGAGCGTGTAGACCTGACAGACGGCATTGATAAATACGATCACCGCTGGCAGCCCATCGTCATCACCCATGCCAAATCGGGGCGCCGGGCGCTGTACGTGAATGAGCTGATGTCCGCGATGATCGAGGGCTATAGCGAAGATGAAAGCTGCGAGATCATCGATGCGCTCAACGCGCACGTAAAATCCGCCGGCATTGTCTACGATCACAAGTGGCAGCGCGGCGACCTGCTGATGTGGGATAACTGGTGCACAATGCATGCGCGCACGGATTTTCCGCGTGATCAGACCCGGATGTTGCGCCGTTACACGATCAAGGGCCAAGCGCTCGGCGCGTGATTGCAAAAGCGCTCAGCGCCTGACGACGGATCAGTCGCCACTCTTGCCGCGAAGCGCCAAAAAGCGGACCCTCTAGGCTGATACCTTTCCGCTGCTCCTTCCCGCTAAGGCCCCTTTCATGCTGTTCAGACAGACCCTTACCGCCGACACAACGGGCGCCGTCCGCGGCGTATCGTGGATGGTGGCATCCAGCATGTTCTATGCGCTGATCTATGTGGTCGTGCGCGGGCTGGCCGAGAAATTCGACGTGAACCAGATCGTGTTTTTCCGGGCGGTCCTCGGGTCGGCCTTTATGCTGCCCTGGCTGTTCGCGGTGGGTATCAGCGCGTTACGGACGTCGAAGCTGAAATTGTACCTGTGGCGCATGTTCTTCAGCTATATCGGCGCGGTGGCGTGGATGTATGGCATCGCCGGCATGCCGCTTGCCGACGCCAACGCGCTGATGTTCACCATGCCGCTGTTTACGCTGGTGCTCGCGGCGATCATGCTGTCGGAGCGGCCGGGCGTGCACCGGTGGTCGGCGACGGTGGTCGGCTTTGCCGGCGCGCTCATTATTCTGCGCCCCGGGATGATCGAGATATCGTTTGCCGCCGTCGCCACGCTTTTTGCCGCCGCTGCGTTCTCGGCGGCATTGATCGGCAGCAAAAAGCTGACCGCGACCGAGAACCCCAATGCGATGGTGTTCTATCTCTATACCCTGATGATCCCCTGTGCCGCCCTTGGCGCCTATTTCAACTGGACGCCGCCGGGGCTGGACGACGCGCCGCTGCTTATAGCGCTCGGGCTCTGTACCGTCGGGGCGCAGCAATGCCAGACACGGGCGTTCCGGGCGGCGCCTGCCAGCCTGGTCGTGATCGTGAATTACGTGCAATTGCCGCTGATTGCCCTGCTCGGCTGGATGATCTTCGGTCAGTCGACCGATCTTTTTACGTGGATCGGGGCTGCGGTGATCTGTTCGAGCACCTACTATGTGAGCTATCGTGAGGGACGGCGCGCGGCCGAGAAAGCCCGCCAGAAAGCGCCCTAGAAAGCAAAAGAGAACGAGAGGGAGAGATCATGAACGACAAACTGGAAGGTTCGGGCTGGGAAGTTGTCAAAAATGCCCAGCCACGCATTCGTCACACGATGCTGCGGGTCAAAAATATCGAGGCCTCCATCGATTTCTATACGCGCATCTTCGGGATGACGCTGTTCCGCCGGATGGATAATGAAGGCGGCAAGTACTCTGTCGCTTTCGTCGGTTACGGCGATGAGAATAGCGCACCGGCGATCGAGCTTACCTATAACTGGGGCAAGGACGAGGATTACGACAAGGGCGACGGGTTCGGCCATATCGCGATTGGTGTGCCAGACATTTACGGCATCTGCGAAAAGATCGCGGCAGAGGGCATGGAAATTCCGCGCCCGCCGGGACCGCTGAAGCATGGCGGGCCGAATGCGTCCGTGATCGCTTTCGTTAAAGACCCCGACGGCTACATGATCGAGCTCGGTGAACGCGCCTGAGCAGGTCATCGCTGTTTTGCGCTGTGCCGGGAGATTTGCGATGATCCCGGCCGAGATGACACACGCTGATAAATCGCCAAATTCAAGGGAACACCTCCATGACAGCCGGGACAGACTTCAACATCATCGACGCGACCATTGCCGACATCCATGCAGCCTATGCAGCGGGCACGCTGACGGCGCGGAAACTGGTGGAGCTCTATCTGGACCGGATCGAAAAATTCGACCGTAACGGGCCGAATATCAACTCGGTGATCTCGACCAATCCGCAGGCCCTCGAACAGGCGGATGCGCTGGATGCGGCTTTTGCGAAATCCGGCCTTGTTGGCCCGTTGCATGGTATCCCGCTCGCCATGAAGGATCAGGGCGATGTGAAGGAAATGCCCACCACCATGGGCTCCGTGCTGTTCAAGAATCATATGCCGGGACGCGACAGCTTCGTGACGGCGAAACTGCGCGAAGCCGGCGCGATCTTTATCGCCAAGACCACGCTGGGCGAGATGGGCGCGGGCGATACGCATGGCTCGCTCTTTGGTTCCACAAAGTGCGTCTATGATTTCGACCGCACGGCAGGCGGCTCCTCCGGCGGCTCCGGTGCGGCAGCGTCGGCAAATTTCGTGACCGCGGCGATTGGCCAGGAAGGCTTTGCCTCAATCCGCCGCCCGTCGATCTGGAACGGTATTGCCGGTATGCGCCCGTCGGCAGGTCTGGTCAGCCGTGGCGGCGTCTATGCGGGCTGGCCGTCGATATACGGATCACTCGGCCCGATGGCGCGCACCGTGACGGATTGCGCTAAACTGCTCGATGTCATGGCCGGCTATGACGAGAGCGATCCGATTACCGCGCATGGCGTCGGCAACCAGGCGGCAAGCTACGCGTCGGCACTTTCCACAGACGGGCTCAAAGGCAAGCGCATCGGCATTCTGCGTACCGTGATGGGGTATCACACGGAACCGGAATCGGATGATTTCAAACAGGTCGATGCAGTCTTTAACAAGTCGGTCGAAGATATGGCAGCCGCAGGCGCGGAGATTGTCGATCCGATCGAGATTCCCGATATGATGGAATACCTGTCGAAACGCGCCGGGGACAAGGTCGGTGATGCGGAAGCGTTCCGTGCTTATTGCGCCGGTAGCGCAGATGCGCCCTTCGCGACCGTGGAAGAGGCGAAGGCGTCGCCACTGTTCGAACAGGTTTATAATGGCGTGAAAACGCGCTGGGCGAGCAAATCCACGCCCGAACAATATGCCGCCTACCAGAAGGCGCGCGGCGATTTCATGACCGTGTTCCTTAACACCATGGCACGCCTCGGCCTTGACGCCATCGTCCACAAGGCAGTCGAACACACGCCGACGCTGATTTCGGATGGCACCGCACCGCCCTTTACCGATCAGAAAGGCGCGCCGCACCTGAACACGTTCCTGATATTCGTGCCGTCGGTGGTGGTCCCCGCCGGGTTCACCGAGACCGGGCTTCCCGCCGGGATCACTTTCCTCGGGCGGCCCTATAGTGATGCCGATATGCTCAACTATGCCTATGCCTATGAGCAGGCGACCGGTCACCGGCGCGTGCCGGACCTGGGGTAGGGGGCAATGGGGGTGGGGGGGCAAAAAGACTTGGCCGACAGCCCCGCCTATACGGTCTATACCGACAATGACGCGCCCAAGACGGGCGAGAGTGTTTCCTGCACGGTGATCGGCACCATCGAGACACCCTACAAGCGGATGGAAGACTGTCCCAACCGCCATAACAAGCAGGAATTTCTGCCCTGTACGATCCGCCTCGGCGCGGAGTTCGCCCCCGGCCTAGCGGGCTTCGAAGTGGGCGGAAAAGCGCTGGTGCTGTACTGGTTTCACCGGGCCCGGCGGGACATGATCCAGCTTCCCGCCCGCGAAGGCGTGCGCGATAAGCCGGTCGGCGTGTTCAGCTTGCGCACCCCGCCACGCCCCAATCCGATTGCCGCGCAAACGGTCGAGATCCTTGCTGTTCGCGACGGGGAACTTGACGTCGTCGGCCTCGATTGTCTGGACGGCACGCCGCTCCTCGATATCAAGCGCACAAAACGGTAGTTTTCGCGCCCCGGCTCGAAATTCCGGTCCGAAATTCGGGCTGCCCGGACGGTCTGACGTTTTCGTTACAACAATTGTGTGGCCGTGAGGTCTGCGAACCCGATCTCATGCGTAGAGATACAGCGGATAAACCTGATTATTCGTCTTATGAGGGACACACACGACATGCGTTGCGCGGAATTTCATATCGCTAAAAGAGGCGGGCTTCTGGCCGCCGCGCTGACCGTGGGTTTGCTCGCCTTTGGCGCGCCGGCGAAGGCGAGCGAGATCACAGTGGATGGCGGGGCGGATAGCTGGAAAACCATCGAGTTTCCCGGAATCGTCCCATCGCGCTTCGTGAAGTCGCCTGACGGCAAGATTGAAGTCCTGTCCGATAAAAGCAGCGCCATGCTCTACCGCGCACTTGGGCCCCAAGAGAGCGGGCGCCGTTATCTGACCTGGCGCTGGCGGGTGGATGCCGCACCGCCGCCGACCGACCTGACCCGGCGCGGCGGCGACCGGCCGCTCGCCATCCATCTGTGTTTCAAGGGCAAGCCGCGCAAAGCTGGGTTCATGGACTGGATGAGCCGAGCTATTCAGGCGGATGTCGACGGTTTCAGCCGCGATCACCGCTGTCTCACTTATATATGGGGTGGGGACGCCGCCGCCGGGCGGATGTTTCCGAACCCCTATATGAAAGACCGCGGCTTCATGGTGATCCTGCGCGGCGTCGGTGCGCCGACAGGTGAGTGGTTCATGGAAAAGATCGATTGCGCGATGGATTACCGCGACGCCTTTGGCGAGGACGCGCCGAAACCGAGCTTCATTGCCATCTCCGGCGATTCCGACGGGACGAAGAGCATCGCGGCGGGCAGCATCGCCGCACTCACATTCCGCGATAACTGACCGGAACAACAGGACCAAGCCCATGCCGATTGCCCAGCCTGCACACGCCCCCAACGCATACAGAATCTTCACGACGATATGCGTCGCATTGGCCGTACTGGTCATGACGGCTGCGGCTGCGCTGGCGGCGCCGAAGCCGGATCTCTGGGCGCGCTGGGACAAGCATGATGCGGCCTCGACCGCGCGGATCGACCATACCGAGTGGTCCCGGTTGATCGCAGCCTACGGGCGATCGTCAGAAAGCGGTGTAAAACTGTTTGCCTATGGCAGCGTCACGATAGCGGATCGCACGGCGCTGGAATCTTACGTCACGAAGCTGTCCGCGACACCAATCAGCACCTTTAAACGGCGCGAACAGTTTGCCTACTGGGCAAACTTCTATAATGCGCTGACGGTGAAGGTGATCCTCGATCATTATCCCGTCGCCTCGATCCGAGATATCGACATCACGCCCAGCTTTTTCGCCGATGGCCCTTGGGGCGCAAAACTGGCGACGGTTGAGGGTGAGGAAATCTCGCTCGACGATATCGAACACCGCATTCTGCGCCCGATCTGGAAAGACCCGCGCATCCACTACATTGTGAACTGCGCGTCGATCGGCTGCCCCGATATCCCGCCCGTGGCCCTCACGGCCGACAACGCCGATAAACTGATGAACGATGGCGCAGTGGCCTATGTGAACCATCCGCGCGGTGTGACCGTCGACGGCGACCGCATCGTGGTGTCCAGCATCTATGCCTGGTTTGACGAGGATTTCGGCGGCACGGAAGCCGGCGTGCTGGATCATCTGCGGCGTTATGCGAAGCCTGAACTTGCCGCTAAACTGACGGGCCGGGACAGCTACAACGACGACGCATATGACTGGAAGCTCAACGGACGCTGAGTCCCGTCGAGAGGTTGGTCATCGGCGGTCCGGGTTTCGCCAGTCAACTCGGCACCCTCGCCAATTTAGTCCTCGACGCGCCGCCGCCACGTGGTCTGGTGGAAGGCCACATTGGCTGACCGCGTTGGCGGAGATGGTGGGGTTAGAGGAGGTGGTGCACAACTGTGTTTGCAGGCCACGGCTGGAGAGTGCCTGCTTTTAGCCTCTTCTCATACAGTGCAATAAAATTAAGATATGCTGGCTAACACAGCCTGTGCGATAGACAATGTCGCAACGAGCGGGCAGCGAGTGATCTTGCAAAATGTTGGGATGCGACGACGTGGCTAGACGAAAAAAACGTAGGCAGCGTGCAACAATTTCCCGCACCAAAGCCGTGAGACGTCTCGAACAGATGGTCGAGCAAATTGAATTGGACCTGAAAACAGCGCTTTGGGCTGAGGCAGTCCTAGAATCAGCAAATGACTTAGTTGTTGGTGATCCTAACCGCGAATACCCCGGTGCAGACGCATACAACACGATCAGGGAGAGCCTTGCGGTCAATCTTTCACTCTCACTTGCTCGTTTGTTTGACAACGGCTTCAAAAGTATCCGTCCGAACAACAAAGACTTGGCCTCAATTCCACTCGCTATAAATTTACTCAAGCAGAAGCGATGTAGAAGGGTATTTGTTGAGCGGGCGAGGGGCTGGATGCCACCGTCGATGGGCATGGCTGATACCAACGCCGAAGGCTGAGAAGAACCGATCGATCTTGCGGTGTCCAAGTTTTCTAGTTTTCGAAATAGTAGCGCGGGTAGGAGGGTAGATCGGCGCTTGCGTGATTTTCGAAACTTCCAGATAGCTCACTCAATGTTTGACGACAAAAATCATGAAAAACCGATGTATAGCGATTTATTCAGTCTAACCGACATCGCCATAGATATCGTTCAACCAATCAAATTAGCGGTACAAGGCAACAATATGGCTTTAGATGATCTCGAGGAACACTATCGGCAAATAGCGGATACATTTTGGAGATTCGCTCTCAATTTCGACGCAGGGCGTGACTAGTTCTTACAATCGACATCAACAGCCGTGCAAACGATTGCACAGTTTCCTCAACACATGTAAAACAGACGGTGTAAGTTACCGCCAAAGGGGCCGAGATGCCCGCCGGTCCGGCGCTTCGTGCGCCGCCGGGATGTTGATGGATGAGGGAGACCACTATGCCGCAGGATACGTCTGACACCGCTGTTTTTTTGGGTAATGAAGACCTGAACCCCCATTACGCGTGGGACCGGGCGATTCCGGCACCCGGGCATTCTGCGGTGGATTTCGAAAAGCGGGTGGATTTCACCCGGCTGCACAAATACCGTTTGGGGCGCGCGCAGGAAGCGCTGGCGAATTCCGATCTTGGGGCAATCCTGTGCTTCGACAATAACAACATTCGTTATCTGACTTCGACCGTCATCGGTGAATGGTCGCGCGACAAGGTTGCGCGCTACGCCATGCTGATGGGCGGGCACGACCCGCATCTGTGGGATTTCGGATCCGCCGCCGCGCATCACCGCCTCCATGCGCCCTGGCTGCCGACCGATAACTGTCATGCCGGGATGCTCGGCCTGCGCGGCACCGTGCCGCCGGCGGCCGGTCTGATGGACAGCGCCGCCACGGAAATCAAGCAGATGCTGGTCGATAACGGCATGGCCGACATGCCGCTCGGCGTCGATATCTGCGAGCCGCCGATGATGCTGGCCCTCCAGGCCGAAGGCATCGACGTGCGCGATGCGCAGCAGGTCATGCTGGATGCGCGCGAGATCAAAAGCATCGACGAGATCGTGCTGCTAAACCAGGCGGCCGCCATGGTCGACGGCGTCTATCACATGATCGGCGAAGAGCTGAAACCGGGCGTGCGCGAAAACGACATCGTCGCGAAGGCGAACGAGATGCTCTACGAAATGGGCTCGGACGATGTCGAGGCGATCAACGCGATTTCGGGCGAACGCTGCAACCCGCATCCGCATAACTTCACCGACCGCATGATCCGCCCCGGCGATCAGGCGTTTTTCGATGTCCTGCATTCCTATTCGGGCTATCGCACCTGCTATTACCGGACCTTCAACGTGGGCCGGGCGACCGACGCGCAGGAAGACGCCTATAAACAGTGCCGCGAATGGATAGATGCCGCCATCGACCTGGTGCGCCCCGGCGTATCGACCGACGAGATCGCCGCCGTCTGGCCCAAGGCCGAGGAATTTGGATTTTCGGACGAGATGGAAGCCTTCGCGCTGCAGTTCGGCCACGGTCTCGGCGTCGCCATTCACGAACGCCCGATCATTTCGCGCCTGTGCTCGATGGACGATCCGATGGAAATCAAGACCGGCATGGTGTTCGCGCTGGAGACCTACTGCCCGGCAACGGACGGGTTCAGTGCCGCGCGCATCGAGGAGGAAATGGTCGTGACCCCCGACGGGCCGCAGATCATCAGCCTGTACCCGGCCGAAGAACTGCCGATAGCGAACAAGTACTGACGCCGGGCTGGCCGCGCCGTCCTGCGTCATTCCCGCGAAGGCGGGAATCTTGTTGGGGGAGAGCGGAGTGGTCACCGGAAATCCCCGCCTGCGCGGGGATGACATGGGAAGAAACGCGATCCCCGCCTGCGCGGGGATGACGTGGAATAAGAATAGGGAAACAGAAACGTGGCAACAAAACCGAAAGCCGTAGCCAAGCGTAAGGCCTCCGCGACATCAAGCGCGAAATCGAGTGTGAAATCACGCGCCAAGGCGGCCCCGAAACGCGTTGCGAAGGCTAAAGTCAGCCGCGCAAATGACGATATCGGTGAGGACACACGGCTCGCCCTCTGGCGTTCCCTGCTGGAAATCCGCCATGTTGAACAGCGGGCTTACGATCTGTTCCTGCAGAACCTGGTCAAGGGCACGTCGCATCTGGCACTTGGCCAAGAGGCAGTCGCGGCAGGCTTCGCGACGGCGATGCAGAAAGACGACTGGTCGTTCTGCACCTATCGCGGCCATCACCACACGCTGGCGCGCGGTGCGTCGATGGAAGGCGTGCTGGGCGAACTGATGGGCCGCGAATGCGGGCTGCTGAAGGGCAAGGGCGGCTCGATGCACCTGACCTCTGTCGAACATGGCGCCATGGGCTCCTACGCGATCATCGGCGCGCATCTGCCGATCGCCATGGGGGCGGCCTGGACGGCGCAGTACAAGAAAACCGGCCAGGTATCGGTCTGCTTCTTCGGTGACGGCACGACGAATATCGGCGCCTTCCATGAAGCGCTGAACATGTCGGCGGTGTGGAAGCTACCGGTGGTGTTTGTCTGTGAAAACAACCTGTATATGGAATATACGCCGATCAAGGACGTGACCGCGGTCCATAACCCTGCGGGCGACCGGGCGGCATCCTACGGCCTGCCCAAGATCGTGATCGACGGCAACGATGCCGACGAGGTCTACCGCACCGCGCAGACCGCCTTTGCCAAGGCACGTGCGGGCGAGGGGCCGTCATTGATCGAATGCCTGACCTATCGCCATTCCGGCCACAGCCGCGCCGATCCCGGCGATTACCGACCGCCGGGCGAGCTTGAAGCGTGGCTCAAGAAAGACCCGGTGCCGCGCTACCGTGAGCGCCTCGCCGAGTTCGGTATCGCGCAAGACGTGATCGACGGCATGGATGCCGAGGTACTGGCACAGGTCGATGAAGCGACCGAGATTTCCAAGGCCTCGCCGCCGCCCGGGCTGGACCTGATCGACGTCGATGTGTGGGCCGATGGAGGCACAGCATGGCGGAACTGACCTATCGCGAAGCGGTGGCCGAAGCCATCGCCCAGGAAATGCGCCGCGATGAAGACGTGGTGTTTCTTGGTGAAGACATCGGGGCTGCCGGCGGCGTGTTCAAAGCCACCGTCGGGCTGTTCAAGGAATTCGGGCCGGAGCGCGTGCGCGATACGCCGATTTCCGAACAGGCCATCCTCGGCGCGGCGATGGGCTCTGCCATGACCGGGTTGAAGCCGATAGCCGAGATCATGTTCTCGGATTTTCTGGCCGTCTGCTGGGATATCGTCGCCAATGAGATTGCCAAGGCGCGCTATATGACCGGTGGGCAGATGTCGATGCCGCTGGTGATCCGCACGGCCAATGGCGGCGGCTCACGCTTCGGCGCGCAGCATTCGCAGTCGGTTGAGAACTGGGCGATGATGATCCCAGGCCTCAAGGTCGTCGCACCGTCGAGCCCGGCGGACGTCAAGGGTCTGCTGGCCGCCGCGATCCGCGATCCTGATCCGGTGATGTTCTTCGAGCAGAAATCTCTTTATCCGATCAAGGGCTTCGTGCCTGATGGCGAGCTTGTGGATGAGCTCGGTACAGCTAAGGTTCTGCGCGATGGCGGCGACGTCACCATCGTCGCCCTTGCCGCCATGGTGCCGCGGGCGATGAAGGCAGCCGAAGAACTTTCCGCCCAGCACGGGATTGAAGCCACCGTGGTCGATGTGCGATCGCTGGTGCCGCTGGATACGCAGACCATCCTGCGCGAGATATCGAAGACGGGCCGTCTGGTCACGGTCGAGGAAAATCCCCGCCTGTGCGGCTGGGGCGCCGAGATTGCGTCCATCGTCGCCGACGAGATTTTCTGGGATCTCGATGGGCCAATCATCCGCATCACCACACCGCATATCCCGCTGCCCGCAGCGGATGCGCTGGAAGATGCAACGATGCCGTCGGCGGAGCGGATTGTCCGCGAAATCGTCGAAAATATCGACTGAGGCGAGGGAAGACACCCAATGGATGTGATCATGCCCCAGCTTGGCGAAACCGTTGCTGAAGGCACGGTGTCGGTCTGGCACAAAGCAATCGGCGATACGGTTTCCACCAAGGAGCCGCTCTTCGATGTTTCTTCCGACAAGGTCGAGATGGAAGTCCCCGCGCCTGCGGAAGGCACGTTGCTTGAAATCCGCGTCGATGTGGGTATCACGGTGCCGGTCGGCGAGGTCATCGCGATCATCATGCGTGAAGGCGAGGTGATCGAGGTCGATGCCGGACTTGCCGGGAAACCGGAAGACCCAGCTGCATCGAAAGCAGCGGTACCCGCGCGCGAGGTTTCGATTAAGGCCGCAAACCGCGATGCTAACGGCAATCCGCTGTCACCTGCCGTTCGCCGGCTCGTGGCCCAGAATAGCCTGGACCCGAGGGCGATTACCGGCTCCGGTATGAAAGGCCGCATCAAGAAAAAGGATGTGCTGGCGTATCTCGCAAATGGCGGGGCTTCGCGCACCGTTTCCGCGCCGCCGCCGCTTAATTTTTCGGAAGACGATACCGAGATCATCCCGTTCAACAAGCTGCGCAAGCTGACGGCGGACCATATGGTGCGGTCCAAGGCGACGAGTCCGCATGTGTTGCAGGCGGTCGAGGCCGATTTTGTCCGTGTCGCCCGTGCGCGCGCCGGCGTTTCGGGCGCCTGGAAAAAACGCGAAGGCTTCTCGCTGACCTATCTGCCGTTCATCGCCAAGGCGGTGTGCGAGGCGATCCGCGAATTCCCGCGCGTAAACGCTGCGATCGACGGTGAAAACCTCGTCGTGTTCCGCCGCGTCAATCTCTGCATCGCGGTCGACCTCGATTTTGACGGTCTCGTGGCCCCGGTCATCAAGGATGCCGACCAGATGCCGCTGCAAGAACTCGCTCGCGCCATTCGCGACGTCTCCGAACGTGCCCGCACCAACCAGCTGAAGCCCGGTGATTTCACCGAGGGCACTTACACAGTCTCCAACTCGGGCGTGTTCGGCACCATGATCACCGCGCCGATCATCAACCAGCCGCAGGTCGCAATCCTGTCGACCGATGGGATTACGAAGAAGCCGGTGGTGATTGAGACCGAGGACGGCGACACCATCGGTATCCGCCCGGTCGGCGTGCTGGCGCAGAGCTTCGATCACCGCGCGATTGACGGCGCCTATTCGGCGGCCTTCCTGAACCGGGTGCGCGAGATCATCCAGACCAGGGACTGGGCGACTGTTCTTTCCTGAATCTGGCTTCGATGCCGGGACAGGCAAGATTGGTCTTGTTGACATTACCGGGTCTGCCGACACCACCGTTCTGCTGGTCAAGGTCAGGTAACGGCGACCGTCGACCCCCGGACGATCAGTTCGGGCCGCAATGTAGTGGCCCGGGCGGGAGAGTCCGGGGTTTCGATCAGTTCGACCAGCCGGCGTCCGGCCTCGCGGCCGAGCTCGTAATGGGGGATGCGCACCGTCGTGAGTGGCGGCGTGAGGCGGTCGACGAACGGCATGTCGTTGAACCCGGTGACAGAGATATCGTCGGGGCATGTCAGCCCCGCGTCGGAGATAGCTTCGTAGGCGCCAAGCGCAATCAGGTCGTTGGCGGCCACGATGGCGGTGAACTCTAAATCCTGTGCAATCAGGTCGGCGCAGGCGCGAAGGCCTTCGTCTTCGGAAAAGGCCGAGGTCTCCGCGACAAGCGCCTCGTCTGCCTCGAGGCCTTCGGCTTTTATGATTTCCAGGAAACTGCGCCTGCGCGCTTCGCCGGTCGACAGGCTGCGCGGTCCGGCTATATGGGCGATGCGGGTGTGTCCAAGGGTTTTCAGATGCCGGACGGCGAGCGCAATCCCCAGTGCATCGTCATTAACGATGGACGACACGCCATCGGCATCCGCGGTGCGGTTGACCAGAACGAGCGGCAGCCCCTCGGCGATGCATTCCGCGACGATGGGATCGTCCCGCCGTGCTGTGGCCAAGATCAGCCCGTCGACCTGACGGGCGCGCATCGTGGCCACGGCTTCGGTCTCTCTCGCCGCGATGTTGTCGGTATTGCCTAGGATAGCGGTGTAGCCATGCGCTCCTAGCCCATCCTCGATGCCGCGGATTATCGGCGGGAACAGCGGGTTGGTGATATCCGGTATCAGCACGCCGATGGTCTGCGTGCGGTTGGTCCGCAGGCCGCGCGCCGTCTGATTTGGCCGGTATCCCAGTTCTGCCGCCACCGCGTTTACCTTGGCGACGATCTCGGGCGTAATGCGGCCCCTTGTGGCGGGATTCAGGACGCGCGAGACCGTCGACGGGTGTACCCCGACGCGGTCGGCAACATCGCGTATCGTTACCCGGCTACGGCTCGCCATTCTGACCCTCTGATGATAGCCCTATGGGTAGCAGGACTGGCATTCGCTTGCCATCTCCGCGGTGCCGGCGTTAAAGTGTGCAACATCTGTGCAAACGATTGCACATATTGAATTTAGCATCAAGAAAACGATATCGATCATGAAGGGGTGGAATATGGCTGAACTGGATCTTACGCAACATAAAATCGGCTGGATCGGCACCGGACGCATGGGATATGCGATGGCATACCGCCTGTTGAAGGGCGCCGCCGATGTGTCCGTCTGGAACCGCACCAAGGCAAAGGCAGAACCGCTTGCTGAATATGGTGCGACCGTCGTCGACAGCCCCGCCGACCTTGCAGATTGCGACATCGTCTTCACGATGGTCGGCGGCCCCGCTGATTTTGTCGAAGTCACGCTGGGTGACGGCGGTGTGCTGGCGCAGAGCACCAAGCCGAAGCTGCTGATTGATTCCACCTCGGTGGATGAAGCAGCCTCCGCCAAGGTACGAGCTGCCGCGGCAGAAATGGGTATTCCCATGCTGGCAGCACCTGTGTCGGGGAATGCCAAGGTGGTGAAAGCCGGTAAGCTGACCTTTGCGGTCTCCGGGCCAGAAGCGTCATACAATATGGCGCAGCCTTATCTCGATGCCATGGGACGCGGCTCGTCCTATGTCGGCGAGGGCGAGCTGGCGCGCTTTATCAAGATTTGCCACAACGTGTTCCTCGGGGTGGTGATCCAGAATATGGTCGAAATCACGGTGCTGGCCGAAAAAGCCGGTGTGCCGCGCCATGCATTCCTCGATTTCCTGAATAACAGCGTCATGGGATCGATGTTCTCGCGCTACAAGTCGGGCTCGCTGGTGAACCTCGATTATTCAGTCACGTTTACGCCGAAGCTCCTGTTGAAGGATCTCGATCTCGGTCTGGCTGCGGCGCGGGCGAATGACGTGCCGATGCCGGTGACGGCTGCGGCCCGCGAAATCGTGCAGTCGCTGATCGGCAACGGCTATACCGACGAAGATTTCTCGGCCCTGCTGTCGCTGCACGCTGCGGCGTCCGGGCTGGAGCTCAAGTCCGAAAACAAGGTCGTATCAGACGGCTTGTCCGACTAAGTGCCCCGATAAAGCTGATTCGGCCGGACCAGTCCTGACGGATTGATCCGGCGCTTCAGCAGGCGCATGGTTCCCACGTGGAATTCGGTCTCGATCTTTACTCCCTCTCGATAATCTCATTCGGGCTGGCCCTTGGCGCTTTCGTCAAGGGGCTGACCGGTATGGGGCTGCCGCTGGTTGCCGTGCCGTTTATGGCGGGCTTCCTCGGGGCCGAGCACGCCATCGTGGTAATGCAGATTCCGGGACTTGTCTCGAACATATGGCTGATCTGGCGGCACCGGGGAGAGGCCCGCGAAGCTCCCTTGCGCTACGATATGCTCATCCCGGCGTCGCTGATGACGATCGCCGGCGTGTGGTTCCTCAATTCGGCAGACGACCGGATCACCATCCTGCTTCTGGCCGTGGCCGTCGCCGGTTTCCTCGCACTGTTACTGTTCAATCCGTCGTTTCGTCTCGACGGCCGGACCGGCCGCATCGCGACACCGGGCGCCAGTATGCTGGGCGGGTTCGTGCAGGGCGCGGCCGGTGTATCGGGGCCGTTATTCTCGACGCTTATCCTGTCCTTCCGGCTGAAGAAGGAAGCCTATGTCTTCTATAACGGCTTGGTTTTCGGCCTGTTCAACCTGATACAGATTATTGCCATGCTTGGGTTCGGCATGTTTACGATGCAGCGCTTCGTCGAAGGGTGTCTGGCGCTTATTCCATTGTTGATTTTCCAGGCGCTGGGGATGCGGGTGATGGGATTCGTAAGCCCCAAGATGTTCACCGGTGCCGTGGTCGCAGTGATCGTGGTAATGGAAATTAAACTTGTTTGGGAAGGCCTGGGACTGTGACGCCTGAAGCATTTGTTATCATTTTTGCGGCGCTCGCCGTCGGTTCGTTTGCCAAGGGGATGACCGGCCTCGGTCTGCCGCCGGTCAGTATTGCGATCCTGGCTGTGTTTTTCGGGGTTGAGCACGCCATCGTTGTCACCACGATCCCCGTCGCGTTCTCAAACATCCAGATCGTCTGGATGTGGCGCCATCGGATTAGCGAAATCCCGCAGGTCTGGCCGCCGCTGATTGCCGCGGCGTGCGGTGTGGCGCTCGGCACTTGGGTGCTCGCAAATCTGGACGAGCACACACTGACCATCGTACTGACGATCTGGATTGCGTTTTATCTTCTCACCGTGATCTTTAATCTGAAGATCAAACCTGACGGCAAGCTTGCTAATACGCTGTCGCCGATTATCGCCGCCGGCGCCGGTATCTGTCAGGGCGCGACCGGCATGTCGGGACCGTTTATCGCGACCTGGGCGCATGCCTGGGGATTCGTGAAGGAAACCTACGTCTTCGCGACGTCGCTTTTATTCCTGTCGATCGCGGTGACCCATGTGATCGGGGTCGGGGTTGCCGGACTGTATGACCAGGAACGCATCACCCAGGGCCTGCTCGCCATTATTCCGGTGATGATCTTCATCCCGCTCGGCATGCGGATGACGAGAAAGGTCAGCGCCCGGGCGTTCAACCTGATTATCGTCGGCATCATCGCGGCGATGGAAGTGCAGCTGGTGTGGGGGCTTGTTTCCGGCGGGTAGGTCTTCGGACGTTCCCTTCAATTGTTTTGGTGATTGTGATCTCGATTTCGCAGGCCAGTCCAGGAACCAGATGCACGCCCTCGATCGTCTCGCCGTTGTTTTGACGCGCCCCATGTCGCCGACCCATTTCGGCATATTTTTGGATTGCCGGTTGGGCTCGAACCGCCATCCCTGCTTCACGACGTCGGCTACCCGGGCGCCAGAGTCGCCGGGCAATAATTTGCTGTAAAGAATTCTGAGCAACTGCC
>CAJIYX010000155.1 GCA_905181725.1 Alphaproteobacteria bacterium UBA830
GCAGATCAGGCAAGGCTTGATCCGACCGCCATTGCCACCCATCATTGTAGGATGGAGCGGACACAAAACGCCTTAAGCGACACAGAACGGATCGACTGGTTGCGGCTGATCCGCTCCAGAAATGTCGGCCCGCATATGTTTATAGAGCTTATCGATCGCTTCGGGACCGCGGCGGCGGCGATCGATGCGCTGCCCGAGTTGTCGCGTCGGGCCGGCGGGCGTCGAAAATTCACAATTCCACATCGGGACAGCATCGTGGCAGAGTTTGAAGCTCTCAAAGCAGCAGGCGGCACTGCAATCGGCCTATACGAGCCCGACTACCCCGAAACACTGGCCGGCATCGCGGATCCCCCGCCAGTCCTATTCCTGCGCGGCGACGTGAAGATGCTCAAACGCCCTACAGTGGGGATCGTCGGTGCGCGAAATGCATCCGCCAACGGGCGGCGGTTTGCAGAAGATGTCGCGGGCCAGCTGGGCGAGACCGGTTACGTCGTCGTCTCCGGTCTCGCGCGCGGAATCGATGCCGCCGCCCATATGGGGGCGCTGAACACCGGGACGGTTGCGGCCATCGCCGGCGGCATAGATGTGGTTTATCCGCCGGAGCACGAAGATCTCCAGGACCGGATCGCGGCGACCGGCGCGCTGGTCTGCGAACAACCGGTCGGCACGCGCTCCACGGCACGGCACTTTCCGGCACGAAACCGGCTAATTTCCGGTCTTTCCCACGGCGTACTTGTCGTCGAGGCGGCGCTCAGATCAGATTCGTTGATCACATCCCGGCTCGCCCTCGAACAGAGGCGCGATGTATTCGCCATGCCCGGCTCTCCGCGCGATCCACGGTGTAAGGGCACCAACGATCTGATCCGCCAGGGCGCCGTTCTGACCGAAAGCGCCGCCAACATTATATCTGTCCTGTCACAACAGAGGTTGAAACCGAGCCCCCCCCTCCCGGTATCCCGATCTATAACGCCGCAAGCCGTTGAAATTACACCTGAAACGGAACCGGAAACCGCACATGACAAAATCCTCGAAATGCTGGGCGCCACACCAACAGGTGTTGACGAACTGGTTCGCGAGTGCCACATGTCTGCCGCTTCGGTCCAGAGTACACTGCTCGAACTAGAACTCGCCGGGCGAATTGAGCGGCATCCGGGAAACCAGGTTTCGCTGGTTTTATAAACAATGCGGCAACCAACGTTCCTTACAGTGACGTCGACCGCAAACTGAATTATCGGTGATCATGGACGTAGTCGTCGTCGAGTCGCCTGCCAAGGCGAAGACCATCAACAAGTATCTGGGCCCGGACTTCAAGGTCCTGGCCAGCGTCGGCCATGTGCGCGACCTCGTCTCCAAAGACGGGTCCGTCCAGCCTGACGATGACTTTCACATGGTCTGGACCGTCGACCCCAAGGCGGAAAAAAATCTCCAAGCCATCATAGACGCCATGAGGGGCGCGGATCATCTGTATCTCGCGACCGATCCGGATCGTGAAGGAGAAGCGATCTCCTGGCACCTGCAGGAAATCCTGAGCGAGCGAAAAGCACTGGGCGACATTAACGTGAAACGTGTCGTTTTTCACGAAGTTACCAAGAACGCCATCATCGAGGCGGTTAACAACCCGCGCGAATTGAACCGCGAACTGATCGACGCCTATCTTGCCCGCCGGGCGCTCGATTACCTGGTCGGGTTCAGCCTGTCGCCGATTCTGTGGCGCAAACTTCCAGGATCGAAATCCGCGGGCCGTGTGCAATCCGTTGCCCTGCGCCTGATCTGCGAGCGCGAAGCCGAAATTGAGATTTTCAATCCGCAGGAATACTGGACCATCGGGGCCGCTTTCAAGACGGAGAACGGCGCTGCCGTGCCGACGCGTCTGACGCACCTGGGCGGCAAGAAGCTCGACCGCTACGACCTCAATAACGAAGACTCCGCAAAGGCTGCCGTCGCTGAGATCGAAAAGCACGGCTATAAGGTCAAATCGGTGGAACGCAAGACAGTCAACCGCCGCGCGGCACCGCCATTTACGACGTCGACCATGCAGCAGGAAGCCTCGCGCAAGCTCGGCTTCGGCGCGACACGGACGATGCGCACGGCGCAGAAACTTTATGAAGGTGTGGATGTCGGCGGCGGCGAGACCGTCGGTCTGATCACCTATATGCGGACCGACAGCGTCAGCCTGGGTCAGGAAGCAATTGTCGCGGTGCGTGCCACGATCGGCCAAGAATACGGCCATAACTACGTGCCGGAACAGCCCAATACCTATCGCAACAAATCGAAAAACGCTCAGGAAGCGCATGAAGCGATCCGCCCGACGGAATTTACCCGCAAACCCAATGAAGTCCGCCAGTATCTCGGCGAAGACGAGCGCCGGCTCTACGACCTGATCTGGAAACGCGCAGTCGCGAGCCAGATGGAAAGCGCCGTA
Organism: Alphaproteobacteria bacterium UBA830; assembly: GCA_905181725.1. Taxonomy (GTDB): domain Bacteria; phylum Pseudomonadota; class Alphaproteobacteria; order MPNO01; family UBA830; genus CAXBCP01. Next base: position 2,423 of record CAJIYX010000155.1, read on the forward strand.
ATGGAGCAGGTCGCGGTCGATCTTGCCTCACCCGATGGTGCGACCGTGCTGCGCGCCAATGGTTCGGTCGTAAAATTCGACGGTTTCCTGAAGCTGTATCAGGAAGGTCAGGACGAAGGTGCGACCACCGGCGGTGAAGACGAAGGTAATGAGCGCGACCGTATCCTGCCGCCGATGAATGAAGGCGAAACGATGAACCGCGGCGACGTAACGCCGGAACAGCATTTCACCAAGCCGCCCCCGCGTTTCACCGAGGCGAGCCTTGTCCGCAAGATGGAAGAGCTCGGCATCGGCCGGCCCTCGACCTATGCCTCGATCCTTCAGGTTTTGCAGGATCGCAATTACGTGACGCTCGAACAGCGCCGGTTCACGCCGCATGACCGCGGCCGGATGGTAACGGCATTCCTGTCGGAATTCTTTGAGCGCTACGTCGAATACAGTTTCACCGCCGACCTCGAAAGCCGGTTGGACGATGTCGCGAATGGCGACATGCAGTGGAAGGCGCTGCTCCGCGATTTCTGGGAATCGTTCTCGGTGGCCATCGGCGAAACCAAGGACCTGCGCATCACCGAGGTGATCGACAAGCTCGACGCCGAGCTTGGCCCGCATTTCTTTCCCGAACGCGAAGACGGCAGCAATCCGCGCAAATGCCCGGCCTGCGAAGACGGCCGTCTCGGCCTTAAACTCGGCCGGAATGGCGGCTTTATCGGCTGCTCGAACTATCCCGATTGCGGTCACACCACGGCACTGACGGTGGTTACCGGTAACGAGGACGAAGACGCGGCCTTTACCGGTCCCAAAGAACTGGGCACCGACCCGGAAACCGAATTACCGGTCTCGATGCGCAAAGGCCCGTTTGGCATCTATGTGCAGCTGGGTGAGGCGGTAAAGGGATCGAAGGAGAAACCGAAGCGGCAATCGCTGCTGCGCGACATGCTGCCGTCGGATATCGACCTCAAACTGGCACTTGCCCTGCTGTCGCTGCCACGCCCGATCGGTGCGCACCCGGAAAGCGGCGACATGATACTCGCCGGTGTCGGACGCTTCGGCCCGTACCTCAAGGTCGGCGACCGCTACGTAAAACTGAAATCGGACGACGATGTATTGGCCCTCGGCCTCAACCGGGCCGTGACCATAATCGCCGAAGCGCCGGCCAAACGCGCCGCGAAGTCCGCCGGTAAGAAAATCGGCGACCACCCGGATGACGGCAAACCGATCGAACTACGCGATGGCCGCTACGGACCTTACGTCAAGCACGGCAAGATCAATGCGTCCCTGCCGAGCGACATGGAACCGGAATCGCTGTCGCTGGAGCTTGCAATCGAGCTGATTGCGGCCCGCGCCGAAAAGGTCGGCTCGAAACCGAAGAAAACGGCCAAGGCTAAAAAGGCGAAGAAAGCCAAGGGCAAGGCGAAGGGTAAAGCCAAAGGCAAATCCAGAGCCAAACCGAAGGCTGCAGACGACGGAGCATCGGACGCTGGGCCCGCCGTAAGCCCTGACGTCAGCCCTGCAGCAAGCGAAGAGGCGTGACAGCGGTCACGATGTGCCACCGGTGAGCAAAACGCCCGCCGAGATTCCCTTTCCGACCAAAGAACAAGTACTGGAATTCGTCCGCGGCCATAAGGGAGCGGTCGGCAAACGTGAAATTGCGCGCGCCTTCAACATCCGTGGCGCAGACCGCGCCCGGCTGAACGGCGTGCTCCGCGAGCTGCGCGACGAGGGCAACCTCGACAAAGGGCGTGGCAAACGTTTTGCCAAACCCGGCACGCTGCCCAGTGTCGGCGTTATCGAAATCACCGGGATCGACCAAGACGGCGATCCTATGGCGCGCCCGGTCACATGGGAAAACGACGGCCCGCCGCCTGCCGTTTTCCTCAGCACCGAACGCAAAGGCCCCGCCCCGGCGGTCGGCGACCGCATCCTCGCGCGGCTGGCACCGTCGGATGACGGCACCTATACCGCACGGATGATCAAGCTGCTTCAGGCCGCGCCACAGCGCGTGCTGGGCATATTGCAGATGATTGGCGGCAAGGGCCGGGTGATCCCGACAAACCGGCGAATCCGCACCGAATTCGCGATCCCGCCGGGCGAAGAAAACGGCGCATCCAGAGGCGATCTGGTAGAAGCACAGGCCATCGGCGGGCGCAGCTTTGGCCTGCCGGAGGCACGCGTCGTCGAAGTCATCGGCGACGCGTCCGGCCCGCGTGCGCCCAGCCTAATCGCCATTCATTCGAACAACATCCCGGTTGAGTTTTCGCCGGCCGCCGTGGCCGACGCAGAAGCCGCCAAACCTGTATCAGCGGACGGGCGGACCGATCTGCGGCGTGTTCCGCTGATCACCATCGACGGCGCCGATGCGCGTGATTTCGATGATGCCGTCTGGGCCGAACCGGACCCCGACGACAAGAACAAAGGCGGTTGGCATCTGCTGGTCGCGATTGCAGATGTGTCGTGGTACGTGCGCTCCGGCAAACCCTTGGACCAGGACGCTCACGATCGTGGCAATTCGGTCTATTTCCCGGATCGCGTAGTACCGATGCTGCCCGAAGCGCTGTCCAACGGATTGTGCTCTCTGGTCCCGAATGAAGACCGTGGCTGCCTCGCCGCTCATATGTGGATCGATGCCGGCGGCAACATGAAACGCCATGAATTTATCCGCGGCATCATGCGGTCCGCCGCGCGGCTGACCTATGAGCAGGTTCAGGCGGCGCGGGACGGCGAGACCGACGATACCACCGGGCGACTGATTGACGATGTCATCGCGCCGCTCTACGGCGCGTTTGAAGCCCTGCAATCGGCACGCATCCGGCGCGGTACGATCGATCTCGATCTGCCGGAACGCAAGGTGAGGCTTGACCACAAAAGCAATGTCGCCGCGATCGACCCCGTGGAGCGACTCGACAGCCACCGGCTGATCGAGGAATTCATGATCTCGGCGAATGTCGCGGCAGCCGAAGCGCTCGAACGCAAAGACGCGCCCTGCATGTTCCGCATCCACGACCAGCCGTCGCAGGAGAAGGTCGACGGCCTACGCGAAGTTCTCTCGTCGGTCGGTATCAAACTGGCCAAGGGTCAGGTCATCAAGCCCGAGGTTTTCCAGCGCATCGTCGCACAGGTTATCGGCAAGCCCGAGGCGCGGACAGTCAACATGGCCGTGCTCCGGTCCCAGGCGCAGGCCGAATACAGCCCCGCCAACTTGGGCCATTTCGGCCTGGCTTTGAGGCGCTATGCCCATTTCACCTCACCGATCCGGCGTTATTCGGATCTGCTGGTCCACCGCTCGCTGATCACCGCCTGCGGGCTGGGCAATGACGGGCTCAGACCGGATGACGGGGACAGGTTCGCCGAACTCGGCAAGCATATCTCGTCGACCGAGCGCCGTGCGGTCAGTGCGGAACGCGAAGCTATCGACCGGTTCACCACTATTTTTCTGTCCGATCAGGTAGGCGCCGAATTCACCGCCCGGATCAACGGCACCCACCGCGCCGGGCTCTTTGTCACCCTCACGGAAACCGGCGCCGACGGCCTGGTGCCGATGTCGATGCTGGGCGACGACCGTTGGGATTACGACGAACAGCACCAGCAGGTCAGAGGCCGTGGCACCGGGGTGACATATAGGATCGGCGACCCCGTCAAGGTCACTCTCGTAGAGGCCAACGTGCATACCGGCTCGATGGCCTTTTCGATTTCACGGGCCCGTCCCGCACGGGGTGGACGGGATGCCGGCGACGCTGCGCCGACGCGGCCGAAAAAACCGACCAGAAAAGGCCCGAAAAAGCCCAATAAGAACAAAGGCAAGCGCCGGGCCCCGTCAAAAACGCCTCGCTAACGAAAAGTTAATTCGCATTCCTTAAAGACAGCGTTAGTTTAGGTGGTCTTCTATGCGGTCCCGACCGCCACACATCAGTTGAACGCGGAGAACATGCGCATCAACGCGAACGACAACAGAAACGCCTTTTCATCGCCACCCTCAGGCTTGCCTCAGCCCGTGTGGAAGCGGCGCCGTGTCATCGCAACGGTCACGCTCGGCATTATTCTTGTCGCAGCCGCCTGCGTCGCACCCTCCCCGGAATCGGCGGATAAGGGCAGCGATCGGCTGGTGTTGGAAACCGCCTTCAAGAACATCGACCTCCGACATGCCAAAGAAACATCGACCCGTGCGGTGTCGCTCGCCGGGTTGAATACGATTGCTGAAGCCGACACATTGCTGGCAATCGACGAGCGAACATCCGAGATCGCCCTCACCTACGAAGACCGGGTCCTTGGTGAATGGCCGATACCGGGCGCGACCGACCATAACGGATGGGCAGCAGTGGTGTCGGATGCGCTGGAAAAGGCCCGTCAGGAAGCACCGAAGCTCGGAGAGCAGGATCATGAAGTGGCGCTCGCGCGGTTTTTCGGCGGTGCATTGTCGAAACTGGACCGCTACACCCGGTACGCGACACCGGCACAGGCCCGCAACACCCGTGCCCGGCGCGAAGGGTTTGGCGGGCTGGGTGTCACGATCCGCTACGATAAAGGCAACGTTTACGTCGAAAAGGTCCGTGAAGGCACACCAGCCTTCAAGGCCAGGCTGAAATCGGGTGACCTGATCACCCATGTCGGCGGCATAACGCTCACCGGCCTCACCCAGAACGCGGCTATCGTGCATCTACGCGGCCCGGTGCACAGCAAGGCCGATCTGACCATTATTCGCAAAAATGCCAACGCGCCGCTCAAAATCGCCGTCGTCCGGGGACATATCATCCTGCCGACGGTCACGTCGAAACACGAGGACGGCATCCTGACGATCCGGTTATCCGGATTCAACCAGGGCACGTCCCGCAGCCTCGGCAAAGTTCTCGCCGCCGCCGAGCGCGAGGACGGCAAACCATTGCGCGGCATCGTCCTCGATCTGCGCAGCAATCCTGGCGGTCTGCTGGACCAGGCCGTCGCCGTCGCCGATTTCTTCCTGAATGACGGGCGCATCATTTCGACCAAGGGCCGGCACCTCCGCGCCAACCAGATATTCAATGCGTCCTGGGGCGAGCGCGTCACAAGCACGCCGATCGCCGTCCTCGTCAACGGCCGCTCGGCATCGGCATCCGAGATCGTCGCGGCAGCGCTCCGCGATCGCGGACGGGCAATCGTCATCGGCGCGTCTTCTTTCGGCAAAGGCAGCGTACAGACGATTATCCGACTGCCCAATGGCGGTGAGCTGACGCTGACCTGGGCGCATATGATCGCGCCGGCAGGCTTCAACCTGCAGAACCACGGGATTATCCCGGCAATCTGCACCTCCGCCGCAGACGCCGAGCTGTCGAATATGATGGCAGCGATCCGCAGCAATGCGCCTGCTGCGGGCACGATCCTCAGTCAGGCGCTGGCATCGCGCTACGCCATCCGGACAAACCCTGACCTCGCCCGCGAACGCTGCCCGCCGACCCGGACGGAGCGCGCCGAGGACCAGGAAATCGCCAAATATCTGCTGGAGCATAGATCGCTTTACACACGGGCGCTGAGAGACGGCAGTGCCGCCATCGCCGAACGTTGATTCCCCCGGCCGATTTTCCCCCTTCCGACACACCAATTCCTTGACAGACCGGGCTTAACCGGTCAGTTTCCTGCAAATTTTCAGGTCCTGCATTTCAGGAGAAATAGAATGGCCAAGAACAATACAATCATCGTCAAACTGCTGAGCACCGCCGATACCGGCTATTTCTATGTCGCGAAGAAAAACCCGCGCACGCAGACCGAAAAGCTCGAATTCCGAAAATACGACCCGGTTGCGCGTAAACATGTCGCGTTCAGAGAAGCAAAAATCAAATAAGCTGTTCGCTTATTGATCCGAAAACGCCGCCCAATGGGCGGCGTTTTTCGTACCAGGCCGGATAATTCGCCCAGTGTGCCGCCAAAGACGGCCTTAGGTAGAGACGGCTCAGGCCCGCGCCGCTTCTGGTAACGGGTCGGAATCAACCGGCAGATCGTCGGCAACCTCGACGCGGTTAGGGCCGCCGTTTTTCACCGTATAAAGCGCCTGATCGGCGCGCTCGAGCAGATCGTTCAGCCCTATCTCATCCGCCGCCCCCGTAGCGACACCGATACTCATCGTAACCTTCAGCGTCTGGCCTTTATCGTCGATCTCGAACGGAGTGACATCGATCATTTCACGCAACCGGTTTGCCGCGATGACGGCCGACCGGCCATCGACGTTCGGCATCAGCATGACGAATTCCTCGCCGCCCAGCCTGATTGCCGTGTCGAAGCCGCGAATGCCGCTCAACACCCGCTGTGCGAGGCCCCGAAGCACCTCGTCACCGGCCGCGTGGCCGTGATCGTCATTCACCGCCTTGAAGTGGTCAACGTCCATGATCAGCAAGGAAATCGGCTTGCCGCCACCCCGCAGGTCGCTCGAAAGCTCTTCAAAAAGGGTTTCCAGATAGCGCCGGTTATACAGACCGGTCAGGCTGTCGGTGACCGCTACAGTTAGGCTTTTCTCATATTGCTGGCTCAGATTGTCTTCGAACTGTTTGCGCCGTATCTGGGTCTTCGCCCGCGCGGTAAGTTCGTTCTTGTTCACCGGGCGCTTCAGATAATCGTTCACGCCCAGATCAAGCACCTTCGCCAGACGTTCAGTGTCGCCATCGTCCAGCATAATCAGAATGGGGGAATGACGTGTCACGCCGCTCGAGCGAAGTTGCGAGCAGAACCGGAGCACGTCGTTGCCGCCGACACGGTCGTCGACCAGGATCAGATGGACGTCACCGTCGAGCGCCTTGATCGTGGCATCGTCGATCGATGTCGAATGCTCAACACTGTAGCCCTCTTCAGACAACGTATCGACGATCCGCTGGGACGGGCCGTACTCGTCGGCAACCAGCAATACCTGCAGCATCGACGGATCGGTATCTTCGGGCGCGATGGTGTTATTGAGACCAAACTGCGTAAATGTGAATTCGCGGGCCCGCCATTCGTCTATCGCACGCTTTAGGCGCACGAGCGAGCGAATCCGGGCGAACAAGGCCAGGTCGTTGACCGGCTTTGTCAGAAAAGCGTCGGCGCCGGCTTCCAGGCCTTTGACCCTACCCGACACTTCGCTCAGCGCTGTTACCATAACGGCCGGAATATAGACGGTTGCCGGGTTTTCCTTGATACGCTGGCAGACTTCGAAACCCTCCATGCCGGGCATCATGACGTCGAGCAGCACGATATCGGGCATCGACTCGGCGACGATTTCAAGGACTGTAGCGCCGTCATTCGCTGTCAGAACTTCGTAATACTCGACAAGCAGTTTTGCTTCGAGCAAACGAACGTTTGCGGCAATATCGTCAACGACTAGTGCGCGAGCAGACATAGTATTCCCTTATTACCCCAGCACCGTCTGGATCGTTTCAAGGAAGCTGTTCACCGAGATAGGCTTCGCGATATAGGCTTCGCGATATAGGCTTCGCAGCCACCGCTGCGGATCTTTTCCTCATCGCCTTTCATGGCAAACGCGGTCACGGCGATGACCGGAATGGATTCCAGCTCATCACCCGCCTTGATCCATTTCGTGACCTCCAGCCCGGAAACTTCCGGCAGCTGAATGTCCATCAGGATAAGGTCGGGGCGATGTTCGCGCGCCAATTGGAGCGCTTCGCGACCGTCCTTGGTCTGCAATGTCGCCTAGCCGTGAACTTCAAGCTGAACATGAAACAGTTTCATGTTCAGCTCGTTGTCTTCGACAATAAGAATTTTCTTTTGATCCATCTCAATCCCTGACTCTGACGGCCCGCACGAAATCGTGCGACCTGTGTCGATGATGCGTTTTGTGAAAAGCATTCGTCAACGGCAGCGGCCCTTCGCCAAGTCGTTCGTTAATCCCGTCATATCGGGAAGTTCGGAGCCATCATCCGTGTTATTCGTTAACATTTGGTAACCGTTCTTGGAACGTCGCCGAAGTCAAAGGTTTACGCGATCCTGCACAAAACCTTCACGCACACAGATTTGAAACCGGCTAAGGAAGCCTGAATGAGAATTGGGATCGATCTAGGCGGCACCAAAATTGAAGGAATCGCGCTGGATTCCGGCGGCCGAACACTGTTCAGAGAACGCGTCCCGACACCCGCTGGAAATTACCACGCCACCGTGGCCGCGGTCGCCTCACTTGTCAGTCGCATAGAAAATAATACAAACAGCACCGGCTCCGTCGGTATCGGCATTCCGGGCGCAATTTCGTCTGCCACCGGCATCGTCAAGAATGCCAATTCGACCTGCCTGATCGGCAAGCCGCTCGGCATCGATTTGGGGGATGCATTGGCACGAGAAATCCGCATCGCGAACGACGCCGACTGTTTTACGCTATCGGAAGCAACCGACGGAGCTGCCGCGGGGCGGGCATCGGTTTTCGGCGTCATCCTCGGCACCGGTGTGGGCGGCGGCATTGTTATTGATGGCAAGCAGCTCAACGGACCAAACGCCATTGCCGGTGAATGGGGCCACAACCCTATGCCGGGGGAGCCGATGCCGGAACGCCGGGCAGAAGCACCCAAATGCTATTGTGGAAGAACGGGCTGTATAGAGACCTATCTGTCGGGTTCGGGCCTGTCGGCCGACCACGGGGCCCTGACGGGACAGACCCTGTCGCCACCGGATATCGCCGCCGCCGCCGACCGCGGAGAGCCCGATGCCGAGGCGACGCTGACACGCTACGAGAACCGTCTCGCCCGGGCGCTGGCAATGGTAATCAATATTCTTGATCCCTCAGCGGTGGTACTGGGGGGCGGTCTGTCTGCAATCGACCGGCTATACCGCAATGTGCCCCAACTTCTTCCAGCATACGTGTTCTCGGACAGTGTGCAGACGGACCTGCTGCCGCCGAAACGTGGAGATTCGAGCGGCGTGCGCGGCGCCGCCTGGCTGTGGCCGGCGCGGCCCTGACGCCCATCGGCGCAGGAGACAGATACAGACAGCCAGATAGAACCGGGGCCAGTTACAGGCAGTGCTAGTTACAGGCGGCCGGATTTCCGGTTCTGAGTTTCTTGAGATCGGCGAGAAGACGGAAATCGCCAAAATCCATTTCCATCCTTTCAGCGATCCCGTTCCTCAATATCTTCAGGCGGATTTCGGAATTTGGCTCCGCCTCGTCCTTGGACGCATCGAAGAATGCGAGACTTACGCTCCACGCAGGCTGGTTTTCCAGGCCCGGAAACACCGACTTCGCCGATTTTTCGCCCGACATCCGTTTCCCGATGACGGCGTTGACGAACTGGGCGCCACTATCCGTGAATCCGTCAAAGACTGTCGCCCGGATAATTTCAGGCGTTTCCCCCGCGGCGTCGAGCACCATTTTCGTGTGCATCGTCGGAAACATTGTCCCGGCCGGGAGCTTAATGGTCTTCTTAGTCGGTAAAGTGAATTCCGCGATGCTCCGCCCCCCGTCCAGGCGGGCCTTGCCCTCAATGCGCTCGGTTTCCTTGTCGTTGAACAACGTTCGCACAAGATAGGTATAGCGATCTCCCGCTGCGGATTCCCAGGTCGATGCATCCATCGTGACCCGCACACTGTCACCACTCGTATAGGTCACGTCGAAAACAGTCCGGTTGCTCATTGTCCAGCCGCTGCAATCGCCTTCCCAGCGGATGGCCATATCGCCGGTAACCGTTTCGATGCCGCTGCCGCCGCGCGCCGACAGCAGTTGCATTCCGTAATGGGCTGTATGGGGCACCAGATTGGCCGCCATCGCCCCGGGGACCCCGAGGGCCACGGCCACCACGACCACCGGGACCACCAGACCAACAGCGGTACATAAATACACCACTCCCGGCATAATTTGTCGGGCAATTGCTGCCGCGCAACTCCGGATTTTTCTCAAATGGTTACCAAAGCGCTGTTCCACTGCCGTTCCGGTGCTGTTGCTGGCTGGCACAGGTCTTGCATACCTGAACCGCGAACACTCTCATCGATTGAATATGGTGTACTGATGATCCTTATTGAACAGGTTTCGGCTTCGCTGACCGCAAATGACCCAGAACTGACGGATATGATCGGGGTTATCGCATCGCGACTGATCGAGAATATTCCCGACGAAGAAACCGGGGCAGAGGCGCGCAAGGACGGACTTCTGGAACGTGAGCTGATGTATGCAGCGCAGGCGGAACAGCAGATCGCGACCCAGAACGAGCGGATTGAATATCTTCAGGGCCTCTCCTTCACCGATGAACTGACCGGCCTCTTTAACCGTCGCGGATTCTCGGAGCAGCTTAAACGCACCCTGGCCAGTGCCCGGCGGTTCGGGCACACCGGTGTCCTGATCTATTGCGACATCGGCAGCTTCAAGGACTTCAACGACATCCACGGTCATTGCGCGAGAGACGCCGTCCTGCGCCTTGTCGCGACTGTTTCAGAAAAATCATTGCGCGAGATCGATACGGTCGCACGACTGGGCGGAGACGAATTCGCCATGACCGTCGCCCAGACACAGTGGAACGACGGCACAAAACGCGCGCGGACCCTGCAATGGGCAATCGAATCCACCCCCTGCGAATTTCACGATGAGCACCTGCCGGTCAAGGTCAGCCTCAGCATCGAGCCCTACGGGCCTGACGACGCACCAAAGGACCTTATCCGCCGCGCCGATATGGCGATGTATAACGTCAAACCGCAGAACGAGGGACCGTTCGGTCGGATGGCTGCGGAGTAGCAGCGCGGTAACGCAGAATAACGACCCTTAGCTGTCTTTCTTCGCCGCCGGCGGCAACGCCACCCGCAACGACAGTTCCTTCAGACGCTCCTCATCCACCGGAATCGGTGCATTCATCATCAGATCCTGCGCCTGCTGGTTCATCGGGAACAGAATAACCTCCCGGATATTCGGCTCATCCGCCAGCAACATCACGATCCGGTCGATACCCGGCGCTGAGCCTCCATGGGGCGGCGCACCGTATTTCAGTGCGTTCAGCATCCCGGCGAATTCGGTCTCGACTTCCTGCTGCGAATAGCCCGCGATCTCGAATGCCTTGTACATAATTTCCGGGCGATGGTTCCGGATCGCGCCGCTCGACAG
>CAJIYX010000156.1 GCA_905181725.1 Alphaproteobacteria bacterium UBA830
CGAGAATTCGACGGTAATGACCGCCCGCCCAGCGCCATGAAAGTCTTCGCCGAGATGGCGAAATGGTACTGGTCCGAATATCCTGACCGCTGCCCGCATGGGCCCGGAAACGATCACGGCCATGATCACGATAACTGCACGGGGCATTAAGCTATGGCGCTCAACATCACGCGGTCCGTCAAACAGATGGTCGCCGAGGCCAACGAGCATGTCGAGGAAATCAGCATCGCCGACGCGCGCGAACTGGTCGGCCGCGACGACGTTCTGTTTATCGACATCCGTGATATCCGCGAACTTGCCAAATCCGGCCGCATTTCAGGCGCACGCCACGTGCCGCGCGGTATGCTGGAAATGTGGATCGACCCGGACACCTCCTATCACCGGGATTTCTTCGCCGCAGACAAGAAGTTCATTTTTTACTGCGCGGGCGCGTGGCGATCGGCGCTGGCAGCCAAAACAGCGCATGACATGGGTCTTACCCCTGTCGCGCATCTCGAAGGCGGCATAAACGCCTGGATCGAGGCGGGCGGGCCGATCGACCCGCCGAGAGACACATAGAAAAGATAAGTAAGAGGAATAGCATCATGGATGGGATATCCAACCAGCCCTACACCGGGGATCTTCGCGGGTTTATCGAGTACCTCGACAAGGAACACCCTGAAGAGATCATCCGCATCACCAAGGAAGTCGATCCGAAATACGGGGTATCGGGTATTCTTCACCGGCTGGAAAAAGAAGGTCACTTCAAGGCCGTGATTTTCGAGAACGTCAAAGGCTCGGAATACCCGCTGGTCGCCAACATGCATGGCAGCTTCACCCGGTTGCGCTACGCCATCGGCATGGAAGAAGGCGACGAGAAAGCCTTCCTGACCGAATTCGCGGCACGTGAATCCCACCCGATAGAACCGGTCATGGTCGAAGACGGCCCCGTGCACGAGGTCGTCAAGATGGGCGACGAGATCGATATCGAAGAATTCCCGATCTGCACCTATCACGAGCTGGATGCCGGCAAATTCATCACCGCCGGGCTTGCGCTGATGCGCGACCCGGATACGGGGATCGACAATATCGGTATCTACCGCCACCAGGTGCACACCAAGAACGAGCTTGGCGTGCAGCTATCCGAGACCGCCGACGGCAACGTGATCTGGAAGAAATACGAAGAGCGTGGCGAGCCCTGCCCGATCGCCATTGTCATCGGCCATCACCCGGCATTCTTTCTCGGATCGCTCAGCTACACCCCGATCGATTCGAACGAGCTGCACCTTGCCGGTGGGATCCTGCAGCGCCCGGTGCCGCTGGTGCCGTGTAAGACGATCCCGCTTAACGTGCCCGCCGATGCCGAGATGGTCATCGAATGCGTGATCCGGCCGAAAGAACGCCGCGCGGAAGCGCCATTCGGCGAATTCCCCGGCACCTATGGCCCGGAACGCATGAACCCGGTCCTCGACATCAAGGCGATTACCCACCGCAAAAACCCGCTCTATCAGAACGCCTTTGTCGGCCATGCCGATAACCTGCTGCTGTCCGGCGTCATCCGCTCGACCGCCATCGAAGAGACCGTAAAAATCGCCTGCGGAACAGTCACCGGTGTTCACATGCCGCGCTCGGGCCGCTTCCGGTTCGTGTGCTATATCGCCATCGACCGGAAGATCGAGGGCGAAGCAAAGGCCGCCGCGATGGCCGCCTTCGTTACCGATCCGTTCCTGAAATTCGTGGTGGTTGTCGACCACGACGTCGACATCACCAGCGACACCGAGGTAATGCATGCCATTGCCACACGGGTCCGCGCCGACCGGGATACCTTCATGATTCCGTATGCCAAGGGCTCACCGCTGGATCCCGCATCCTACGACCCGGCGGGCGGATCGCATCTGGTGACCAAGATGGGGATCGACGCGACCCGCAAGGACAATTACCCGGCCGAGATTCACGTTCCCGGGAACGAAGACATTAATCTGGCCGACTTTATCGACGGCTACACAAAACCCTAAGGACTCCCACCGATGGAAAACTGCCACCGCATCGACGTTCATCACCACATCCTGCCGCCCAAATATGTCGAGATCGTCGGCGACGACCGGATCGGCCCGCTGATCCTGGCGGGCAAAACGCCGGAATGGACGCCCGAGATGTCGATCGAGGCGATGGACCGCAACGGTATCCAGACCGCGCTGACCTCAATCTCCGCACCCGGTCTGTGGTTTGGTGAAACCCAGGAAACCATCGATCTCTGCCGACACTGCAACGAATATGCCGCCGAAATTACAAAGGACCACCCAACCCGGTTCGGCGTGTTTGCCTCGCTGCCGCTGCCCGATGTCGATGCCAGCCTCGCCGAGATATCTTACGCGCTGGACGATCTTAAAGCCGACGGCATCGGCCTGCTTACCTCTTATGGCAACCGCTACCCCGGCGACCCGGCTTTCGCACCGGTCTTCGATGAGCTGAACCGGCGCAAAGCCACGGTCTATTTCCACCCGACCAACGCACCCTGCAACCAGTGCCAGCCCGAAATTCCGGCAGCGACGCTGGATTTCCCATTCGACACGACCCGCGCCGTGGTCAGCCTGCTGTTCAACGGCACCTTCGCGCGCTGCCAGGACATCAATTTCATCTTTTCCCACGCGGGCGGGGCGATTCCGTTCCTGGCCGAGCGCATCGGCCGGCTGCAGGGCCGCCCGGGCTTCAAGGAACACGTGCCCAATGGCGTGGTCCCCGAACTGAAACGGCTGTATTACGACACCGCCCTGTCGGCGAACTGGCTTGCCTTCCGCAGCCTGTTCGAACTGGTCACACCCGATCATGTGTTGTTCGGCAGCGACTATCCGTTCGCGCCGGAGCCGACCATGACCGGCTCGATCAAGGCCCTGCAGGAAATGGGGCTCGACCCCGATGTGCTGCAGGGAATTGAACGCGATAACGCCCTCAAACTCTTTCCCCAATTTGGTGCCTGAAGATTAATGGACTTAACGACACTGACGATTAACGGCGAAGTGCGGGACATCGATTGCGATCCCGCGACGCCGCTCATCTACGTATTGCGGAACGATCTTGACCTGACGGGCGCCAAGCTCGGCTGCGGGCTGGAACAATGCGGCGCCTGCGCGGTGCTGGTCGACGGCAAAGCGACGCTGTGCTGCAACCGCCCGGTCGGCGAATTCGCTGGCAAGGAAGTCGTGACCGTCGAGGCCCTCGAAAACGATACCGTCGGCGCTGCCGTCCAGAAGGCCTTCATCGCCGAAGGAGCTGCCCAGTGCGGCTATTGCACCGCCGGGCTCGTCATCGCTGCAACATCCCTGCTCAAAGCCAATGCAGCGCCGGACCGTGATGCCATCATTGCCGGGCTTGAAGAACATCTCTGCCGCTGCGGGTCGCACGCGCGCGTCATCGCCGCCATCGGCCGTGCGGCGAAGGAGATCGGCAATGTCTAAATCCGTCTTTTCCAGCCCCAGTCTTTCCAAACATCCCGGTCTCGACGAATGGGTTTCCGTCGGCGCGGATGGCCGTGTCTCCATCCGCAGCGGCAAGGTCGATATCGGGCAGCGCATCTCCACCGCGCTTGCCATGATTGCCGCCGAGGAACTGGACATACCGCTGGACCGTATCGACATGGTGCGCACCGTCACCGGCGAAGCGCCGGATGAAGGTATTACATCGGGCAGTAACTCGATGATGGAATCCGGCAGTGCGGTGCGCCTCGCGACGGCGACCGCACGGCGGCACATGCTGGCGCTGGCGGCGGAGCTGCTCGGCGTTGGTGCCGATACACTCGACGTCGATGACGGACTGATCCAATCGCGGGAGACAAACCGCAGCGCCACCTATGCAGAAATTCAGGGTGACAAAGCGTTTGAGATCGATGTCGATCCGGATGTAGACGTCAAAGACCCGGAAACGCACAAAATCGTCGGCGAGAAAATCGCCCCGCTCGGCCTGTCGGAAATCGTTACCGGCAGCTACCGCTTCCTGCACGATATGAAGATGCCGGGCATGTTGCACGCGCGTATCGTCCGCCCGCCGCATTACAATGCCCGTCTCAAAACCATGAACGACGAGACCACAGACAGGCTCCGGCAGAGCGGAATCGAGATCGTTCGGGATGGCAGTTTCATCGCGGTCGCCGGCGCCGATGAGTTCGCGGTAATCCGCGCCGCTGAACGGCTGTTCGCGGCCTGTGACTGGGACATGTCGGGCGCATTGTCGGAAGACGATGTGTTCGAGCGCCTGACCGCCAATCCACGTGAGAGCCGGCCGGTCGAAAATGACGGCGTTCCACAGGACAAACCGGTCCCGCCGCTGGCGGACCCGCCCGAAGGCGCAGCCGCCACGCTGGAAGCGCGCTATGACAAGCCCTATCACGCGCACGCATCTATGGGCCCGTCCGCCGGCTGCGCCATCTGGCAGGATGACGGATTGCAGATCTGGTCGCATAGCCAGGGGGTTTATTTCCTGCGCGATGCGGTCGCGGAAGCCTTCGATATCGATCCCGAAACCGTGCGGATCGAGCATGTGCCGGGCGCCGGCTGTTACGGCCATAACGGCGCCGACGATGTGGCATTCGACGCCGCCCTCGTCGCCCGCGCCTTGCCGGGCAAACCGATCATGTTGAAGTGGACGCGGGAGGAGGAACACGCCTGGGCACCCTATGCCACCGCGACCTCGATGAAGCTGCGGGCCAGCCTGGATCCAGACGGCAAGGTCATCGACTGGAACCATGAAAGTTATGGCGACACGTTCAACATGCGTCCCCGGTCGGGGCCGAACATGGCCGGCGCCGCACGCCTGCTGTCGGGCCGGTTCCGCGAGAACCCGCCACCCGAATTCATCCCTCAGCCGGCAATGGTCCGCCACATGGGCATTCACCGGAATCTGGACCCGCTTTACGTGTTTCCGAACAAGCGCCTGGTCAAAAACCTTGTACGCGACCTGCCGCTGCGGACATCCGCGCTGCGGACGCTGGGGGCATTCGGCAACGTATTCGCCATCGAATCTTTCATGGATGAACTGGCCGAAGCCGCAGGTATCGATCCGGTCACGTTCCGCCTCAACCATCTGGAAGACACACGCGGGCGCGAGGTGCTAGAAGCGGTCGCCGCGCGGATGGATTTCGGCGCCGATGACGGTATCGGGCGGGGCATCGCCTTCGCCCAATACAAGAACCTGAAGGCCTATGCAGCTGTCGGGGTGGAGCTCGAAGTAAACGATGCCGCAGAGGTCAAACTCCGCCGCGCCGTGCTGGCGGGTGACGCCGGTGAAATCGTCGACCGCGACGGTGTGGCCGCCCAATACGATGGCGGTTTCCTGCAGGCGGCGAGCTGGACAATCAACGAACAGGTCACCTGGGACCGCGACGGCATCACCAGCCGCGACTGGGAAACCTATCCGATCCTCGGCTTCGACAACGTGCCGGAGATTGAGACCATCCTGATCGAACGTCCCGGCGTGCCGTTTCTGGGCGCGGGCGAGGCCGTGTCGGGCCCGGCGGGGGCAGCGATCGCCAACGCGATATACAACGCCACCGGTCTGCGGCTGCGGCGGATGCCGTTCACGCCAGATGCCATCCGAGAAGCGGCGATGGACGCATAGGCCCGGAAAAGGCAGCTGGTATCTAGAAAACCGGCTTCGAGTTATC
The DNA here is from genome assembly GCA_905181725.1 of Alphaproteobacteria bacterium UBA830. Classification (GTDB taxonomy): domain Bacteria; phylum Pseudomonadota; class Alphaproteobacteria; order MPNO01; family UBA830; genus CAXBCP01. The sequence continues at coordinate 5,636 of CAJIYX010000156.1, forward strand.
GAGCGGAATGGTCAGCGACATGCCGCTGCCGCCGCAGCACGGACAACTCATAGAAACGAGGATCTGCTGTTTCTGCTCCTCGGTCATGTCCGATTTTTCCAAGACCTCCAGCACCTGGGCGCGCATCGCCTGGTGCATGGTCATATCGGTGACGAGGCCGGTCTCATTGGACATAAATTCCCCCACTACTCGGCGGCCTGGGCCAGGCCATGAAGCGGTGCAAGATGACCCAGCATGGCCATCGCATTGCCGGTACGGATCATCTCTCGCTCGGCTTCGGTCAAATTCGCGTCGTCAATCGCCTTGTTGGTCCAGTCACACCCAAAGGCCGTGCCGTCGGTCGCATAGACGATGCGGTCGACACCATACAAAGATACCGCCATGTCGATCGATTTCGCGCCGAAGGAATTGCAGTCATACCAGAGATTGGGTTTGGTCATCCGGATCGACGGCAACGGTTCATCCGGCGAATCCAGCATGCTTCGGTGATCGAGGCGTTCGACCTCGAACGCGATATTGCCGCCGAGATTATGAATGTGGAACCGGGCATCCGGATATTCATCCAGCAAATCCGTCATGGTCAGCGTAACCGTGCAGGCCGAAAGGCTCGCCTGCATATCGAGCGTGCCCATGCGCCGAATAAAATTGTCACTGTCGGCTGAGGTGCGCGGCCATGTATCGCCCGGCCGCGGTCCCCAGTGGATAAACAACGCCGCCTTGTGACGGTTGGCGGCCGCCAGCAGCGGGCGAAACGCCTCGGCGTCGGCATAGGTCATGAACGCGTTGGCGGGCACGATCGCGCCGATCATGCCGGGTAGCGCCATGATCCGGTCCAGCTCCGCGACGGCAGCATCCATATCGGCCATCGGCAGGGAACCGTAGGCGACAAAGCGCCCCGGGTTTTCGGCGCATAAGGCCGAGGTGGCGTCGTTAAATACCTGCACAGCCGGCACGGATTCCACCACGGGCAGGCGTTCGATCCACTGATGCGGACCCCAGAGCGACAATATGCCGGTCGTGATGCCATGCGCGTCCATTTCGGCAAGCCGTGCGTCCAGATCGTCGAACATACCTTCAAAGGGCTGCTCGCCCCGCCGGGTCCTGATGACCTCCGCCCCATCTTCGTTGCGATAGATCATCGGCGGTTCGGTCCGGCGCCGATAGACATCGATCAGTTCGGGCGGGCTCCAATGGGCGTGCATATCGATGGTCATGTGCAGGTCTCCTCCGGAGTTTTCTTGTCGTCCAATAGTGAGCCAATACGGCAATGGACTCAATCCGGCGCGTTAGTCGGGCGGATCATTCGCGCCATGGTGTTTCACGCCGACGAATTCGCCGCTAAACTTGGAACACAAGCACCCAGACAAAAGGCAAAATGAAGATGAAAGCAGTCTATTTCAACGAAAACGGCGCGCTCGATGTTCTCCAGTACGGCGAACTGCCGGACCCCGTCGCCGCGGCCGACGAAGTGGTTGCCGACATCCATGCCGCCAGCGTCAACGGCGCCGACTGGAAAGTCCGCGAAGGGTCCTACGCCCCTGCTGCTTTCTTTCCCTATGTCTGCGGTCGGGATTTTTCAGGCATCGTCAGCGAGGTTGGCAGCGATGTGACCGATCTGGCTGTCGGTGACGCTGTCTTCGGCGTGCTTCCCGTCGGTCAGGAAGGCACGTATTGCGAGAAGGTCGCGACCAAGGCCGCCATCCTCGCCAAAAAACCGGATAATGTGTCCCATGTCGATATCAATGCGCTGTCGCTCATCGGGCTCACCGCCTGTATCTCAATCGAGGAAACGCTGAAGCTTCAGGCCGGTGAAAAAATCCTGATCCAGGGCGGGGCCGGCGGCGTCGCCGGGTTTGCCATCCAGCTTGCCAAGCACATTGGCGCCCATGTCATCACGACCGCCAGCGCACGCAACCACGATTATGTCCGAGGGCTCGGCGCCGATGAGATCATCGACTACAACGCGGTCGACTTCACCGAGGTCGTCTCCGATTGCGACGCCGTGTTCGATACTGTCGGCGGCGATGTCGGCCTGAAGGCGTTCGACGTGCTCAAACCCGGTGGGCGGGCCGCGTTCATCGCGTCCGGCGCCAAGGCACCGGAGGCGACGCGCGACGACGTGCGGTCGCTGCGGCCCAGCGTCGGACGCGCGCGCCACTACATGGAACGGATCGTCGAACTTTACAGTGCTGGAGTCGTGACGGTACCGGAACTCACACTGTTCGACCTTAAAGATGCCGCAGAAGCGCAGAAAATAAGCGAAACGCGTCATCTGCGCGGCAAACTGATCCTGAACATTCAGTAAAATCTTTTCGTTACTCGCCATAGACCGAAAGTGTATCGAATACTTGGATACCGTACATTTTCAGGGAGGGACTTTTCGATGACGATACGAAATTCACTACCCAGCCTTGCCGTGGCAACGCTCGCCATTGTCGGGTTTGTAGCCCCGGCGGCTGCTGATGCTGTTGCCGATTTCTGCAAAGGCAAAACCATCACGGTTGTCGTGGCGGCGGGCCCGGGCGGCGGACACACGAAGTACACCCAGTACCTCGCGCCGTATCTTGAAAAATATATTCCGGGCGGCCCCACCGTCATCGTCCAGAACATGGGCAGCGTCGGCGGCACCAAGGCTGCAAACTTCCTTTACACGCGGGGCCGTAAAGACGGCACGATGATCGGTATCCAGCTGTCGGATACGCCGCTGGCATCCCGACTTCGGACCACCGGCGTAAAATATGTTGCCAACCAATTTCAGTTTCTCGGCGGCGCCGACCAGTCGCGCAGTGCCTTCGTCGTCTACAAAAGCACAGGCATAACGAGCATCGACGACGCCAAGAAGAACCAGGTCATTCTGGGGTCGACCGGCAAAGGCTCGCAGACTTATGTCGTGCCGACACTGGTCAATTCGATGCTGGGCACCAAGTTCAAGGTGATCAAGGGCTATCGTGGTGTGGGGGGCATCTACCTCGCCATAGACAAGGCCGAGGTCAAGGGCTTCCAGTCCTCCTGGTCCGGCATGAAAATTGCCCGCTCGCACTGGATCGAAAAAGTGAACGTGATTGCCGTCAACGCCCATACACATCTCACAGATCGTCCGGACGTGCCCTTGCTAAAAGATCTCGTCACTGACCCGAACGACAAGAAGGTTGCCGAATTGATGGCCGGCAACATGATCCTGGGTCGCGGCTGGCTCGCCCCTCCCGGTGTGCCGGCAGACCGTGTTGCGGCGCTGCGCATGGCGTTTGAAAAATCGTTCGCCGACCCCAAAGCCATGGCCGGCGCGAAGCAGCGCAAAATGACATAGGAATCCCCGAAGTGGCAGGACATGCAGGCTGCTGCCGAACGCATCACCAATGTAGATCAGGCGATCATTGACCGGATGCAGGCGGCGCTCGGCCTCAAAGGCAAGTAACGCCATAAACAAACGCACCCCGGCCGGGGTTTTTTAATACTGAACACCCATTGAAGAGGTACGACCGATGGCAGATCCGAAAGTGTTGGTCTACACGCCGATGGGCGATGTCGACGCCCAATATAACGAACTTGAAGAGGCGGGCTGCAAAGTCACGTTCGGCAATGCCGACTGGCGCCGCGCCTTCGGTGCCGACGAAAGCAATGTTTTCCCCCTCGCCGACAGGCGCGATGCCATCATCGGTGCTGTGATGCGCGGGTTTACGTTCAGCCACGAGTTCATGTCACGCCTGCCGAGCACGCGGATTATTGCCAAGCTGACCATCGGCTATGACGACGTCGATATAGATGCCGCGGCCGATCTCGGCATTCTCGTTACCCATTCGCCAACCGAGGCCAACTGGGGCGGTGTCGCCGAAGGCACCATGACCATGATGCTGACGATGCTGAAACGCATCCGTGAAAAAGATCGTCATGTCCGCGAAGGCGGTTGGCGCGATGATTCACTCGCCGGTACTTATCTCGGCGCGCGACAGGACGGCTATGACGGGATCACCGTCGGCATCATCGGCCTCGGCCGGATCGGATCGCGTCTGTGCGATCTACTCGCACCGTGGCGTGTAAACCTCATTGCCCACGACCCCTATGTAGATGAGTCCAAATTCGCCCATCACAATGCGCGCCCGGTGGATATGGAAACGCTGCTACGGACATCGGATGTCATCACCATCCACTCCAACCTGACGGCGGAAACCGAACACCTGATTTCGGAAGCACAATTCGGGATGATGAAACCGACGGCAATCCTGCTTAACGCGGCGCGCGGCCCCATTGTCGACGAGGATGCGCTGTTCTTTGCCCTCGACCGCAACAAGATCGCGGGCGCCGCCCTTGATGTGTTCGAAAACGAGCCGCTCGATCTGCAGTCGCCCCTGCGCGGACTTGGCGACAAGGTGCTGGTGTCGCCGCATATGGTCAGCGCCAACAAGGGCGCCAGCCTAGAACCTGCGGTACCCTGGGCAATCAACGCCGCCATGACCGCGATGCGCGGCGAGGTGCCGCGTCACGTCGTGAACGAGGCGGCGATACCGAAGTTTCTCGGACGGTTCGGCGGCAACAGCCTGCTATAGGAGCGTTAGGGAGAACACCCAACCCCGATTGTCATCCCGGCCATGTGCCGGGATCCAGACACTTTTTGACAGCAACACTGGGCCCCGGCTGAGGGCGTGAGGCGCACGAAGGCTCGGGGTGACAATCTGTCTTTAGCCTTCAGACCGAATAGTTTCGCGGTCCAACGTCAATGCCGACCCATAAACCCGGTCAGCACGTCGACGATTTCGGGCTCGTACGGCGCCCAGTCCGGGTACGGTATCAATGCGATATCGACATCGTCGAGCCCGAGGTCATGGATTTCACTGCCCGGAATCATCCGGTGTGCCGTGCGACCGCTTTCCGATGAATGGGTATTGTCATTTCCGGGAATAACGATGGCCGGCATTTTCAGACTGCCGAGCTGATCTGGTGTCACACCCATCACCGGCAGGTTCGCACCTGCTTCGAACAGTTCTTTCCACTTTGACAGCGTCGAGATGAATTCGTCAGCGTCCATCGCCATCAGTTTTTCCCGGTTGTCCGCATTGCTCTCGATCCGTTCGCGCCAGGTGTAGGTTTCGCAGATCGCCGCCATGCCGCCTTCCTTCGCGATATCAATAAACTGGCCGTAATACATTTCCGGCAGCCGCTTTGCCGGGAAGGCACCACCGGTGACCCGTAGCAGCATCAGTGCCCGAGTAGCATCCGGGTGGCGCAGGCCAAACATGATCGCGGTCCGCGCGCCCGAAGACGAGCCACCAATAAACGCGGACGCGGCGCCCAGTTGATCGAGCAATTCACGCAGATCGTCAGCCCAGGTGGCTTCCTCGACCTCATGGGCTTCCAGTTCGATGTCCGACGCGCCAGTGTTGCGCCGGTCGTGCAGCAGCACCCGGAAACCCTTGGCGGCGATCTTGCCTGCGAGCGGCAGAAATTCCTGATAGCCGCGCCGCCCGCCGGTGATCAGCGCCACCCAGGGATGTGAAGCGTCCGCGGCATCGCCGACTATTTCATAATTGATATTTAATCCGCGCACCATCGCCATCGTCATGGCACTGCTCCCCTATTTTAATCGCGCGTATTTTCTAACCCAGTATGTGGCGAAGAAATTCCCGCAGCAAACAGACGAAGGGCCGCCCGATTGGGCGACCCTTCCATTGTCAGACACGGTCCCTGGTGCGGACCATGAAAACATCAACTCAGTCGAAGCGAGCCTCTTTAGAGGTGACGATCCAGATCCTGGCAGCCGAAGGCCGCACCTTTAGACAATGAGACACTCGATCACCTCCTTTCGATTGTTGAATAAAGAGGGATATGATGGGTCGACGGGTGAATCGCTGCAAGGGAAAAATTCCGCAGGTAAAAAACTACGGTGGGTGCTTGAAGTGCATGTGACCCGAATTGCGATTATCGCGGGTAGTCAGTTGTCGTGTAGGCACTTTGACAAACGATCGCCCAGACGACGGATGACAAAATATAAGGGTCAGGCCCATGGAATAGTTTTTTCAGACCGCCACGATTTCCGTGATGGCGCTGTCAGTTGTCGCGGCGTGCGACAAGATACCGGAAGACAGAACCATCGTCCGCGCCTATCTGCAGGTTGCCGACAATCTTGCTAGAAATATTACAGATGATAGGTCTCGGCGTTTCCTCGGCAAGGTCGACGAATACCGTGCGCGATGCCGCGGTGGCGAAAAGGCGGTAATGAAGACAGAGTGAGGTGGGCACTCAACCGTTCTGATCGAAGAACATGGCAATCTCGGCCCAGCGCACCGGGGTCGAATTAAGTTCGGCCTTGAACGGGCGCAGCGCGTCGCACACGGCGTTGGCTATCACCACCGGTGGCGCAATCGCCCCGCCTTCGCCGAGGCCTTTAACGCCAAACGCATTCAGTAGCGACGGGGTTTCCTGGTGGATCACCGCCAGCGGCGGCACGTCGGAGGCCGATGGCAGCAGATAGTCCATCAGGCTGCCGGTCAGGAGCTGGCCGTGATCGTCATAGGCCAATTCTTCAAGCAGCGCGCCGCCAAGCCCCTGCACCAGCCCGCCTTTGACCTGGCCGTCGGCGAGCTTTGGATTGACCAGCACACCGGCATCGTGGACCTCGACATATTTCTCGATGGCTATCTGACCGGTCTCGGGATCGATCTCCACCAACGTAGCATTAGCCGCGTAGGACCAGGTTACCGTCGGCGGCTCGTAATAGGACGTGGCTTCAAGCCCGGCGACGACGCCATCCGGCCTCTGGTGGCCCCACCCCGGTTTAGCTGCGGTCGCGATGTCGCGGTAGCTGACATGCATATCAGGCACACCCTTCACCCCGACCCCGGCATCGCGCAGTTCCAGATCAGTCTCCGCGGTTTCCAACAAGTTCGCGGCTATGGCGAACACCTTTTCATGCACCTCGTCGGTCGCAAGCTTGATCGCTCCCGATGCAGTCACGGTGCTGCGGCTGGCGATAGTGCCATAGCCCTGAGTGACATGCCCGGTATCGGCAACGGTCACGAACACGTCGTCGATTGGCACCTGCCACATGTCGGCCGCGAACTGAGCAAAGATGGTCTCATGGCCCTGCCCCTGCGGGCAGGCACCCGTCGCGACCATGATCTTGCCGGTCGGATCGATCTTGACCGTCGCACCCTCAAACGGGCCGACGCCGGTACCTTCGACATAGCAGCCCAACCCGAGACCCAAATAACGGCCCTCGGACAGCGCGTCTTTCTGGCGCTGACGAATTGTCTCCAACCCGCCCAGTTCCGCGAGCGCGCTGCGCAGCGCGCTCGGGTAATCACCACTGTCATAGATCATCGCCACGCCGTCGCGATAGGTCAGACCGACCTCGTAGGGCATGTCTTCCGGCGGGATCATGTTACGGAACCGGACCTCCGCCGGATCTAGGCCGAGATGATTAGCCACCAGATCGACCGAGCGTTCCATAGCGAACGCGACCTCCGGACGGCCCGCTCCGCGGTAGGGCGCGTTCGGAGTGCGGTTGGTCAGTACGACCTTGCAGTCGGTTTCGTAATTTTCGATATGATACGGGCCCAGCATATGGGCAATCGAATTACCGGCAATGCCCGCGCCGACCGGCGTATACGCTCCGGAATCAACCAGGAAGGAACTGGTCAGGGCGAGGATTTTACCATCATCGTCGAAGCCGATCTCGACATCATAGATGTTATCGCGCGAATGGGCCGCATTGAGGATGTGTTCATGACGATCTTCGACCCATTTGACCGGGCGGCCGATTTCGCGCGCCAGCCAGGCGACCAGAATATCTTCGGGATAGACGTGCCCCTTGCCGCCGAAACCGCCGCCGACATCGGGTGCTATGCAGCGCACGCGTTCTTCGGGCATGCCAAGTGCTGTTGCGACCTCACGCCGGACCCAGTGAACGACCTGTGTCGATGACCAGATCGTCAGCGTATCGGTGCGGGTATCGTAATCGGCCACCACGCCCCGGCATTCCATCGGCATGGCGGCATAGCGATGATGAACGAAGCGGCGCTTGAGGCGGTGAGAGGCGGCCTCCAGCCCCTCGGCACCGGCACCCTTTTTGGCATGCAGAAACGCCGCGACGTTGCGCCCGAGATGTTCGTGCACCAGCGGTGCCCCGTCCACCAGCGCGCTCTCAGCATCGGGCAGCGGCTGCAACGCTTTAAGGTCCGGCTCGATCAGTTCCAGCGCGTCCTCGGCAATGTAGCGGCTATCGGCGACCACCAGGGCGAATGCCTCGCCGACATAGCGCAGCTTGTCGTTCGGGATCAGCGGCTGGTCGGGAATCAAAATGTCGGTATCGACCCGGTCGCGCCAGCCCTGCGGAGCGACGACCTGCATCCCGTTGATCGGTGGTAGCGCCGCCATCACGTCATCTCCCGACGCAGCAAAGCACACGCCATTCATCGCACGCGCCGCGGTCACATCGACTGAAACAATTTTGGCGTGGGGCAACGGGCTGCGCGCGAAAGCGGCATGGACCATGCCGGGCAACTGGATGTCCGCTACGAAATTACCCTGTCCGAGAAGCAGGTTCTTGTCTTCGCGCCGCGGCACGGACTGGCCGATATATCCGCCAGATTCGCGGCGCACACTGTCATCCATCGTTGCGTCCTCCGCCTGTCTCGTCACCGGTGACGGCAGCATCGCCATGCACCTGTCGGGCATATTCCATGACCGCATCGATGATGCCTACATACCCGGTACACCGGCACAGTGCGGCCGACATCCCGATGCGGATTGCGCCGGGCGAATGATCATTGCTGTTATGGACCAGATCTATCGCCGTCATGAGCATACCGGGTGTACAGAACCCGCATTGCAGCGCGTGATGTTCGGAAAACAGTTTCTGCAGCGGATGCATCTCGCCATTGGTCGCCAACCCTTCGATGGTGCTGATCTCAGCGCCATCGGCCTGGACGGCAAACATCAGGCAGGACCGAACGGCATCGCCGTCTATTATTATCGTACACGCACCGCAGACGCCGTGTTCACAACCGACATGGGTACCGGTACGGCGCAGCTCGTCACGCAGAAAATCGGCCAAAAGCATCCGCGGCTCGGCCTCTCCAGTCAAGCACTCGCCATTGACGATCACGGTTATCGAACGTTTAGCGGTCATGCGCTCTGCCTTGCGCGGGCGGCCGCTTTTCCGACCGCACGCTTCGTCATCACACCGGCCAGCTTGCGCCGATAAGCGGCCGTTGCATGTACGTCTCCGTCGGGATCGGTGGCCGCCGCCGCGGCCCCTCCCGCTGCTGCAAGAGCATCATCCGACAGACCGCGCTCTCGCAAAATCATCTCTGACTCGGCGAGCCGGATTGGCCCCGGCCCGACCCCGCAGGCGGCGAGGCGGATATCGGTAACGCTGTTGCCGTCCAGCGTGATCTGAGCGGCGACACCGGCCAAGGCAAAATCACCATGACGGCGCGAAATCTCGACTAGGGCAGAACCGCTGCCGGGCGGCGCCTTGGGCATACGTATTTCGGTAAGAATTTCGTCAGGTTCCAACGTCGTGGTCATCACGCCGTCGAAAAATTCCGCCGCCGAAATGGTGCGTTCCCCGCGGACAGATTGCGCGACGAGCGTCGCGTCCAGCGCCAGAACGGTTGCCGGATATTCAGCCGCCGGATCAGCATTGGAAAGACTGCCGCCAATGGTGCCACGACTGCGGATCGGCAGGTGACCGATATGCAGCGTGGCGTCATACAGCAACGGCGTCGCTGTACGCACAAGGCCACTGTTTTCGATGGTCCGCTCGCGGGTCATCGCGCCGATGGCAAGGTGATCGCCAGCGTCGCTAATATAGGCAAGATCGGAAATTCTGTTCAGGTCGACCAGAACCGTCGGCCGCGCCAGCCGGAAGTTCATCATCGGGACCAGGCTTTGCCCGCCGGCCAGCGGCCGGGCATCGGGTGCGTGGGTGTTCAGCATCTCCAGTGCCTCGTGCAAGCTGGTGGGTAGCAGATGATCAAACGACGCTGGCTTCATGCCCGTTGTTCCCTTCCGGTAACAGCCCTACACTTATTACTTCACATTTAATCTGGGGAGCGTCAATCGCAGCCCCATAGGAGCATCCCGAAATGAGCGTCGCCAGACATCCGAGACCACCCGAGCTTGAAGGCGTTTCCGCCGCAGATATCGTCGATCAATACGTGGCCCGTTTTTCCGAACGCCGCGCCGACTGGGAAGCTTTCGAGGACGCGAAGATCGAAGGATACAAGCGCGCGCAACACCGCTTCATCGGCGCCGGAGGATCAGGCAAGCATGACGACGCCACCGTCATTCCGGCCCGCGCCCACACCCTGAGCATCATGTATGTCGAACCGGGGCAAGGAAACGCGCCGCATACCCATGAAGTCGAAGAGACATTCTTCGTCCTCAAAGGCCATCTCGATGCATTCGTCGAAGACGATAACGGCGATCGCATCACCACACGGCTCGGCCCGTGGGACTGCATCACCTGCCCGCCCGGCGTGATCCACGGCTATGACAATCACAGCCTAGAGCCGGTGTGGTTTCAGGTCATGCTCGGCAAGGGCCGCCCGGAAACCATGGGATATACCGACAATGAGCTGTATCAGCGCCGCGACGCGCACTTGCAAGCAGTACCGAAGGACTGATCACCGGCCCTGTCGGACAGATCAGCCCTGGACAAACGCGATCACCCGTCTCGCGATGGCGACGCCGAGCCATAGGCAGAGAGACGCACGGCCGATCTGAGCGCAGCGACGGGCCGTCTTCCACTGAAAACGTAGGTCAGGACGGCGCCGCCCCGGAACTTTCCGGCGTGCCGCTGCCCTTCCGTGCCCAGACCAGACCAGGATGAGCCTCTATTGCTTCCAGTCCCATTTTTCTGAGCAGATCGGCAACGTCACGGTGATTTTGCCGGATTTCATATTTCGGGCCATACCAGTCGAAAGTATCCAGCAAGGTCCATGACCTTTGCTGTTCACGTGTCAGGGATGTCGGATGATAGGCGGCAATCGGCAGGAAGTGATTTATCTGCCGGATTACACGGATTCGCGACAGAAACGCGGTCACGGGGAAAAAAGCGGCGACTAGGGCGCCGGAGATCACGAGATTTTGAGCCAGCGACAGTCTGCGCGTTACCGCTCTCAGTGCGTACTTGACCAGCTGAACACGGCTGCGCCAGTCCTTTTCATAAAAATTCAGGGCCAGAGATCCACCCGACTTGAGAAAATCCGGCAGCGTCGTAATCGTCCGCGACGGATCCGGCGTATGTTGGATCACCCCAAAGCAATATACCGCGTCGAAGACGCCTGATCGGAAGGGTAATTCATAGATCGACGCCTGAATGCACGTGACACGCCCATCGTGATCCTTCGTCGACCGGTAACAGGCGTCTATCGCGCCGCTGAGGTCACAGGCGACAACGTTCGCCCCGAACTTGGCAGCAACGTCGGCAAACCGGCCGGCACCGCAACCGGCATCGAGAATCCAGCGACCACGCAGCCATTCCGGATCCCAACGCGAATCCGCCAGAAACCTGTCTTCCGACAACGTGTGTCCCGAAAGACGATCAATCTGAATGGCCGACCATTTGTTCCACTGGAAATCGAAATTGTCGAATTCTTCTGAATCGGTTCCGGCAAATCTGGGAACACCACCCGTCACCGGAAAACG
>CAJIYX010000157.1 GCA_905181725.1 Alphaproteobacteria bacterium UBA830
TCTGCAGGCGTACCAATCGCCGCCGGAATCCTGTTCCCGGTCTTTGGCATCCTGTTGTCGCCGATGTACGCGGCAGCGGCGATGAGCCTGTCATCGGTATCGGTGGTGGGGAATGCGCTGCGGTTGCGGCGGGTTCGGTTGGGGTAGGGGCCTCGCCGCTATACCCCGACTTCCGGTATCTAGGTAAAGGCCGGTTTGATAATGCCCGAAACATCCAGCATTCGGCCTTTCGGTCCGAATTCGCCAAGGGCCGCGCCGATCCGGTCAGCGTTTCCGTCGCGAAATTCGATAAAGTCCTGGTGTGCATCCCATTCCATGATGTTCCACACCATACCGGTCGCTTCTTCGCGATGAACGTGGGCGCCATGGAACGCTGGTTGGAGGGAGACGAATTCGCGGGTGATCTTTTCGACGGCAGCAGCGCAGGCGTTGATGCGCTCCAGGCCGGCGGCGAATTCCACCATAACGATCTGTGTCATAAGCCTTACCTCTTCACCCGGTTCACAAAATACCGCCCCGGTTGCACGTCTTCCGGCAGCGATTGCGCTTCCCAGCACGCGACCGTGTATTCCTGATCGCTGCACACGATGCCGCCGGGCGCCATCAGGGCGTCGACCATCGGCGCGATGGTGGCGATAAATCTGGCGTTTCTTTCCACCTCCCCGGTGCCGATATCGCAATGGGCGAAGGCGGCTTGTCCGCCAATTTGGTCCAGCGCTGAGCCAAGCGTCTCGGTGATGTCGCCAAGGATCATGTGCGCGTCGTCGGGGATGCAGTCGGGGTGGGCGGCGACGCGGCGGTCGAACACGAAGATTTCGCGGTCGAGAAATATCTCGCGCAGGTGATCGTAGGTGCGGCCGTTACCGTGGCCGAGTTCCAGCACGGGGCCGGGTATGTTGGCGATCATGTCTTTTGCCATGTTCAGGCAATCACGCTGGGCGGAGACCCGGCGGATGAAGGAATCGAGACGGCCCATTCGGGGCTCATGAAACTTGGGGGCGCCCTATCGGTTGCGGATCACGCCGCGCTTTTGGCTTCGCGGAGCTGGGCGGTGGTTGCTTCGAGGCGGTGGGCCAGTTCGCGCATGATCTCGACCGACATGTCGGGAAATTCGCTGATCAGCCGGAAAAACAGATCCTTGGTGATCGCGAGCGTGGTCAGTTCGGTCTCGGCGCGGATGGTGGCGGTACGCGGCACGTCGATCAGGATAGCGATCTCGCCGACGAAATCGTACTTGCCGACCTTGGCGACAACAAGCTCGCCATTGAGTGTGTCGACCACGATATCGGCCTGGCCGTCGAGAATGATATAGGCGGCATCGCCCGGATCGCCCTGGTGGAATAGCTCCTGCCCGGCGGGAAAGGTCAGCCGTTCACTGGTGAAGGCCAGCAGTTTCAGTCTAGATGGCTCGATCTTCGCAAACAGCGGTACGCTGCGCAGAGCCTCGACTTCTTCATTCAGGCTCACAATTTCCTCCCGGACTTAACTATCAAAATCATACGCGTCATGTGTGTCATTGTCATTTCACCAGAATCACTCTTGGTATCGTCGGCCGTTTCATTCGGCCTGCACCAGGCCATGAAGAACGGTGCCTTCGCGCGACAGCTCCTCGAACGTACCCTGTTCGATCACCCGGCCTGACTTCATCACCAGCGTGCGGTCGAACGAGCCGGCCATGGACGGGCGGTGAACGGCCCAGATCAACCCGCGCCCGTCGAATTCAACTTTAAGACTGAAAAGGATAGCCGTTTGCGCCGCGCCGTCGAGGCTGCCGGTGGCTTCGTTCAGGATCAGCACGTCGGGGCGCTTAAGGACGGCGCGCGCGATGCCGAGCTTTTGGCGTTGTGCGCCCGACAGTCGACCGCCCCCATTGCCGACGTGGAAACTCAGGCCCACCTCCATCACGGCGGCGCGCAGGTCGAGATCGTCGATCACCTGCGACATGATCTCGCCGACGCGCTCCGCGCCACGTGCCTGGCCATAGGCGAGCTTGCCGAACAGGATGTTGTCCTGCAGCGATGTGGCGGCGTTGAAAGCGCCGCTATCGAAAAATTCAACGGCGCCTTTGTGCTCATCCGGCAGGTTCTCCGCGAAAGTTTTCCGGGCTTTCAGGATGCGTTCCTGCAGGTCGTCGTCGATCACGCCGAGGCGGTGGCGTGCCGGGGAGACCTTGAACGGCAGCGATAGCAACATCGTACGTTCTTCGGGCTTCAGCGACGCGATGCCGTTCCGGTTGATCCGGGTCAGAACACCCTGATATTCCGGCAGGTCCTCGGCGGAAATAAAGCTGAACTGTTCAAAGAACGGGTGGCCGGGCGGCAGGTCGGCGAACAGCTCGGTCATTGTCGATGCGATCTGCTGGCCGGTATCTAGCAGTGTGTCGATCAGGCCTTCGCGTTCCAGAATACTCAGCACATATGAATTCTCGGCCAGGCGGTCCATGACAAAGCCTGCACCGATGGGCGTTCCGAACAGCAGGTTTTCGCCGAGCGTGGCATTGTTGTTGTATTTTTCCGGATCGAAGCCTTCGACCAGTGCTGCGATTTCCGGCTCGGTGAGCCGCTTGTGAAATTCACTCCGCGCCTTCAGAAATGCCTGAGCGAGACCGGATTGGGTTGCCGGATCGATAGAGCCGCGCAGGCCCAGCTCGTATATATCCTCATCGAGATTAACCATTTTCAGGGTGTCGAAAATGCGGATCTTCAATGCGGCATCGTCGACAACCCCGGTGGCCTCATAATCAATCCAGCCGGCGTTCAGGTCATCAGTCGAATTGCCCGTAATCGCCGATTCCGTCATCCATTTCTCGATATGCTGAGCGGCATCGCCATCGTATTCGGCCGGGCGCAGCGGCAGATGCTGAACCCCGTAAAGCAGGTTATCGCGTACCGTCGTCGAAAACAGATAGGCGCTCGGCCCGACATAGGCGAGCCGGCGCCCGGTAACGGCCTCTGGCAGGGCGTCTGCCGAAGCATCGCCGAGTCGTAGCGTGCCGGCGGTAGGGGTGAGCAGGCGGGACAAAAGCTGCGTGGTTTCGTCCTTGCCCGACCCGCCGACACCGACAAGGGCGACATGTTCATTCGCGTCTATGACGAAGGACGCCCCGTCGACCAGGGCAGCGCCGGTATCGTCGATCAGCGACAGGTTGGAGGCTGAAATCTCACCCGTTATCGGGGAGATCTGTTCAGGTTCGTCGAGCTGGTTGTTCTCCTCCATCAGGCCGACAGGCTGGAACTGTTCCATTACCTGTTCGTACTTGATCTTGGCATCGGCCTGGCGCTGGTAGAATGTGAGCAATTCCTTCCATGGCGCGGCGAGGTCCTTATGGGCGGCGATGGCAGCCATCAGCGTGCCGATCTCAAGCTCTCCCTTGATCGCAAGGTAGCCGCCGATAGCGTAGAAAAAGAACGGGCCGAGCTGGTTGATCGTGTTGTTCAGGAACTTGACGACGAACTTCCAGATATAGATCTGGAGGCGGACTTCATAGATAGTGCCGAGACGGTGCGAGAAGTCGGCGCGTTCGCGGCGCGCTGTATTGTGTGTGTGAATTTCCTGCACGCCGGCGACGCTCTCGCCGATCCGGTCCGACAGCTGGCGCACCAGGCGCACGCGTTCCTTGCCGAGCAGGTTAACCCGGCGTTGCAGCTTGGGAATCAGATATCCCTGCAACGGATACAGCGCGACGGCCGCCAAGGCCATGTACCAGTTCTGAACGAACAGAAACGCTAGGATCACGACCAGGTAGCCGCCCTGGAAGATCGGCAGTTTGAATGAATCGCCGATAAATCCGCCCAATGGTTCGACTTCGGCGGTCACCATGGTGACGATTTCCGAAGAAGACGTTTTGCGGAACTGCGGTAGCGGGAAGCGCAGCACCCGACCGTACAAGTCGAAACGCAGCCGGCGCAGCATTCGTTCGCCGGTGATGCCCGCATAGAGATTGATGATGTATTTAAACGCCTGATTGACGATTACCAGTGCCAGAAAGCCCCCGCAGAGCACCCAGAGATAATTGATCTGGTCCAGCTGCACCCCTGCGAGCGTGGTCGGGAAGGTAACGGACTTGGACTGGATCGCACCGTTTACGATCAGCTTGGGCAGCTCGTAAAACGCGTACAGAAACGGGAAGGACGTCACTGCCATGATCGTCATCACGATCTGCCTGCGCAGTGAATGACGGACAATGTAACGATAAATGCTTTTTTCCACGGAGGTCCCGTTTGTAACGATCAGAAGCGTAAGCCGGCAAATCGATGCCTGACCGGCACCTTTTTACAACACGGTCCGGCTTAACTGCAACGAACATGTGACGGAAGAGTGTTCAGCGCAATGACGTGTATCACATCGGCAGGTTCCGGCTACCGTCATATTACGCTCATGCAGTCGTATTAATCACGGGTTGGGGGCAGACGAAAGCTGTGCAATATTCACAGCAATATAAAAAGGTGAGACCCCGGATGGCAATCGAACGACGCCAGCAACGCGCTCTGATCTATAGTCATGACAGCTTTGGGCTCGGCCATTTGCGCCGCTGCCGTGCTATTGCACATGCGCTGGTCGACCAGAACCCGGATATGTCGGTTATTATTCTGTCCGGCTCGCCGATTATCGGTAATTTCGATTTTCGTCGGCGGGTCGACTTCGTGCGTGTGCCGGGCGTCATTAAATTGCGGAATGGCGACTACACCTCTTACAGCCTCGATCTCGATATCGACCAGACGGTGGCCTTGCGCGCCTCGATCATCAAACACACCGCCGATATATTCGATCCGGACATTTTTATTGTCGACAAAGAACCGCTGGGACTTCGCGGTGAGGTGGCAGAAACGCTCGAGATGCTGAAAGAACGTGGCACTCCGCTGGTGCTCGGCCTCCGCGACGTTATGGATGAGCCGAAACTGTTGGCCCCTGAGTGGAAGCGCAAGAACGTGATGCCGGCGCTGGAAAACCTGTATGACGAAATCTGGGTCTACGGCCTGCCGCAGATTTGTGATCCGCTGGCTGAAATCGACCTGACGCCGCAGGTCCGCCGCAAGATGGTGTTCACAGGCTACCTCGAACGTGAGGCCGCTCGTGGTGCGCCGGGGGCGGAAAACGCGATTCCCTTTGAGCGGCCCTACCTGCTGGTGACGCCCGGCGGTGGCGGCGATGGCGAAGCGCTGATTGACTGGGTTTTGCGGGCGTATGAGACCGATGCCAGCGTGCCTTACCCGGCACTGCTTGTGTTCGGACCGTTCATGCAGCAGGAAAAGCAGGCGGAATTCGCCCGCCGTGCCGCAGCCTTGAAGCTGGTGGAGGCGATAACGTTCGAAGCGAATATCGAGCCGCTTATTCAGGGCGCCTCGGGCATCGTCGCAATGGGCGGTTACAATACGTTCTGCGAAATTCTCACATTCGACAAGCCGGCGCTGGTTGTGCCGCGCACCGTGCCACGGATGGAACAGTAT
>CAJIYX010000158.1 GCA_905181725.1 Alphaproteobacteria bacterium UBA830
AGTTACCTCAGCAACGCATCCATGAGGTCATCACGTTGCCACCGAAACCGGAACCGTTCGATTGTATTGTCGGCTACAGGCAATTCCCCAAAGGGGCATTACCGTCTCGCACTCCACGCAACATGACATACCTCGCTCAGGTCGAGTGGGCATGGACGCCGATGCACAGTCGTCTGGACGCGTATTACCTGCACAAGGGGCGTACCCATTGGTCGTTGTGGTCTCGGTACTGGGATGACAATTGGGACCAATGGTCTGATATGGCTGTCGGCTGCGTTCACCGCCGGGGGGTGTCTGAGTATCAGGCCGCCATTTATCTATTATTAGAGTTCTGGCGTGAAGATGCGTTGGATAATGGTCTCGATGAGTTCCACTGGGTCAATGAAGCGGACTACTTAACCGTTGCTGACCTTGCCGCGATAACCCGCGAGATCTGGTGAAGATCCCGGCATCGCTTGAAGTTCCTGCTGCTGTTCTCCGAATGAGGCTGCCGAGGTACTGCGAGTAGTGAAAGATGATCCGCAGTAGGGCACGGTGTAAGAGGTTCTTGCCGACATGTGTTTGATTACTACGTCGGGCCGAGTGAGAGTGTTTATCATCCGGTGTGATGAAGATTTGTAGGGAAGCTGATGAGCAGTGCTGAGGATGAACTGAACGACCGCTTGACCATGGTCCAGAATTGGCTGGAGGAGAATGTGCGCGTGGTCACGCACGCCAACGAGCTTACGCTTTGTGATTTCACGTATAGTCTCAAAAACTATAGCGGCGAGTTTGCTATTCGGGTGGATGGCGAGCTGCTGGATGGCCGTTGGCACTTCTGGCTGTATGGGGCGGACGGATGGCCGACTGTCTCTCCGCCTATGTTCACGTCCCCACTAGGCGCCCCTGCCAGCTATGCTGCTATTGAACTTAGCGGAGAGTTGAATGCAGCTATGCGAGCCAAAATGCGGGAGATATTCCCAAGAATAGCTCCGTTCGGACGAAACAGAAAAACCGGCGTTGAGTTTACGATGCGTAACTCAACGGTTGAGGACCGAATAATCGACCATGAGGCTTATCAGAACACAGTCGCACAGATCGAAAGCGGCGGCTTGCGGGTGACAGTTCAGCTAAACTGAACATATTTAGTCCGACACAAACCTTGGCTCGCAAGAGGTTGCAGAAGAGCCGGCCCGACGCCGCCGTCAACGAAAGCGGAAGCGGACGATAATCCGAAGATTGGCTCTTAACGCGATCACAGTGTGGGACTAACTGTGGTACTAAATAATATTTCGTTAATTATATCAATCATTTACGATAGATAATTGGCGGAGAGAGAGGGATTCGAACCCTCGATACGGTTACCCGCATACTGATTTAGCAAACCAGCGCCTTCAGCCACTCGGCCACCTCTCCGCCGTGGAGTGGTATCGTTAACACGCTGTATGCAGAAACGTGTGTAGCCGAGCAGCGGCGGGCCTGTCAATTCTAATGCGGCCGAATGCGCAGGCGAATGCAACGTATTCAGAACGTCTTCAATTCGTCTTCAGCGCGTCGCGGGCGCGCCTTCGTCCAGAATGACGTTGACGATGGCCGTACGGCCTTCCTTTGTGGCGGCATAGGCCTCTTTGAGCACGCCCGGCAGGTCGGCCAGCGCCTCTACACGGCGGCCGTAAAAACCGAACGGCTTGCCGAGTTCGGCGTAGTCCACATCGGTAATATCATGGCCGATCGAGGCGTTGGATGCCGCCGCGACGCCATCGGGATAATACGCATGGTGTTCTTTGCGCATGGCCGAATAGCCGGCATTGTTGAACACCACGATCATGATCGGGATGTCCTTGTGCTTCGACAGCGCCAGGCTCTGGGTGACCGGGTTGTACATGAACGAGCCGTCGCCGATGACCGAGACGATCGGCCGGTTTTTCATCGCCAGCTTGGCACCAAGCGCCAGACCCAGCCCCTGCCCCAGTCCGCCGGAGGCGACGCTGAAGAAGCTGAGCGGACCCTTGAAGTCGACATGCTCAATAATCGAACGCCGGCTGGTGATGGTCTCGTCGATAAAGATCGTGTCGTCGGGCAGCACATCACCGAGCGTGGCACATAGGCCGATGGGCGAAATCGTGTCCTTTGCCAGAGCTTCGTCGACCTGGCCCTGTTTGCGGGCGACAAGCGCGTCATGACCCTTTGACCAGCGCGCCCGGCGTTCGGCGACGACGGCATCATCGACACCTTTTGTGCGCACCGCGGCGACCAGTGCCTGCAGCGTGGCAACCGCATCGCCCTCGAGGAAGACATCGGCCTGCAGGTTCTGGTGAACCATGTGGGCGCGGAACGGCGCTTCATCGATATTGACGATCGTCGCCTTGGCCGGCTGGTTGCTCGGCGGCGACCACGGCGCGCGTGACCGCAGGGTCAGCACAAGATCGGCATCATGCAGGTAATCGGGATTGCCGATGCCCTGATACAATGGGTGATCCTTGGGGAAATTCGTGAAATCGCTCCACCCGGAATCGGAAACCGGAATGGCCAGCAATTCGGCAAGTTCGACCGTCGCCGCGTAGCCTGCCGGATCACGACCTATGGATTCGGCGATGATGGCCGGGTTCGGGCTGGCGACAAGCATGTCGGCCACGCACTCGATTTCGGCGGCGGGCGGCACGGGCAGCG
>CAJIYX010000159.1 GCA_905181725.1 Alphaproteobacteria bacterium UBA830
ATCAAAAATAGTGAGTCATTCATCCGCAGAAATCTGCGGTTATCCACATTATTTTTCGTGATCTTGGTTTTTTTTGCTTGACCTGGCGAATCGAAATGTGATTCGATTCGATTATGGGAGCAGTACGCGAAATTAGACGCAGGTCGCGCCGGATGATCGTTCCGATCGTCGGGGCATTGTTCGTTTGTTATTTCCTCGTTCACGCCTTTCACGGTGATCGGGGTGTCATTGCCTGGATGCACCTGCAGAAGCAGGTCAGCGTCGCGGAACAGACCCTGAGTGAAACGCAGACCGTGCGGACGGACTACGACCGCCGCATCTCCCTGCTGAGATCCGAACATCTTGACGCCGATATGCTTGATGAACGCGCGCGGATTATGGCTGGGCTCGTGCGGCCCGATGAATTCATCGTTTTGGATAGTGAAGCCGCCCTGGATCGTTAGGTTCGGCAGGAGGCCATGGCGACGGGTATTGCTGCCGGTGGTGGTAATTCGCTTAATTTTGAAATTATCCTAAATTCTTAACCATAAAATACGATACATACTTACCGAGGTCGCGGTTGCGGCTTTTGTGGGTTTCTATATTCTGTGCGCAATCAATCAGAAGAAAATGCGCGCATATGCACGTATTTCAGACGGAGGAATTTATGGCGACAGCTCCCAAGGGTGCAGCTTCCAAAGGTAAGGCGGGAAAGGCTAAGACCAAACCCGCGTCCCGCAGCGGTTCGGCAAAGACCGGCGCGAACGCGGCCGAGCTTTTGGGATATTACCGTGACATGCTTCTGATCCGTCGTTTTGAAGAGCGTGCGGGCCAGATGTACGGAATGGGGCTGATCGGCGGGTTCTGCCATCTCTATATCGGACAGGAAGCCGTCGTGGTTGGCATGCAGGCCGCTATCGACGCCCGGGATGCTGTTGTGACCAGTTACCGAGATCATGGCCATATGCTGGCCTGCGGCATGGACCCGAAGGGTGTCATGGCCGAGCTGACCGGACGGAGCGGCGGGTACTCCAAGGGTAAGGGCGGCTCGATGCACATGTTTTCCAAGGAAAAGAATTTTTATGGCGGCCACGGCATCGTTGGCGCGCAGGTGCCAATCGGTACCGGGCTGGCCTTCGCCGCAAAGTACAAGAACACCGGCGGCGTCTCGCTGACCTATCTGGGCGACGGCGCGGTCAACCAGGGCCAGGTGAATGAAGCTTTCAACATGGCAGAGCTTTGGGATCTGCCGGTCATCTACGTGATCGAGAATAACCGATACGGCATGGGCACATCGGTTGCCCGGGCATCGGCGGCGAAAGAGCTTTACCGTCTGGGCGAGCCCTATGGCATGCCGGGCGAGCAGGTCGACGGCATGGATGTTCTCGCGGTTAATGCGGCGGCGGCGAAAGCAGTGAAGCACTGCCGCGACGGAAACGGCCCCTACGTGCTAGAGATGCTGACCTATCGCTACCGCGGGCATTCAATGTCTGACCCGGCGAAATACCGGACCAAGGAAGAGGTTGCGGACATGCGCGATAACCACGATCCGATTGCAAATCTGAGCAAGGTAATCGTCGAGTCCGGTTCCAAGACCGAGGCCGACCTCAAGGAGATGGACAAAGAAGTGCGCGCGATTGTCGTGGAAGCCGCGGAGTTCGCACAGGAAAGCCCCGAACCGAATGCGTCGGAGCTGTATACCGACGTTCTGGTCGAAGTCTGAGACGGGAAGGGAAAAACAATGCCTATTAATATTCTGATGCCTGCCCTGTCGCCGACGATGACGGAAGGCAATCTTGCCAAATGGCACAAAAACGAAGGCGATGCGGTCTCTGCCGGCGATGTGATCGCCGAGATCGAAACCGATAAGGCGACCATGGAAGTCGAAGCCGTGGATGAAGGCGTCCTTGGTAAAATTGTCATTTCCGAAGGGAGTGAGCACGTCAAAGTGAACGCCGTTATCGGTGTGCTGCTCGAAGAGGGCGAAAACACCGGTGATATCGGCGATGCGGCACCGGCTGCAGCACCTGAGCCCGCCGCGGAAACGACGGTTGAAGAAGCGGCGCCTGCGGCTGCCGTCAGTGCGCCCGCGGCCAAACCGGTTACAGCGGAGAAGGAATTCACCGGCCCGACCACCAGCACGACCGTGCGTGACGCCCTACGGGACGCCATGGCGGAAGAAATGCGCGCGGACGAGAACGTGTTCCTGATGGGCGAAGAAGTCGGCCAGTATCAGGGGGCCTACAAAGTCAGCGAGGGACTGCTCGATGAGTTCGGCGAAATGCGGGTGATCGATACGCCGATCACCGAGCACGGTTTTACTGGTCTGAGTGTCGGTGCGGCTTTTGCAGGCCTGAAGCCGATCGTTGAATTCATGACCTTTAACTTCGCCATGCAGGCGATGGACCATCTGATCAACTCGGCTGCGAAGACCAACTATATGTCCGGTGGCCAGATGGGCTGCCCGGCGGTGTTCCGCGGGCCGAACGGCGCCGCTGCACGCGTTGGCGCCCAGCACTCGCAGTGTTATGCGAGCTGGTATGCTCATGTGCCGGGGCTTTATGTTCTGGCGCCGTATACGGCGGCGGATGCGAAGGGGCTGCTGAAATCGGCTATTCGCGATCCGAATCCGGTGATCTTCCTCGAAAACGAAATGCTTTACGGTCAGAGCTTTGATGTGCCTGACGACGACGACTGGACCGTCCCGATCGGCAAGGCAAAGGTCGTGCGCGAAGGCAGCGATGTGACCCTGACCGCATTCTCGATCATGGTCGGCCATGCGTTAGCCGCCGCCGAGGAGCTTTCCAAAGAGGGGATCGAAGCTGAAGTCATTGATCTTCGCACCCTGCGGCCGCTCGATACCGAGACTATCGTCAACTCCGTCAAGAAGACCAACCGTATCGTTTCGGTAGAGGAAGGCTGGCCGGTTGCCGGCATGGGCTCCGAGATCGCAGCGATCATGATGGAAGAAGCTTTTGACTGGCTCGATGCGCCGCTGAAGCGGGTCTGTGCAGTGGATGTGCCGCTGCCTTATGCGGCCAATCTCGAAAAACTGGCTTTGCCGCAGTTAGCCGATGTCGTAGCGGCGGCAAAAGCCGTCTGCTACGCGGACTGATCGGGCGGGGTCGTAGATATGTCCATTAAAATCTTTATGCCGGCACTGTCGCCGACGATGACTGAGGGCAATCTTGCCAAGTGGCACGTCAAGGAAGGCGACCAGGTTAATCCGGGCGATGTGATCGCCGAGATCGAAACCGACAAGGCGACCATGGAGGTTGAATCGATAGATGAAGGCATCATCGGCAAGATCCTTGTTGCGGAAGGTACCGAAGGGGTTCCGGTGAACGAAATCATCGGCATTCTAATAGAAGACGGTGAAGATGCGTCCGCAGCCGCTGCTGACGAAACGCCGGCGACAGCAAAGACCACGCCGGCCCCGACTGCTGAGACTGAGGCGGTTTTGGAACTTGCGGCAACCGTTGAAGAAACGCCCACCCCCGCACCTGTAATTTCAGGCGGTGACGTAAAGGCAAGTCCGCTCGCCCGGCGCATCGCCGAGCAGGCAAGCGTTGACCTGGGCGCCGTTCAGGGTTCCGGCGCGCATGGCAAGGTCGTCCGGTCCGATGTCGAGGCAGCAATGTCCGGCGGCGGTGCGGCTGCCCAACAGGGCAATATAGAAATTTCAACGACAGGGGCATTGCCGCAAGCCTTAGATGTAAACGGCAACCGTTTGTTCGCAAGCCCGCTTGCACGACGCATGGCGGCTAAGGCGGGGCTCGATATTTCGGTTGTTCAGGGCTCCGGTCCGGATGGACGGATCGTTAAACGCGATATCGATGCCGCGGTCGCCAAGGGAATTGCGAAACCGGTTGAACCTGAAGCATCCACCGGCGGTAAGGCGGCGGAAGAGATTTTAGCGGTGGGCGGCGATACGTCCGAGGTCGTCAAGCTGTCGACAATGCGCAAGGTCATCGCGCAGCGTATGACGGAATCGAAATCCCAGGTGCCGCATTTCTATCTGACGATGGATTGCGAACTGGACGAGCTTCTGAAAATCCGCAAGGCGCTGAACGCCGCGCAGGAAGACGTGAAGATATCGGTCAACGATTTTGTCATCCGTGCCTGCGCCATGGGGCTGATGGAAGTACCTGCCGCCAATGTCGCTTATGAAGGCGAAGGCGTGATGCGCCAGTTCCACACGGCGGATATCTCGGTTGCGGTCGCTATACCGGGCGGGCTGATTACGCCCATCGTGCGTGCGGCCGAGCAAAAAGGCTTCAAGCGGATTTCAGCCGATATGAAAGACCTCGCGACCCGCGCCCGTGAGGGCAAGCTTGCGCCGGAAGAATACCAGGGCGGATCGTTCTCGGTCTCGAACCTCGGCATGTTCGGCGTGAAACAGTTCGACGCGGTCATCAACCCGCCACAGGCCTGTATCCTCGCGGTCGGGGCAGGGGAACAGCGACCTGTCGTCAAAGACGGCGAGATTGTTCCGGCGACGGTGATGAGCTGCACGCTGTCGGTCGATCACCGTGTGGTCGACGGCGCCATCGGCGCGGAACTGCTAGCCGCGATCAAGCGCTACATCGAAAACCCGGCACTGATGCTACTTTAGGGAGAAGACCCTTGGCTGATACCGAATACGACATCATCCTGGTTGGCGGCGGACCGGGCGGCTACGTTGCGGCGATCCGGGCGGCACAGCTCGGCATGAAGGCGGCGGTGGTGGAACGCGAACATCTCGGCGGTATCTGCCTGAACTGGGGCTGTATCCCGACCAAGGCGCTGCTGCGCACGTCGGAGATCAAGCACCTGATCGACAATGCCGAGCAATTCGGCATTTCTGTCGGAGAGGTCTCGTTCGATGTGAAGAAGATCGTCGCGCGATCCCGCGGTGTTGCAAAGCAGCTCAATCAGGGCGTCGGACATCTGCTGAAGAAGAACAAGGTCGATGTCATCATGGGTTCGGGCGCGCTTGCCGGTGCAGGCAAGCTCACCGTGACCGACGCCGACGGCAAAACATCCGAGCTATCGGGTAAACATATCATTCTTGCCACCGGTGCACGGGCGCGGACGCTGCCGGGGCTGGAACCCGACGGTAAGCTGATCTGGACCTACCGGGAAGCCATGGTGCCGGAAGAAATGCCGAAATCGCTGCTGGTAATCGGTTCCGGCGCGATCGGTATCGAATTTGCGAGCTTCTATTCCGATCTTGGCGCGGATGTGACCGTGGTCGAGGTCATGGACCGGGTCCTGCCGGTCGAGGATGAAGAGATTTCCGCGATGGCCTTCAAGGCGTTCGAGCAACAAGGCATGACGATCCATACCGGCGCAAAGGTCTCGGGCCTGAAAACGGGTTCCAACAACGTCACGGCGACGGTTGAGATGAGCGACGGCAAGGTCGAGGAGATCACCGTCGACCGCGTTATTCTGGCGGTCGGTATCACTGGCAACGTCGAGAATATCGGCCTGGAAAATACGAAGGTAGAGGTCGACCGCGGCCACGTGGTCATCAATGAATGGATGGAAACCGGCGAACCCGGTGTCTATGCCATCGGCGATCTCGCCGGACCGCCCTGGCTGGCACATAAGGCGAGCCATGAGGGCGTGATCTGCGTCGAGAAGATCGCCGGCGAGAAAACCCACCCGCTCAACACATCGCTGATTCCGGGCTGCACCTATTGCCGCCCGCAGGTCGCAAGCGTCGGCATGACCGAGGCGGCGGCAATCGAGGCCGGGCATGAGGTCAAGGTCGGCCGGTTCCCGTTCATGGGCAACGGCAAGGCCATCGCGCTGGGCGACAGCGAAGGTTTGGTCAAGACCGTGTTCGACGCCAAAACCGGCGAATTACTGGGCGCGCACATGATCGGCGCAGAGGTCACAGAGTTGATCCAGGGCTACATGGTGGGCAAAACGCTGGAGACCACCGAGGCCGAACTGATGGAAGCCGTGTTCCCGCATCCGACGCTTTCTGAAATGATGCACGAGTCGGTGCTTGACGCTTATGGCCGTGCGGTCCATTTCTGAACCATGAGCATTCCCGCAGAAACGACCCGTCCGCGCCATCCGGAAAAGGCGCACAAGCCGGATAACCCGATCCAGCGTAAGCCATCGTGGATCCGGGTGAAGGCACCGACCTCGTCGGTCTATCAGGAAACCCGTGATCTGATGCGGAAGCTGAACCTCGTGACGGTGTGCGAGGAAGCGGCGTGCCCGAATATCGGCGAATGCTGGGCGCAGAAACACGCGACCATGATGATCATGGGCGATATCTGCACCCGCGCCTGCGCGTTTTGCAATATCGCGACCGGCGTGCCCGGCGCGCTCGACGGGTTGGAACCTGAACACGTTGCCGTTGCGGTGGCAGAACTGGGGCTTGCCCATGTGGTGATCACCTCGGTCGACCGCGATGATCTGGACGATGGCGGGGCAGGGCATTTTGCCAAAGTGATCACCCGCATCCGTGAGAACTCACCCGATACGACGATCGAGATCCTGACACCTGATTTTCAGAAGAAACTGGGGGCGATCGAGACCGTCGTCGAGGCGCGCCCCGATGTCTTCAATCACAACCTCGAAACCGTGCCGCGGCTTTACGCGACGGTGCGCCCCGGTGCCCGGTATTTCCATTCGTTGCGCCTGCTGGACGAAGTGAAAAGGCTCGACCCGACGATTTTCACAAAGTCAGGTCTGATGGCCGGACTGGGCGAGGGCAAGGACGAGGTTCTGCAGGTCATGGACGATCTGCGGGCGGCTGATGTCGATTTTTTGACCATTGGCCAGTATCTGCAGCCGACTGTGAAGCATCATGCCATTGACCGGTTCGTAACGCCGGACGAGTTCGAGACGTACAAGATTGCGGCCTATGGGAAAGGCTTCCTGATGGTGTCGTCGTCGCCGCTGACCCGGTCTTCCTATCACGCCGATAGCGATTTTGTCGAAATGCGCGCCGCGCGTGAGACCAAACTGGCGGCGAAGTAAACAGTTCCCGGACAATGCCGACCCATCATGAAACCCGCTTTCTGCCCCAGACGGCAGACCAGCTCTTCGACCTTGTGTCGGACATCGGAGATTATCCGAATTTTCTCCCCTGGTGTATCGCGCTGCGGGTGAACAGCCACGAGAACGACGTGATCCGGGCCGATATGGTTGTCGGTTTCAAGATGCTCCGCGAGCGGTTCACGTCGCGGGTCACGTTGACGCCTAAGAAACAGATCGATGTCGAATATCTCGACGGGCCGTTCCGGTATCTCGAAAACCGCTGGCTTTTTGTCGAGAAAGAGGGCGGTTGCGAGATCGACTTTTTTATCGATTTTGAATTCCGCTCGCGCCTGTTGCAGAAAATCATGGAACCGCTGTTTCATGAAGCGGTACGCCGGATGGTCAGCGCCTTTGAGAAACGTGCAGCCAAACGCTACACCTAGAAGTAAACCCGGCATTCGATCCGGTCGAGATCGTTGCGTGGTTTTGGATTGTCGATTCGCGCAGCCGCAATTGCAGACAGAACAGCGTCCAGCGCATCACCGCCCGCATTATCCAGAATAGTTGCACCGAATTTGCCGCGCACCGGGGAAAGCAGGCCGCGGTGTATGACGCTGCGAAGAATATCGGCACGGGCCGCCCGCAATGCATCCCCGTGGCCTTTATAGGGAACGTACAGCCCTTCGGCCTTCAGGGTGGATGCAGGGCAGATTTCGGCGATCAGCGGTTTCCCCGCCAACGGTTTCTGCATCGGAATCACGCGAGCGTTGTACTGTTCAACCAACGGATAAAGGACATGACGGATGCCTGCCCAAGTCTGGCGGTAGAGCCGCAGGTTATACGCGCACCAGGGAACGCGGGCTTCTGTATCCGTGGCGCGTTTCAGCTCCCGCCCGCCGGTTTGCGCACGACAGTGATTCCGAAACTGATCCGGGTTGGTGTAGTCAGCCGCAAAGCTGCGTGCAAAGGATGGCCAGGTATCCTGAGCGATCAGATTTGCCGGCAGGCTGAACGGGAAATCAAAACCGATGACATGGTCGGTGAGCGTGGCGACATGATCGACGACGGCGGTCATCGCCGGCGCAAATGCATTTGCGCCGCCCGGTAGATCGGCGGCGCGCGCCAGGCCTTCTATTTTCACGCCGTCGGGCGTGACGGTGCCTTCGGCAATCCAGATATTTTTTCCAGCCTCGCGTGCGCCGGAAAAATCGATCCCTGCGACCCGTGTGCGAAGGCTCACGCCAGCGCGGCAATCATGTCAAACGCCTTGAGAACCGCCGCTTTTCGCACGGCCGGGCGGTCGCCACCGAACATGCAGCGTTCGTGGACGACGTCGCCGTCTTTGCGGGCCGCACAGATATGAACGAGCCCGGCGGGTTTGTTTTCGCTCTGACCCGGCCCGGCGACCCCGGTGATCCCGACGGCGATGGTCGCATTGGAATATGCGAGCCCGCCGGCGGCCATGGTACGGGCGACTTCTTCACTGACCGCGCCTACTTGTTCGAACAGGTGCATCGGTACACCGACAAGTTCGTTCTTGGCCTCGTTCGTATAGGTCACGAAACCACGGTCAACGACGGAGGACGATCCGGCGACTTCGGTCAGCGATGCGGCGACGAGCCCACCGGTGCAGGATTCGACTGTGGCAATGGTGACGCCCGCATCGCGGCAGGTTTGCAGAAGGGACTCGGCCCGCTTGAAGACGTCTGTATCGATCATGTCAGCCCGCTAAAAGAAGATGTGCGCCATAGAGTACGACAAGCGCGTAAACCGCGGCAAAGATATCGTCGGTCATCACGCCGATCGCGCCTTTGAGCGACCGGTCCGCCCACGAAGCCGGCCAGGGTTTGAAGATATCGGCGATGCGGAACAGAACGAAACCGGCGGCGTACCACCAGAATTCAGGGGGTACGAGCGCAAGTGCTAGGAACTGTCCGGCGGTCTCGTCGATCACGATCGCGCCCGGGTCCTTGCTCGTCGAATATTTCAGATACTGCTCGGAGGCCCAGAGACCGATGAACAGAGTAATGGCGGCGGCGATGAACAGCGCCTCGCTACCCCACCTTTCGGCGATTACCCAGGCGAAGGGCAGGCTGAATAGAGAACCCCAGGTGCCGGGTGCGCGGGGCAGCAGCCCCGATCCGCCCCACGTCGCTAGAAAGGCGGCCGGGTGCCACAGCGATAATCCTGCCGGGAGTTGTCCAAGCGCCATGGATCAAGGAAGCCGGACGGTGACGGCGGCCTGTGCGGCGATTCCTTCGCCACGGCCGGTAAAGCCGAGCTTCTCTGTCGTTGTCGCCTTCACGCTGATGCGGCCCGGTTCAATGTTGAGAATTTCGCTGAGCGACTGGCGCATGGCATCGCGGTGCGGGCCGACCTTCGGCGCTTCGCAGATGATCGTCAGGTCGATATTGCCGATGGAACCGTGCCGGTCGGTCACAAGCGACGCCGCGTGTTCGAGAAACACCCGGGACGGTGCGCCCCGCCATTGCGGGTCCGACGGCGGAAAATGCGATCCGATATCGCCTTCGGCAATCGCGCCCAGCAGGGCGTCGGTTACGGCGTGAAGCGCGACATCGGCATCTGAATGGCCTTCCAGCGCCCGGTCATGGGGAATTCCAATGCCGCACAGGATCACCTTGTCCCCGTCGGCGTCCCCGTCGCCGAAGGCATGAACGTCGAACCCTGTTCCTACACGCGTTTCTCCCGTCATGGCTTTCGTTATCCTCTCCGCACGCTGCAGGTCGTCGTGGGTAGTTATCTTGAAGTTGTCCTCATTGCCCGGGACAAGCAAGACCGCGAGGCCCGCATATTCGGCAATGGCCGTGTCGTCGGTCATCTCCTGTCCAGCTGCCGCTCGGTGGGCAGAGAGGATCTCGGCAAACTGGAACCCCTGCGGTGTCTGTGCACGCCAGACATCCCGGCGATCGACGGTAGCGGACACGAACGGCGGCGTTCCGGTACCGCGTTTGAGCGTATCAGCGACCGGGACCGCTGGCAGAACTGCCGGGGCGGCATCAAGCGCCTTTATGACCCGGTTGATTGTCGCATGATCGACAAAGGGACGCGCGGCGTCGTGAATAAGGACATGATCGGGATTACTGTCTTCAAGCGCCTCAAGGCCGTGCCGGCCGGACTCCTGTCGGGTCGCACCGCCAGTGACTGGACGGGGAATATCCAGACCGGCGAGGGCGGTGGTGCAGAGCTCGGTGTCCTCCGCGCCAATGACGATCTGCACGGTGTCGATAGCGGGATGAGACATAAAAACCTCGACTGTGCGTCGAATAACCGGGCTGCCTCCAACCGTCAGATACTGTTTCGGAATATCGCCTCCGACGCGGGAGCCGGATCCTCCGGCAAGAATTAGGGCGACACAGCGGGCCATTTGTCGACGTTCCTTAAGTGTTCCGGCAAACTAGGCGAATCCGGCGACCGCGCCAACCACCGGCAGTCGGACAACATTTTCTGCGGGGATTAAAATACGCAGCTACGCCGACCGTTCGCAGATGCTATTATGCGCGCGATGATGAATACACTGATCCTGTCGATTTCTGCGATTGCCGCGTTGGTGCCGGCGGCGGTATTGCCGTTTCGGCACGCGCCTGCGCGTGACACCGTTTTCTGGCTGATGCTAGCCGTCGCGACTGCGGGGCCCGCCCTTTGGATTTGGAACTCGCTCGGTACCGGCTGGCATACAGGGCTTGCATCGGCGCTTTGGATCACCGTTTTTGCCAGTCTGGTGCTGTTTGCGCTTCTCGCCTTCTCAATGCGAGAAGTCTGGCGTCTATCGCCGTTGTTGATGCCTTATCTTGCGATCATCGGGGTTCTGGCAACGGTATGGCTGCATCAGCCGGCGCGGCCGCTTGACGGCTTGGTTCCGTCAGCGTGGGTCCAGTTTCATATTCTGGTCTCTGTCCTGACTTACGGATTGCTCACCATTGGCGCGGTGGCGGGACTGGCCGTGGTTCTTCAGGAGCATGCGCTGAAAGGGAAACGGCCCAGTAAACTGACGCGGCTTCTGCCGTCGGTCGCGGATGGGGAACGGATCCAGGTGACCCTGCTGACGGCAGGGGCTGTCATCCTCGGGCTTGGACTGTTGAGCGGGATGGCTGCGCAATTCTATCAGACCGGCCAACTTATTGAATTTTCACACAAAATCGCTCTGTCGATAGTCACCTTTCTGATTATTGTGGTTCTTCTCGCCATCCATATCAGAACGGGTATTCGGGGACGGCGGGCTGCCCGCTACTTCTTGGTCGCATATTTGCTGATCACGTTGGCCTATCCGGGTGTCAAATTCGTCACGGACGTGATCCTAACCTAAGCGCATAGAAATATTGTGTTTGTTGCGATGCAGCATTATGGTCTGCCTGCGATTTAGCCACCATGATGCAGTTGCATAATTAATGACCATTGCTGTCGGCCCTGTCCGAATTTCAGCTCCAGTGATCCTCGCGCCGATGTCCGGTGTATCGGACCTACCGTTTCGCGGTCTGGTGAAGCGTTGGGGCGCAGGGCTTGTCGTATCAGAGATGATCGCCAGTCAGGCGATGGTCAATGCCAACCGCAAGACGATGAAGATGATCACGAATTGTGCGGATGAGCAGCCAATGGCCGTTCAGCTGGCGGGATATGAGCCCGAATTGATGGCCGAAGCGGCGCGAATGAACGAAGACCACGGCGCGGCTATTATCGATATAAATATGGGCTGCCCGGTCAAGAAGGTCGTGAACAAGCAGTCGGGTTCGGCACTGATGCGCGATCTCGATCACGCCCG
>CAJIYX010000160.1 GCA_905181725.1 Alphaproteobacteria bacterium UBA830
CATTAAAACGATCGAGGACCTTCTGAGCCGGGTCTTCCTGCGGCGTAAAACCTATCTCACGAAAGGCCCTGTCGAGCATCGCGCTGCCAAGTTTCACGAATTCCTCACGGCGCTCGCCACGCACATACTTGCGAATACGGGCACGTGCCTTGCCGGTGACAACCCAGTTCTCCCAGATAGGAGACGGCGTGCCGTCCATTGATGTCAGTATCTCAACCTGATCGCCGTTCCTGATCTCGGTGCGCAGCGGCGCCATCTTGCTGTTGATCCGTGTGCCGATGCATCTGTCACCGATCTCCGAATGGACGGCATAGGCAAAATCGATCGCCGTAGCACCCTGGGGCAGATTTATGATCTCGCCCTTTGGCGTAAAACAGAAAACCTGATCCGGGAACATTTCCAACTTGGTATGTTCGAGAAACTCGTCCGGGTTGTTCGAATTTTCTAGGATATCCAGCAATTGGCGAACCCAGTGATAGCTCTTGCCCTCGGTGAGGGCGGCTCCCTGCTTGTACTGCCAGTGAGCAGCAACACCGAGCTCGGCAATTTCATGCATCTGCGTTGTGCGGATCTGGACTTCGATCCGGCAGGCCTCGGGTCCGATAAGCGCCGTATGCAGGGACTGGTAGCCGTTGGGTTTAGGGGTCGAGATATAATCGTCGAACTCTCCGGGAATCATCCGGTAATGTGTATGGATCACACCGAGTGCTCTGTAACAATCCTCCACCGACGCCACGACAATGCGAAAGGCGTTGATATCGGTCAGCTGCTCAAAATCGACTTTTTTGCGGTGCATCTTTCGCCAGATCGACACCGAGCGTTTTGTGCGGCCGGAAATCCAGGCCTCGATATCCACTTCGACGAGCGTGCGGTTAATCTCGTCGATAATGCGGGTGACGATGTCGTCCCCTTGCTCCTGCAGGAACGTAAGTCGACCGGCAATCGACTCGGACGCATCCGGGTAAAGTTCGCGGAAGGCCATATCCTCGAGCTCTTCCTTGATCTCCTGGATACCGATGCGTTCTGCAAGCGGAACGTAAATTTCCATCGTCTCGCGCGCTATCCTGGCGCGTTTTTCCGGATTTTTTATGTAGTGCAATGTCCGCATGTTATGGAGGCGGTCCGCGAGCTTGACGAGCAGAACCCGGATATCTTCGGAGATCGCCAGAAGCAGTTTACGGAAATTCTCGGCATGGCCACTATCGGGCGACTGAAGCTCAAGCCGCGACAGCTTCGTGACGCCGTCCACCAGCCGCGCAACCTCGTCGCCGAAGAGAGTCTCGATCTGATCTATCGTGGCGACCGTGTCTTCGACCGTATCGTGCAGGAGCCCCGTCACGATCGATGCGGTATCCAGCCGATACTCGGTAAGAATTCCGGCAACTTCGACAGGATGTGAAAAATACGGGTCGCCCGATGCCCGGGTTTGCGACCCGTGAACCTTCATCGAAAATACGTAGGCGCGGTTAAGCGCGGCCTCGTCGACAGACGGATCGTAGCCCCGCACCCGTTCGACGAGTTCGTATTGCCGCATCATGAGATGGACACTGCGACGGGGGCGTCACGGAACACCGGACGCCGGACTGATAAGGATCGCGAAATCATCGCGCGACCCTCATGGATCAGTCTTCTTTCTTGACGTCCTCGATCGTGACGTCTTGGAAGCCAGCCGCAAGAGCGGCCATCGGATCGTCGGCAGCAGCGGCCGGTGCCTCGGCAGCGGCGGGCGCCGCGGTTTCTGCGCCGGTATCAACCAGGCCTGCCAATTCATTCAGCGCTTCGGTCACCTGAAGCATTTCGTCGTCTTCTTCTTCGGCGATCTCATCAACGTCGATATTCCGCTGGAGGCCCTCGATTACGGCCGTTTCCAGCTCATCGAGCGGGATAGTCTCGTCGGCGATTTCACGCAGCGCGACAACCGGATTTTTGTCGTTGTCACGATCAACGGTAAGCTCTCCGCCCACCGACAATTCTCGCGACCGCTGGGCCGCCATCATGACGAGCTGAAAACGATTAGGAATCTTAAGAACGCAGTCTTCGACGGTTACGCGGGCCATTTTGCGAATCTCCGGCTTCTGGAAGAGCAGGTATATAAGGGCTTAAAGCCTCAAAAGCAAGCGGTTCAAGCCCTCTGGCGCGTCGTTCGGTCAGGCAATCGGGGTACACTTCTGACCATCGGGCAAGGCAGCAATCAATGCTGCCAATGTCGCCCACAGAACCGGATGCTTCCAATCCGGTGCAACGTCCCGAAGCGGCAGCAGAACAAAGGCCCGCCGGGCCATCCTTGGGTGCGGCAGCAATGGCACATCTGGGCCATTATTAACCATATCACCATAGGCAAGCAGGTCGAGATCCAGCGTCCTTGCGGCGTCAGGTGCCGACCGAACACGATCAAAACGTGCTTCGATGCCGTGCAGACAGCTCAGTAAAGCGCCCGGTTCCAGGGCCGTTTGAACCGATATGACACCATTTACAAAATCGGGCTGGTCGGATGCCGGGATCGGCGCGCTTCGGAACCAGCGTGAACGGGCCTGAAGCCCACAACCACTCGCTTCAATCGCGTCAATTGCCGCGTTGCAGACGTCCACCGGGGGCCCGAATTCGGGATGAGGCAGGTTTGATCCGATTGCTATAAATATCATGACAAAACAAACATAAATCTTTGATTTAAAAAGAAAACGTTATAATTATGCCGGTGTCCATATGACACCGAAACCGGGCGATGGTCAGGATATTTCAGGCCTTCCCCCGGACGACCGTTTTTAACCCAGGCACTTTGACTGACAGGACGTTTCAGATGATGCATTTCAATCCGCAGGAGCGGATCGCCCTGTTTATAGATGGCCCGAATCTCTATTCAGCCGCCCGTTCGCTCGGGTTCGATATCGACTACAAAAATCTGCTCGACGTATTCCGCCAGAAAGGCAGCCTTGTCCGCGCCTTTTACTATACCGCACTGGTCGAAGATCAGGAATATTCGCCGATCCGGCCACTGATCGACTGGCTCGACTACAACGGATACACGATGGTCACGAAGCCTGCCAAGGAGCACACCGATGCGTCCGGGCGTCGCAAGGTCAAAGGCAACATGGACATCGAGCTTGCCATCGATATGCTCGAAATGGCGCAGCACATCGATCACGCCGTCCTGTTTTCCGGCGACGGAGACTTTCGCCGCCTGGTCGAAGCGGTTCAGCGGCGTGGTGTTCACGTGACCGTGGTCAGCACCTTCCGTGCCCACCCGCCAATGGTCGCCGACGAGTTACGCCGTCAGGCCGACACATTTGTCGAGCTGCAGGACATCACCAAATACATCGCTCGTGAGGCACGCCGCGACCAGGATGCCGACGACATGCCGGACTTCGTCAAAAATCCGCCCCCGCGCGGACCAACGCCGGCGAACCCCGAAGCGGGTATCGACGATAGCGACGACCTGTACGAAGACGCCTGACCATGACCAAGAGCATCATCGCCACCGCTGACGGCCCGCCGCTTGATTGCGATCTCTGCCCCCGTCTTGTCGCCTACCGCGAGGCCAATGCCGTAACCTGGCCCGACTGGCATAATGCGCCGGTCCGGTCGTTCGGCCCGCTGGACGCACAATTGCTGATTGTCGGCCTGGCGCCCGGCGTCAAAGGCGCCAATCGCACAGGCCGTCCCTTCACCGGCGATTATGCGGGCGATCTGCTTTATCAGACGTTGGGCCGGTTCGGATTTGCGACCGGTACCTACGACAAACACCCGGATGACGGCGTCACCCTGACGGACTGCCGGATCGCCAACGGGGTGCGCTGCGTGCCGCCGGAAAACAAGCCGGTGGGCGCAGAGATCAATGCCTGCCGCCCCTTCCTGGTCGCCGAGATCGAGGCGATGAAAAACCTGAAAGTTATCCTGGCACTGGGTGGCATTTCGCATAACACCACGCTGTCCACGCTCGGTGAACGCCGGGCGAGTTACAAGTTTGCCCATTGCGTGATGCATGACCTCACCAACGGTCTGAAATTGGCAAACAGCTATCATTGTTCGCGCTACAACACGAATACCCGTCGGTTGACGGAAGAAATGTTCGAAGACGTATTCCGGATGATCCGGTCGACGCTGGACGGATAGTCACAGGCCCCGACCGCAGCCGTTATTCGTAACGCTGCTCTTTCCAGGGGTCGCCTTCATTATGATAGCCCCGATCTTCCCAGAATCCGGTCTCGTCCTCGGCGATAAATTCGATGCGGCGAATCCACTTCGCGCTTTTCCAGAAATACCATTTCGGCACGATCGCGCGAACTGGACCGCCATGTTCCTTAGTCAGGTATTCACCGTCCCACGAATGGGCGAGCAGAACATCCGAATCCGCGAACCGGTCGAGGCGAATATTGGTCGTGTAGCCATCCGACGCATAAATCAGACAATGCATTGCCTCTTTTTCGGGACGGCACAGCTCAAGGAGATGCGCCGCATGAACCCCGGTCCATGCATTGTCGTAGCGTGACCAGCCGGTCACGCAGTGAACATCGGACGTAACGTTAACCTGCGGTTGGGCCAGAAAATCATCCCATTTCCAGCTGATCGGGTTTTCGACCAGCCCGTCGAT
The DNA here is from genome assembly GCA_905181725.1 of Alphaproteobacteria bacterium UBA830. Lineage (GTDB taxonomy): Bacteria > Pseudomonadota > Alphaproteobacteria > MPNO01 > UBA830 > CAXBCP01. The sequence goes on from CAJIYX010000160.1 coordinate 4,589, forward strand.
GGTGAATATCCATTTAGCCTTTGGAATTTCAGGCTGAACACCAAGATCGAGAACGGGCCAGATCTCGACCAGTCTCTGCCCGGGAGGCAGCCGATCCTCAGGCGAACGGGGTGCGCGCTCGTCTTCGATCAAACGACCGTCTCGCGCCCATTCCTGTTTTCGGCGCACCAGCTTTTCGCGGTATCCGTCCAGCAGCTTCGGGTTTTCAGTCACCCCTTGTGGCTCAGCAGACGCGCCTTCTGCATATTCCAGTCACGCTGCTTATCGGTCTCGCGCTTATCATAGTGCTTTTTGCCCTTGCCGAGGCCGATCTCGAGCTTCGCGATGCCGCGATTGTTGAAATAGAGCTTCATCGGGATCAGCGACATCCCTGCCCGCTCGGTCGCACCGATCAGTTTGGCGATCTCACGCTGCTTCAGCAGTAGCTTCCGCGGCCGCGTCGGCTCATGATTGAACTGTCCCGCCTGCTTGTATTCCGGAATGTTCGCATTGATCAGCCAGATTTCGCCGTTCTCCGCCTTCGCGTAGGACTCCGCGATCGTGGCACGGCCTTCGCGCAGCGATTTGACCTCGCTGCCGGTCAGCATCATGCCAGCCTCGAGAGTATCCTCTATTTCGTAATTATGGCGCGCCCGGCGATTATTGGCGGCAACGCGATACGCACTAGTATCTGATTTCGCCATTCAAATGCCCGTTAGTTGAGCAGGCCGGCGTGACGCATTGCCCGTTCGACCTTCCCGCGTGATTCCTCGGTGATCTGCACCAGTGGCAGCCGCAGCTCTTCGCCGCATTTGCCCAACAAGCTGGCGCCGTATTTCACCGGGGCGGGATTGGCTTCACAAAACAGATCGGCATGCAGCGGCGTCAGGCGCTCATTCAGTCTTTGCGCCTCGGCAACGTCACCGCGCTGCCACGCAGCATGCATATCAGCCATCAGCTTGGGGGCGATATTCGCGGTCACGGAAATACAGCCGACACCGCCCTGTGCGAGAAATCCAAGCTGGGTGATGTCTTCGCCCGATAGCTGGAAGAAATCTTCGCCACAGGCGAGCCGTTGCTCGGTCGCCCGGCCTACAGCTGCCGTCGCATCCTTGACGCCGATCACGTTTTCCAACCCGGCGCAGCGCGCCATCGTATCAACGGTCATATCGATAACGGAGCGGCCCGGAATATTATAAATAATTATCGGGATTCCGACCGAATTCAGCGCTTCGAAATGGCGATACAGCCCCTCTTGGGTCGGCTTGTTGTAATAGGGCGTCACGACAAGAGCTGCATCCGCCCCTGCTGCCTTGGCATGCGCTGCCAGCTCTATCGCCTCAGCGGTCGAATTTGACCCAGCGCCGGCAATCACCGGGACGCGCTTATCGGTAACATCAATGCACAGCTCGACGACGCGCTTGTGCTCGTCGTGGCTCACCGTCGGCGATTCACCCGTCGTCCCCATTGGAACGAGGGCGCTCGTGCCTTCCGCGATCTGCCAGTTTACAAGGCTGCTAAAAGCTTCTTCATCAATGTTACCGCCGCGAAATGGCGTTATCAGCGCGCAAATGGAACCGCTGAACATGGCGGTCTCCCTGAAATGTGATCAATATAGATTTTCGGCACATTACTCTTCGCGCCATTCTGCGGCAAGAAGTCACTGCGCCCTAAATGGCGAGAACCCGCTGCCTGAAATAGTCAGATTTGGCATTCGCCACCGGCCAGATACATGCCAATATAGTCGGGCGCATTAAGAGTGATTTAACCGCAACGGTCGCACCCTGTTATTCGATGCCGCAAGAGGCCGAACTGAATGATTTCGCGTGTAAAAATCAGCGTCTGTGCAGCGACCCTGACGGGGATTCTGACAGGTGTTGCGCTGTTCGGCACAGTCACCCACGCAGCAACACCCGCTGTGACACACGCGGCAACAAAACTTCTTTCCAAGACGGGTGCGAAAATTTATTCGACAGCGCTCACAGCCGCGGCGAAAGGAAACTGGCGAAGCGCACACCGCCAGGCATCCAAAATTCGCGACAAGCTCCCGGCGAAAGTCCTTCGGTGGCTCGAGCTGTCACAGCGCGGAAATCGCAAAAGCTTCAGGCAAATTTCCGAATTTGTCTTTAAAAACGATAACTGGCCCCGCCGCGGAACATTACGTCGGCGGGCCGAAGAAGCGCTCGGCAGCAGTGTTCCGCCCCGGAAAGTTCTGCGGTGGTTCGATACCTATCCGCCACTGACCAATGACGGGAAGATCCGGCTAATAGAGGCCGTCATCGCCAATGGCATGAAAGAAAAAGCCCGGAAACTTGTCCGCGAGATGTGGCTAAACGATAATTTTGGCCGCAATCAAGAAAAGAAGTTCCGCAAACGATATAGAAAGATTCTGACCAAAACCGACCACTCCGCGCGGCTCGACCGTTTACTGTGGGATGGCCAGACCACCCGGGCCCGCCGGATGATGCCGTTGGTCGACACGCCGACACAAAAGCTGGCAATGGCCCGGATATCGCTCCGCACGTTCCGGGGTGGCGTGGACTGGCACATACGTCAGGTGCCGGCATCGCTGCGCACAGATCCGGGCCTGGTCTTCGAGCGCGCGCGGTGGCGCCGCCGCAAAGGGCTCGACGATGGCGCCTATGCGCTTTTGAAGAACGTCCCGGCCGATGCGCCTTACGCAACGAAATGGTGGGTCGAGAGATCCATCATTGCGCGCCGACTGCTTGCCAAAGGCCATATTTCCGAAGCCTACAGGCTTGCGAAATCAAATGGCCTGTCGACCGGCGCCCGATTTGTCGAAGCAGAATGGCTTGCCGGGTGGATCGCGCTTCGTCATCTCGACGATCCCAAAACAGCACGCTCGCATTTCAGTACTATCGGCGACAGGGTCTCCTACCCCATCAGCAAGGCCAGGGCGGCATACTGGGTTGGGCGGGCCGCGGAAGCCTCAGGCGATCTTGCCGCGGCAACAAAATCGTTTCAGGCAGCCAGCAAGCACGGGACGACCTATTATGGACAGCTTGCCGCTGCGCGATCGAATAGCAACGTCGTCCTAGCTTCTTCTAAGCTCGCACCGACCATGCCCGACAGAGCCGCCTTCGAACGCGACGAGCGGGTCCGGGCGGTCAGGCTGCTGAGCCAGGTCGGCGCCCGCGACCACGTGCGCCCGTTCATGTACAAACTGTTGAGCGAGGCCAAGACGCCGCAACGACAGATTCTGACCGCCGAGCTCGCAAACCAGATCGGGCGGCGGGACTTCGCCGTCCGCGCCGGGCGAAAATCCTATCGCAACGGCGCACCACTCCCCGAAATCGCCTATCCCGTGATCAAGATGACCGGCAATCATCCGGAACAGGCGCTGCTGCACGCAATCGTGCGACAGGAAAGCAATTTTGATACGGCGGCTATCAGCCACACTGGTGCCCGCGGCCTTATGCAAGTGATGCCTGGCACCGCACGGGAGGTGGCCAAGCGGTTGCGGGTTAGGTATTCGCCAAAGAAGCTAACGCGTGATTCCGGTTACAATGTTCGGCTGGGCCAGGCCTATCTGGGACAGATGATCAACCGGTTCGACGGCTCCTACATTCTGGCGATCGTGTCCTACAACGCCGGCCCGTCGGCGGCAAGGCGCTGGGTACGGCAGAATGGTGATCCGCGCGAACCCGGCGTCGATGTCATCGACTGGGTCGAATCGATTCCTTACCGCGAGACCCGGAACTATGTGCAACGGGTGATCGAAAACCTTCAGGTTTACCGTGTGCGCATGGGTAACCCCATGCTCGCAGAGGGCATCGTTCGCGACCTTCAGCGCTAACGCCCCATTGCCCGCCCTGCTCCGCGAAGCTAGTTTATCGGAACAAGGAGCAACGAATGTCTGACCCCCGTTTTAGCGAAATTAAAGCCTGTGTATTTGACGCCTATGGGACGCTTTTTGACGTCCATTCTGCAGCGGCAAACATGAAAGACGATCTCGGCGAAAAATCCGAGGCGATGTCCGATCTCTGGCGCATGAAGCAACTGCAATACACATGGCTCCGCAGCCTGATGGGCCATCATGCCGATTTCTGGCAGGTAACGGGGGATGCACTGGATTACGCGATGCGCGCCCTCGATATGGAAGATGCCAGCCTGCGCGCAAAGCTGATGGAACTTTATCTGCAGCTGGATGCCTACCCGGAAGTCGTCGATGTGCTGACAGCCCTGAAAGACGGCGGCAAAAAGACGGCAATCCTCTCCAACGGCGAACCGTCCATGCTTATCGCCGCCGCAAAAAGTGCGGGCATCTACAGGTTGCTCGACGGTATCTATTCGATCGAAGCCGCTGGAGTATTCAAACCACACCCCTCAACCTATCAGGTCGCAATGGATGGACTGAAGGTTGCCGCGGAGGACGTTTCGTTCCAGTCATCAAACGGGTGGGACGCCCATGGTGCGGGGGCAATTGGGTTCCTCGTTGCCTGGGTAAATCGGTTTGATCAGCCGACGGAGCTGCTACCGGCACCGCCGCTGGTTCAGCTCAAAACACTTTCCGAACTTCCGCCGCTCTTGGGTCTGTAACGTATCAATCATGCCTTATATCGAACGCCGGGTTACATCCTTCGACAACCTTTCCCTCTATGTCCGTGATTACGGAGATCCGCTGGATCCACGTGTGCCGTTGTTTTGCCTCGGTGGCCTGACACGCAACTGCAAAGATTTTGA
>CAJIYX010000161.1 GCA_905181725.1 Alphaproteobacteria bacterium UBA830
GCGCATGGTATTCGCGCGATGGTCCTGATTTCAACCGATAAGGCGGTGAACCCGTCGAGCATGATGGGTGCGACCAAGCGGGTGGCCGAAAGTTATTGCCAGGCATTGGACCTCGCAGAGGCGTCGCGCGGGGAGGATCGGACGCATTTTGTGACGGTCCGGTTCGGAAATGTCCTGGGATCGACCGGCTCCGTGGTGCCGCTGTTCCAGCGCCAGCTGGCGGCGGGCGGGCCTTTGACCGTTACCCACCCCGATATGACCCGCTATTTCATGACCGTCCGCGAGGCTGTTGAGCTCGTCCTGCAGGCCTCGGTGCAGGGGGTCGCGGATAACAGCGATCAGGGCAAGATATTCGTGCTCGATATGGGCGAGCCGGTGAAGATCATCGATCTTGCGCGCCAGATCATTCTGCTTGCCGGCATGCAGCCCGAAATTGACATCAAGATAGAGATCACCGGCCCGCGACCTGGCGAAAAACTGTTCGAGGAAATCCTGCATGCGTCGGAAGAACTCGTGCCGACGCCGCATCCCGGAATCCTGCTTGCGGCACCGCGTGCGACTGATCTTGCCCTGCTCGGTCGGGCGATCGACGAGCTGACGGCGGCGGTCCATAACGGTCTCGCGGCCGAGGCCCGCGCCATCGTGCACCGCCTTGTACCTGAATTCCAATCTCCCGATGACCAAAACCCACAAGACGCGGCACCCGGCTAGAACCGGCGCCGCCACGGAGGCTATTCGATGACCGACAATTCTCCCGCCATTCGGCGGGCGCTGATTTCCGTATCCGACAAATCCGGCCTGGTGGAATTCGCCACGTTCCTGGCCGGGCAGGGGGTTGAACTTCTCTCGACCGGCGGCACTGCGAAGGCGATGTGCGATGCCGGGCTCGATGTAAAAGACGTCGCCGACCACACGGGGTTCCCCGAGATGATGGATGGCCGGGTAAAAACCCTGCACCCGACCGTGCATGGCGGCATCCTTGCCCGGCGGGGCGATGCCGGGCATCTGGCTGCGATGGAAGAACACGATATCGCGCCGATCGATCTTATCGTCGTTAACCTCTATCCGTTCGAAGCGACGGTCGCTGCCGGTGCCGATTACGAGACCTGCGTCGAGAACATCGATATCGGTGGCCCGGCGATGATCCGGTCCGCGGCCAAGAACCATGAAAGCGTCACGATTGTCACCGATGCACAAGATTACGCCGCCGTTACAGACGACATGAAAGCCAATGACGGGGCGACCAGCGTCGATCTCCGTCGCCGGCTTGCCGGGACGGCTTACGCGCGCACGGCGGCCTACGATGTGGCGATCGGGCGCTGGTTTTCCGAACAGAATGAAGACCCTTTCCCGCGCCGGTTTTCACTGTCGGGCACCCGCGTACAAAGTCTGCGCTATGGCGAAAACCCGCACCAGAATGCGGCGTTCTATGCCACCGGCGATAACCGGCCCGGCGTTGCCACCGCAACGCAGATTCAGGGTAAGGAGCTCAGCTACAACAATCTGAACGATACCGACGCGGCGTTCGAACTCGCGGCTGAGTTCGCCTCGCCGGCCATGGCGATCATCAAGCATGCCAATCCGTGCGGTGTAGCACTCGGTGATACCTTGGCCGATGCCTATGCCAAGGCGCTGCAATGCGACCCGGTCAGCGCGTTCGGCGGAATCATTGCGGTGAACCGTGCGCTCGATGCCGATGCGGCCGCGGCCATGAAAGAAATCTTCCTCGAAGTCGTCATCGCGCCGGAAATCACGGCGGAGGCGAAAGAGATTTTCTCGGCCAAGAAAAACCTGCGCGTGCTGGAGACTGGCGGCATGCCGGACCCGACAGCCCAGGGGCTGATGACCAAACTTCTATCCTGCGGGTTCCTGCTGCAGGACCGGGATTCGGGACGCATCGGCCGGGACGATCTGAAAATCGTGACCAAGCGCGAACCCACGGAACAGGAAATCAGCGACCTGCTGTTTGCCTTCTCTGTCTGCAAACATGTGAAGTCGAACGCCATTGTCTACGCCAAGGGTGGTGCCACCGTCGGTATCGGTGCGGGACAGATGAGCCGGGTAGATTCATCGCGCATTGCAGCCCGTAAATCCGAAGACGCGGCGGAGACGGCAGGGGCATCCGAGCCGCTGGTCAAAGGGTCCGTCGTTGCGTCAGACGCGTTTTTCCCGTTCGCTGACGGTCTGCTGGCCGCCGCCGATGCCGGGGCGACAGCGGTGATCCAGCCGGGCGGGTCGATCCGCGACGAGGAGGTTATTGCGGCCGCCGACGATGCGGGGCTCGCCATGGTCTTTACCGGCATGCGCCACTTCCGGCACTGATCGACGCGGTTCAGGCGGGCTTAGGCGGGTTCGCGGACCTTCCAGAGCAGGATCAGCAACCCGATGCCCAGAAAGACCACGATGGTCGACATGCCGATGCGTTGGGAATCGAACATCCATGTCAGCGTGCCGAGCACGAACGGTCCGACAAAGGCTGTCGCGCGGCCCGAAAACGCGAAAAGGCCGAACATTTCGGTGCGGACTTCTGCCGGTGCCAAACGGGCCATTAACGAACGGCTGGAGGCCTGCGCCGGTCCCATGAACAGGCCAAGCGGCAGGCCGACGATCCAGAACCAGAGCTTGGTCTCGACCAGAAGCAACGGGATACCGAAGCAGATCAGGCCCGCGAGAGCGATGACGATGGTTTTTTTCGAGCCAAGGTAATCGTCGATCCAGCCTAAGGATGCCGCACCGATACCGGCGGCAACATTCATCGCGATGGCAAACATGATCACTTCTTCGGTCGACATACCGAACGTGCCGCTGGCATAGACAGCACCAAAGGCGAACATGGTGTTCATGCCGTCTACGTAGAACAGCCGCGCGCATAGAAACCAGGCGATATTGCGGTAACTTCTGACCTTACGGATTGTGGCGATGAGGGTCGCGATTCCATCGCGCGCCGCCTGGGATAACCGGACATTGCGCGATGGCGCATCGGGCACAAAGAGGAAGAGCGGCAGGCAGAATACGGCAAACCATACAGCGACCACCGGGCCGATGACGCGCACATGCTCCGCCTGATCTCGGTCTAAGCCGAAGGGCAGTGGATCGGCCTGTATGAAGACAGTCAGCAAAAGCACCAGACAGGCGAGCCCTCCCATATAGCCCAGCCCCCAGCCCCAGCCCGATAACCGGCCGATTTTCTCGTTGGAGACAATGGTTGGCAGCATCGCGTTGTAAAATACTTGCGCGACTTCGAACGAAATATTGGCAAGGCAGAAGACGGCCAGCGCATAGATAGCGAATGAAGGATCCGGGTATGCGAACCAGAGAAATGCCGCGCCGATAGCCGTTAACGCCGAGAACAGAGCCAGCCAGGGTTTGCGCCGGCCGGACGAATCAGCAATTGAGCCGAGAACCGGGCTGAGCAGCGCGATCGCAATACCCGATAACGAAAGCGCATAGGCCCATTGTGTCGTCCCGGTGATTTTGTCGGCCGCCACGCCATCGACGAAATAGACCGAGAACACGAAGGTGACGATCACCGTCGGGAAGGCGGAATTTGCCCAGTCATAGACGCACCAGGCAATTCTGGCACGCCGCAGCGTCGGAGATGCGGGATTGGGAAGGGTCATGATGCCACCCTAACATTCCCGGCCCCGCCTGGCATCCTGCAGGGTCGCACACACCGGAACAATCCGGAACCGTCCGGGTTCCGCAGGAATTTCGATCAGGTTATGATAGCCCCCACGGGATCATGAAAGGGGCTATCGCCATGAGCTATACGCTGCAGGATTTTTGCGCTGAAATTCACCAGATATTGGTGGACGAAAACAACTCTGCCGGGCGCGAAAAAGTGCAGGCCAAGATGGAGGAACTTCTCGCGAACGAGACGTTTATCGCGCAGTTCTGCGGTCCCGAAAAGAAACCCGGCGTCTACAAGCTGAACGAAGACCCGACGACCGGGGCCGTCGTGCTGTCGCATGTCATGGGTGAAGGGCACACATCCCCGCCGCACGATCACGGGGCTTCATGGGCGATCTACGGTCAGGCGACCGAACATACGGTGATGACGGAATGGGACCGTGTCGATGACGGTTCCAACGATGAAGATATCGACATGAAAGAGACCAATCAGTACCGGCTCGACCCGGGCCAGGTAGGTCTGTTCGATGTCGGCGTCATTCATTCGATCGAGTATCCTGATAACGCGCGTTTCGTGCGTGTCACCGGGGTTGATCTCGATGGCATCGACCGCAAGGCCTATAACCTGAAGCATAAGACCGTCAAATTAATCCGTGCCGAAAGCGCCGACCAGCGTTAGGCTTGGCGTGTTGCGCGCCCCGCCGGGTATCAGGGGCGATCGCCCCGCCGGTTGCCGGTTTATTCTTCGATCAGGGCCCGGATATGGCGCGTCGCGACCGACAGCATGGCCAGATCGACAACATCAGCGCGCCTGAGATCCTGCAGGGTCTGATTGACGCGTGAAACGTCGTGTTCCCGCGATTCCTCCCATGCTTCCAGAACCACATCGACCGCTGCCGCACCGCCGGCGGTATCGATGATACTACCGGTCAGACTGGCCTGCTGGTCGTATAGCTCATCGACCATCGCCGAGACGGCCATGGTCTGCCACTCATTCTCCGAGTTGATCCGCCGCGCCGTTTCGCGGAGCCAGTCGAAACCGAACCGTGCGCCGATCGCGTAATAGGCTCTTGCTGAATCACCGACGCTTTCGCCCACGCGCTGGGCAATCCGGACGATGTCACAGCCGGCGAACAGCACATCGAGATGGGCGACCCCACGGGCCAGTTTGGTCGGCACGTTACTTTCTTCGTAGCGCGCCGTATTGGCGTCCACGCTCGCTGCCAGTTCGTCGGACAGAAAGCCGTCCAGCGACTGGGCAAGCTCCGCGATACCCGGTTCGAACGCTTTCACAGAATCCGATACATCAAGGGCGCGGCCCGACTTTTCAATAAACCAGACCGTGCCCCGCTTCGTCAGGTTGAGGATGTCGAGGTTCAGTGTCGTCTGAACGTCGGCCGGGATGACGTTATCCAGCGCCTCGATTGCTGCCCAGTATTGCGGCAGCCCAAACACGCGGCGGCATATCAGATAAGCACGGGCGATCCTGGCCGGACTTGCACCGGTCTCGTCTTCCAGGTCGGTGATAAATGTCGGTCCGGCGCGGTTCACCAGGCTGTTGGTAATATAGGTAGCGCTGATTTCACGGCGCAGCCGGTGGCGCTTAAGATAGTCGGGGTATTTCTCTGACAGCAATGGCGGGAAGTACAGACCGATATCGCGCACCAGCCAGGGGTCGTCCGGCACATCGCTGGCCAGAATGTCTTCGTAAAGCGTCATCTTGGCATAGGCCAGCAGCACTGCGAGCTCCGGTCGTGTCAGACCCTGCTTGCGCATTTTGCGTTCTTCGAGCTCTTCGTCGTCCGGCAGAAATTCGACGGTTCTGTCGAGTTCGCCGGACCGCTCCAGCGAGCGGATAAACCGGGCCGCTTCGCCGACCTTCTCGCCTGCCTGCGCTTCCGCGTGGGTCAGTGCCATGCTCTGGCGGTAATTATCCATCAGTACATGGGCCGCGACGTGTTTGGTCATTTTGACCAGGATCTTGTTCCGCGCCGGCAGGTCCAGCTTGCCGTCGGCAATCACCTCGCCCAGCAGAATCTTGATGTTTACTTCGTGATCCGACGAGGCGACGCCTGCCGAATTGTCTATGAAGTCCGGGTTGATGCGTCCGCCGCGCAAGGCGAATTCGATCCGCCCAAGCTGGGTAATCCCGAGGTTGGCGCCTTCGCCGATCACCTTGCAGTTCAGCTCGCGCCCATCGATCCGCAGCGGGTCGTTGACGCGGTCGCCGGCAGCTGAATCCGGCTCGTCCGACGCTTTGACGTATGTACCGATACCGCCGAACCACATCAGATCGGCATCCGACAGAAGGATCGCCCGGATTAGATCGCTGGGCGAGATGGTTTCCTTGCCGTCGAGACCGTAAAGCGCGGCAATCTGGGGCGTCAGCTTAATGGTCTTGGCGGACCGGTCGAAAATGCCGCCGCCTTCGGAGATCAGTTTGGTGTCGTAATCCGACCAGGACGACCGGCCCATCTTGAACAACCGGTTGCGTTCCTTCCAGCTCGATGCCGGATCGGGATCGGGGTCGATAAAGATATGCATGTGGTTGAAGGCGCCGATCAGCTTGATGTGCTTGGACAGAAGCATGCCGTTGCCGAACACGTCGCCGGACATATCGCCGACGCCGATGACGGTGAAGTCGTCGGTCTGGGTGTTGATGCCCATTTCACGGAAATGGCGTTTGACCGATTCCCATGCGCCGCGGGCGGTGATTCCCATCTTTTTGTGATCGTAACCGGCTGATCCGCCCGATGCGAAAGCGTCGTCGAGCCAGAACCCGTAATCCCGCGCAACGCCGTTCGCGAGGTCAGAGAACGTTGCCGTGCCCTTGTCGGCGGCGACGACCAGATAAGGGTCGTCGTCGTCGCGGCGCACGACCTGTTTCGGCGGGACGATCTTGCCGCCTTTGATATTGTCTGTGATGTCCAGCATGCCGCCGATCAGCAGCTTGTAGCAGGCGATCCCTTCTTCCTCGAATGCCTCACGGCCACCCGTCGTTGGCGATTGTTTGAGGACGAACCCGCCCTTGGCGCCGACCGGGACGATCACCGCATTTTTGGTCATCTGTGCTTTCATCAGGCCGAGAATCTCGGTGCGGAAATCCTCCCGCCGGTCGGACCAGCGGATACCGCCGCGCGCAACCTTGCCGCCGCGCAGATGGACGCCTTCCATGCGGGGCGAATAGACGAAAATCTCCCGGATCGGCCGCGGCAGCGGAAGATCGTCGACATTGGCGCTGTCGAACTTGAACGACACGTATGATTTGCGGTCGTCCTTTTCGTCCGTCTGATAGAAATTGGTCCGCAGCGTGGAATCGACCAGGTTGACGAAACGCCTGAGAATCCGATCTTCGTCGAGGTTCTGCACGCTGTCCAGCGCACCCGCGATCCGGCTTTGCAGTTTTGTGACGGCGGATTTTTTGGACTGATTGTCGGGGTCGAACAACTCTTCGAAAAGCGAAATGACGTCCCGCGCTATGCCGGCGTTCCGTGACAGCGTTTCCACCATGTAGCTTTCGCTGAACGGGATCCCGGCCTGTCGCAGATACTTGCTATAAGCGCGCAAAACGATGATCTGCCGCCAGGTAAGTCCGCTGGATGCAACCATTGCATTGAAGCCGTCATCTTCGACTTCGTTGCGCCAGACGCGGTCAAAGGCTTCTTCGAAGGCATCCTTGATTCCGTCGACATTGATTTCCGCGCCATCACGGGTGACCATCCCGAAATCATGTATCCAGACGCATTGGCCCTGGTCATCGCGAATTTCGTGTGGAATTTCGTCGATCACCCGAAGGCCCATGTTTTCGAGCATCGGCAATACGTCTGACAGGGGGACCGATGCCCCCTTGTTGAACACTTTGAAGCGAACGGATGAGTTCGCGTCTCCGTTCGTGCGGAAAAGATCCATCGCGATGTTGCCGGTTTTGAACACATGATCGATCTTGACGATATCGGCGACTGCATTGGTAGAAGACGTCCGGTCTCGGTAGATCGCCGGAAACGCATTGCGATAGCGCTTGAACGCGGCGACGCCGACACTTTCACCATGTGCGGCGGCAAGGGCATGGGCAAGATCATCCGCCCAGTCGCGCGCGGTCTCAACTACGTCGGCCTCGATATCGGCGATCGTCTTGGGGAATGCCTTGCCGGGCTCGGTTTTTACGATGAAATGCAGCCGGGCCAGAACTTCGTCAGAAAGCTGCGTGTAGAACGCCGCTATCTGTCCGCTAAATCCGTCAGACAGCACATCCTGTAACTGTCGACGGAGCCGCGTCGTATATCGTTCGCGCGGGACGTATACTAGGCAGGATACATAGCGCCCGAACGGATCGCGCCGGACGAACATCGCTACTTTCTGACGTTCCTGCAGATGCAGGATACCCGTCGCCATGTCGCGTAGCTCCGCAGTGCCGACCTGGAAAAGCTCGTCGCGCGGCAGGGTCTCAAGAACATGGATCAGCGCCTTGCCGTCATGGCCGTTGGGCGAGAAGCCGGACCCGTCGACGACCTGGGTGACCTTGCGGCGAATGACCGGGATCGACTGGACCTGCTGGGTGTAGACGGTCGATGTGAACAGGCCGACGAACAAGCGCTGGCCCACCGTGTTGCCGCGGGCATCGAACCTCTTGACCATCACGGTATCGAGATGGACGCCGCGATGAATGGTCGAGCGTTGATTAGCCTTATTGATAAGCACAAGTGAGGAGCGTTTCATAAAAGCGGCAAGATCCGGCGGCAGTACTGCACCGTCCGCGATCCCCTCGATCACGGTGACCTTGTTGTCACGCAACAGACCCAGACCTGACCGGGGGATGATCGACAGCGTCTGTTTCTTCGTCCCGCCTTTACATTCGTAGTCGCGATAGCCGAGGAACGTAAAATTATTATCGTCCAGCCAGCGGAGGAAGGCGGCGCTTTCGTCAATTTCTTCCTTTGGCACGCTTGCTGTCGCCAGGGTGGAATCAAGCTCGGCGATGACGTCGGCGATGCGGACCCGCATGGGCCGCCAGTCTTCGACCGCAGCACGCACGTCGCCCAGTACTTTTTCGCAGGACTTTGCCAGTTCCTTGAGCATGCCGGAATCGGTCTGCTCCGTGATCTGCAGGTGCATGACGGATTCGGCGGCGGTGTCTCCGGCGCCGCCGTTATCGGCAACATGGGAAAGCTTTCCCGCTGCGCTGCGCTTGGTTGGAATGACGGGGTGAATAATAAGGTGGACCGTCAGGTTCCGGTGGCTCATCTCTGCGGTGATCGAATCGACGAGAAACGGCATGTCGTCATTGACGATTTCGACGACCGTATGACCGCATGACCAACCGTCTTTTTTCCGATCGGGGTTGAAGACGCGGATCTTGGCGGTGCCAGGCTTGCGGTTCTGGGCAAATTGCCACAGCGACGAGACCGCGCCGCGCAGGCAATCGTCTTCGGTTTCTGCACAGTCCAGCGGGGAGACGTTGGCGAAAAACAGGCGGGTAAACCGCTCGACATCACCGGCCCGCTCGACATCACCGGCCCGTTTGCCGGCGCCGCGCCGCGTCGTACGGACGATCTGATCGACCAGTTTCTGCTTTTTACTGTCATTATTATTGGACATCAAAATCCCCAGACGGATGTTGGCGCGATGGCGTGACCACCGCGTTTCTGATTGACGGCACCATATCGAACGGCGCCTACCGTCGGACGTGGTCGTCGGTATACCAGAAATTAACCAATTTATTGTGAACTGTTCGTTAACTCCCGTGATTGACTCCCAACGCCGAGGAAACGATGCGGACAGCTCATACGCTTCTGCAGCAGACGCTGCTACCCACACCCACACACTTCTTGACCGTTTGTCGCCCCATATTCTGGGTGGGCTGACTGTGGAACAGCGCGCCGCTATCGCCGCCGCATCGGGCGGCTGGAAGGCCGCTGCCCACCGGGTAAACCTGCGGCTCAGGCTGCCGCTTTTACCGAAACGCTGGTATTTTACCGTCCTTGGCGGTCCGGAGCGACGCACTGCAGCCCGTCGCAGCATAGAACGCGTACGGAATCCGGTTCGCACTGCCGGCAACATGGCCTTCATCGTTGTGACCGCGATGACGTTTTGCGGCGTTGCAGCCGCCGCCCTGCTGTTTTCTTCTTCGGTGTTTGAATACTGACCGGGTCAGGCAAGGGCCACAGCTAGGTCTTGCATCGGCAGGTAGCGCGTGAGATTAAGAAACCACGTTGAACGCGCGTTGTGTTCTCTTTGTAAATCACCCGGCTTCTGATTTTATGACGCAGTTTTCCCGAATTTTTAGGTCAGAACCTTTGTTGTTCGTCCTTTGGGCGAATGAACTTATCCGCCTGATCTGGTCGCCCCCGGAACTGCAAGCCGCCTCGGGCTGGCTGATGATTGTGTATGTTGCAATGTCGCTGACACGGCTGCGCCGCGGCACATTTATTCTGTGTGTTCCGCTCGCGACGCTCGCCGTCGCGCTGGCGGTTTCATTCGACGAATGGTCCGGTGTCATGCGGGGGTTTCAGAACGGCGCTGTGTTTATGGCGTTCTTCGGCACGATTGTGCTGCTTCGGTCCGTCGCCGATCAGCGTCCTGAAATATCAAAAGCGAGATCGCTGTTCATCGGGCTCCGGGCCGAAGAAACCAATGGCGCCTTTCTGATCGGCGCACACCTGATCGGATCGGTGCTGGTTGTCGGCGTCCTCGCGGTGCTCGCGCCGATTCTGAAAGACGATATCGACGATGCCGCCCGCCGACGCGCCGCGGAGGTCAGTCAGCGCGGAATGTGTCTCGCCCCTTTATGGTCGCCGTTCTGGGTGGCGGCCGCCTTTGCCGCACAGCAGATTCCCGGCGTGCCGGCCTGGGAAATCATGTTGCTGGGCCTTGGCATGGCGGCGGTCGGTCTCGTCCTGGCCCATGTCATGTATGCGCGCGGTGTCGGCCTGCTGGATTTGTGGCGGGCGGTCAGGGGCTTCGCGCCCATCGTGCCGTCCGTTGCCGTGTGCGCCCTGGTGATTGCGGGTCTGTCGAGCGTCGCCGGTCTCAGCACTTTGCAGGCGCTGATCGCCACCATTCCATTTCTTGCGCTGATTACCTTGCTTGCCACGCGCGGCGTTCATACCCGCGGCGCAAAAGCCCGTGCCATTGCAGTGGATACCTGGCGCGGCAGCAGCCGCGTCTGCGACGAGATCATCGTGGTCACTACTGCCCTGATCCTGGGACGGGTGCTTGAAGCGGCGATTCAGGAGATCGGGATCGGCGATATGGTCGGCGCATTGGCGCTGCCGGCCTGGGCGGTGATAGCCTGCGTGATCGGCGCGATCACTCTTTCATCGCTCGTCGGTATTCATCAGGTGGTGTCGATCATCGTGGTTCTGGTCGTATTCATGCCGCTGGAGACCGGCATAAGCGATGTCGTGATGATGGAGGCCGCCTTGGTCGGCTGGAGCTTTGCGTCGATGGTTGGTGTCACTGCGGTCTCGACGGCGACGGCAAGCGCCATGTTCGGCGTGCCCCGCGTACATCTGATCTTCGGCCCCAACCTGCTTTTCGTACTCGCCTTCGGTGCCCTGTCTGTCGTTCTGTTGAGCCTGGTGAACGGGATGTTGTTCGCCACCTGACGTCCGGCGCGCTACCCTAAACAGCGGCTACTGCCCCCGGCCGTATAAAGCGGCAGGGCAATCCGAGACCTGAAAAATAGGGGAAATTGGAGCGGGTGATGAGATTCGAACTCACGACTTTAACCTTGGCAAGGTAAGGGTGGCAGTTCTTTTGTGACGCCACAGATCGCCAAAACCACAGTTTTGTTGACTTTTGGCAGCCTTAAGCCGCCATTAGTTCTTTTGAATACCCTCTCTCACTGTAGCCCCAGTGTAGCCCCGGTATTTTCAGCCCTCACTCGCAGGTTGGTGGAGGATGAACTCAATACCCTGTTGGAGTTCGTGCGTGATGGTGACGAACTGGTGGTCACAAGGGTGGGTAGGTTGGCGAGGTCCATTAGTGACCTCCAAAACATCGTCTATGACCTTGATAAGCGAGGTGTGACCCTATCTGCGACAGAACAACCCATTAACACCCAGACGAG
>CAJIYX010000162.1 GCA_905181725.1 Alphaproteobacteria bacterium UBA830
GGGAAGATCCGCGCCCTGAGGCGTCACCGTGATCGCCCACAGACTATCGCCGATCTTTACCCTGCCGGCACCGCCGGAGGTCGCGCCATCCAGCAAATACTGCTGACCGACGAGGTTCTCGCCACGCTGATTTAAGGTCGGATGATCCGTCGGCCCGGGGTTGGCATAGACATAGCGCCGCCCGACGTATACCGACACAATCGACAGGACCGCGAAGAGGACCAGCTGTATCTGCCAGCCCATCTCTGGAATGCCGAGCAGGATCAGCCCGGTGACAATCGCCGCGGCTCCCAGCCACAGGAACAGGACACCGGGTACGAGCACTTCGACCAGCATCAGCCCCATGCCGAAGGCGAGCCAGTACCAGAACGTGACGTCTTGCATAAAGTCGCTCATCGCCGCTTCTCCGCCCGTCTCATTCTCTGCCCGTCTCAGCCGTTATCTGACGACGGTACCGAACTGCTGCGCGGGCGACTAGCGCTACTTCCACTTCCGCTGCCGCTCGTGTCGCTGAGCGCCTCCTTGGCGATCTCGGCGAGCCCCGCGATGGAACCGATCACGCTGGACGCTTCGAGCGGCATCAGGATCAGTTTGGAATTCCTCGCGCTACCGATGCTCTCCAGGGCGTCGACATATTTCTGGGCGACGAAGTAGTTGATCGCCTGCACGTTGCCGTCGGCGATGGCAGCGGACACAACCTCGGTCGCCTTGGCTTCGGCCTGGGCCTGGCGCTCGCGCGCCTCGGCATCGCGGAAGGCTGATTCCTTGCGGCCTTCGGCGGCCAGAATCTGGGACTGTTTCTCGCCCTCGGCTTTCAGGATCTCGGCCTGGCGATAGCCCTCGGCGTCGAGGATGTTGGCGCGCTTGTCACGTTCCGCCTTCATCTGGCGTGCCATGGCCTCGACCAGCGATGCCGGCGGGGTGATGTCCTTGATCTCGATACGGGTGATCTTCACGCCCCAGGGCGATGTCGCCTCATCGACCACGCGCAGCAGTTCGGCATTGATCCGGTCACGCTGCGACAGCAATTCGTCGAGATCCATCGAGCCCATGACGGTTCGGATATTGGTCATGGTGAGGTTGAGCGTCGCATGGCGGAGCTGGCGCACTTCGTAGGATGCCTTCACCGCATCAAGCACCTGATAGAACACCACGCCATCGACCGTGATCATGGCGTTGTCCTTAGTGATAACTTCCTGCGAGTCCACGTCCATCACCTGTTCCATCATATTCTGGCGCATGCCGATGCGGTCGACCAGCGGCACGATCAGATGCAGGCCGGGCCGTAATGTCTTGGTGTAGCGCCCGAACCGCTCGACCGTGTATTCCTCACCCTGAGGCACGGTCTTGACGCCCATAAAGACAATCGCGACGGCAAATATAAGAAGAACGATAACGAAAATTGAAAACGCAGAAACCATAGGCCTACTCCGTGTTTATATAGAATATATATAGGGTTTATTCGTTACAAATCAAGGGTGTAGGCAGCATCACCAATGCTGCCGTTTCGACAAGGAAATACTGAAACACTTTGGAATTCTTTGGAGTACTCGCGGCGATGTTACATTACAGCTTAGTGTAGTGTCGCATGAACCAGACACTTTCGACCCGCTTCGGTCACCTAAAACTGCGGTTTATCGGAGCCACCGTCGCCTTTACTCCGCCACCACCTTCGTCTCGGCGTCCCGCGTACCCTTTCCTCCAACAGCTTGCGCCAATGGCGGTACCAGCCGACGAATGCGCTTTCCAGATTGCGCATCGTGAAGGATGGGGCCGGTTATGCTCCATCACGGTGACACGCCGTGCTCCCCTCAGTCGGGCATTAGTCCGGCTCTATTCAAACGCGCGGTTATCGACGATCTTCTCGAAACTGGCATCCGGCATGGTCATGTCCCAGCCGACGGTCCAGTTATAGGTGTCGTCCCAGCGCTCGCGCGTATAGGGCTGTGGCGGGGCGTGCAGCAGGCGCTGATGGCGGAAATCTTTGGCTTCCAGCCGCCCGCCGGTTTCATTGACGAAATAATCCACATAAGGCGTGGGGTCCATGGCCAGCACTTCGCAAGCGCGGGCCTGGGCGCGGAATATCGCTGCAAGCGTCGGCCCGTCGAGATCGTCACCAGCGGCTTCGGCGCGGGTTGAGTGCGCTTCCATCAGGATACGAAGACCTTCTTTTTCGGCAACACTGATCCACGGTTCCATGAGGCTGACCGCGGCGACCTCGCCCTTTTTGAGCGCTTCGATGCGTTGCGGCATCGATCCGGCATTCGTTACCTTGACGTGTTCCTTGCCGAGAAACCCTTCGATCATTTTCAGGGTTACAAAGTGCGACCCGTTATTCGGCGTCACCGCAATCAGTTGGTCCTTGAGCATTTCCGGTTCGTAGAAATCCGAATCCGCCCTGACGACGATCGCAAACTTTGACATGGACGCGCCGAGGGCAACGATTTTGCGCGATCGCAATCCGCTCGCCTCAGCCTCGACGGCGCGTTTGACGATGCCCCATTCACACATACGGAACTGATCGATGCCTCCGTCGTTATAAACGAATTCCAGCGGGCGCTCGAACACGGAATCGAACTGAACCTTGTGAGACGTTGTGACCTGCGCCATGCCCGGGGTCGTCACAAACTCGATATTGAGCCCTTCGTCCTGGAAAAACTCTTCGTCGCGGGCCACAAGGACCGGCAAATCATGCACCGCATTCATCACCGCCAGTTTCACGAACGGTCCGTTCGCCGTCATTCTGTCAGCCGTCATTTTTACCCCCTGTTAATCACCAGATGTTGGTTGGATCCTGCTCAGATGAAACGTGCGCAGCCTTCAACAAACAACGAACACGCAACGTCGATGGAACGAAAACAGGTTCGGCGGGTGGGCACACCCTGTCAACGGAGAACCGCTATATGCGGTTAGCGTTACTCGGGTGCTACTCCGCCGCCACCGCGGGCTTCTCCGCGTCCCGCGTGCCTTCTTCCACCAGCTTGCGCCAGTTCCGGTACCAGCCGACGAACGCCGCCTCGTAATCCCAGCTGGCGCAGTGAAGTTCCGGGTTGATGCCGGCCTTCTTCGCTTCCTCGTCCGGGCCGGCTTTCATGGTCGACAGGCCGCGGTCGTAATTGTTCCAGCCGGCTTCGCTGCCGTAGAAGCCTTCCTGCGCGGTATCGAGCGAGACCACGTCATCCGACGTGGACAGGCCGGAGACCAGGAAGAAATCCTCAAACTTGCGGAGCCGCGCGAAACGCGCGTCGTCCGGCTCTCCCTTCGGCGCGATACACCAGATGGTGACCTCGCACTTGCCGGGCGCAAGCGGGCGATGGGTGCGCAGGTGGGTTGAGGCGAGATCGTTGAGCACCAGGTTGGGGAATATGATGATGTTGCGCCCCCGGCGCAGCATCCAGTGGGCCTTGATGGCGTCAAAATTTTTCTCGATATACGCGGTCGCGGGGGCCAGTGGCGCGCCTTCGGGACTGGACCGGTCGGCCCAGATGCACATATGGCCGTTGCCGAGATAATACATCCCGTTCTTAACATCGCCCTTGATGCGCCCGACCTCGGTTTTCATCAGGCCGTCGGCGCCTTCGCGGGCTTCACGGGCCTGAATGGTGTGCATGAAATTGCGGTGCACCGTGGACACGTGATAGCCGTCAGTCACGTTATCGGCCTGTACCTTCCAGTCGTGGTCGCATACATAGGTCTGCGATCCCTTAACCATTTCCAGCCCGTCGGGGGACTGGTCGGCGAACAGGTCGATGAAGAACTTGGATTCGCCGAGATGCTCGTCCAGCGTCGGCACCTCATCGGTCAGCGCGCCGAAGATAAAGCCACGATATTCGCCGATTTCGGCGATTTCGGTGAGGTTGTACTGCGACCGGTCAAAATCGGTGCCGTAGCCGCCTTCCTCGTTCTTGATGCCGATGCATTCGCCGGAACATTTATAGCTCCACGCGTGGAACCGGCAGGTCAGCGTTTTGGCATTGCCCTGCTTGAACGGTGTAATGATCGCGCCACGATGCGAACACGCATTGATGAACGCCTTGACCGAGCCGTCCTCCTGGCGATGCACGAAAACCGGCTGGCTGCCGATATGGGTCGCGTAATAATCGCCGGTGTTCGGCACCTGGCTGTCATGACACAGGAAATTCCACAGCTTCTCAAAACAGAATTCCATCTCGGCATCGAATATGTCCTCATCCTCGAAGATCGAGCGATGCAGCCGGAATTCATGATCCGTCTCCGCCCGGTCGTCGACGCGGTCGGACAGGTCGATGCGAGGTCCGTCATAGGCCATGGTCATGCTCCAAGGGTGTAGTCGGGCTAAGTCTAGCACACGGCTTAGACCTGCCAATGGCGGTATTGGATGGGTGCTTTGCAGCGCGGGCATTGGGTATTGGGACAGTCCCACCGCTTCAATCCTCACACTCGCTTGTCACCCCGGCCCTGTCCCGGGATACAGGCTGGATCCCGGGACAGGCCCGGGATGACACTGGGAGTATTCAGTAATAGGGAATCGGGGACAGGGTTGCTCAGGACGAGGATCGAGGACGGCTGACTTGCCCCTTCCCCGCCACCCGGCCAGTATCCTAGAATACCCCATGGCACCGCGCGACATCCCCGCCGCCCCCGATCAGAACCGCTACCGGAGCGTCGCGTCGATGCTGCGCGAACATGCCGAAATCCGTGGCGACAAGCCGTTTATCGTCGCCGTAGATCAGCCGGACGACGAAGGCAGCGATCAGGGTGCGCGCAGCATCACGTTCGGTCAGCTCTGGCGCCTGTCCAACAGGCTTGCGCAGTTTCTGGCAGATAAGGGCATCGGCGCGGGCGGGCAGATCGCGGTGCTGACCGATAACCGGCTGGAAATGCCGGTGCTGTATTACGCGATCCAGCGCTACGGTGCCGCGTTCTGCACCATCAATGTGGAGGTCAATGCGTCCCACGTGCGCGAAATGCTGGACCGCATCGCGCCCGATCTCGTGCTGTGGCACGAAGATCTCGACGCCGCCGCGTATGGCCCGCCCGATGATCGCTGGCGCCGTTTCGGCGATTGTGATCCTGCTGGCGAGAACGCCACGGATGGCGGCCTGTTCGAGGCGCTGAACGAATTCGGCGACGCCGATGACGCGCCCGAAGCCCCCCACGGGCCGGACGATCTCTGCGTGCTCAGTTTTACGTCGGGCACGTCGGCCGCGCCCAAAGGCGTGATGCACCGCTTTGGCAATTATTACTGGATCGCCGACCAATCCATCAATATGTGGCAACTGACCGGGGCCGACCGGATGCTCGAATTCCGCTCGCTTAGCTGGGCGTCATCATCCGCGGCGGCGTCAATATCGCGCCGATGGAAATCGACAATGTACTGGCCGCCCATCCCGATATCCGTGAGGCCGCAACCATCGGCGTACCCGACAGCCTGTATGGCGAAAAGCCGGTCAGCTTCGCGACGCTATGCCCGGACAGGTCGGCAGATGGGGCGACAGAAGAGGCTGCCATCCTCGCCCATTGCGCGGAAAGACTGTCGGATATCAAGGTCCCGGCGCGGGTGATCTTTCTCGATGACATTCCGAAGAACAACAGCGGCAAGATCGACCGCGCCGCGCTTGCAGCGCTCTGGACGGACCGCTACGCGGACTGATGGATGCTACGGGTTCCCGCCTATTCCAGTTCCCACTTCACCGACAGTCTGATCGACAGCGACTGCTCGCCCCGCAGCGACCGGGGCAGCCTCACGCGCGTCACTTTTGGCCATCGACATCGCGCCCATCATGCGACGCTGCTGCGGTCGCGGGCGGAAACGAAGGCGGCGGCCCTGCCCACACCGCCCACACCGGCCAAACCGCTGCAAAAACCGGCGGAGAAGGCACCTTCTCCTGCTCCGACAATTCCGGCCCCGAAGGCTCAGCCACCGGAGGCTCAGCCCCCGAAGACGCCTGCTGCGCCAAAGGCACCGACTGCCGCACCTGACGCGCCTGCAACTCACCACGCCGCCCGCACCGCCGCCACTGCCCGCCGCGAAGACCCTGCCGGTCGTGGCGCCGACACCACCAAGCCCGGCACCACCGACACCGGAACCAGCAACACCCGCGCAACCGAAGCAGCCAGTGCTGAAAAGTGACGGCTGGAAAAACCCGTTCAGCCTGACGCCGGCCCCGGAAGCACCTTCATCACCGGCGTTACCGCGGCCGCCCGTTGAAACGAAGAAGCTGCCCGGGAGCGCCGCGGCGAGCCCCGAGACGGCAGTCATCGCGGAGACGATTACCGATGCCGGCAGTCCTGCAGACACTGCTTCTGCCACGACCGGACCAACTGCCAATGAGTGGCGGGTCCAGTTCGCAGCCTTTCCGCAACGCCTGAGAGGCGGAGCGCGCATTGGAAAAACTGAATAGCCGGGCCGGTGCTGAAATCGGCCGGACGCCGCGGATCATTGATGTTACGGATCTTGGCGATCGCGGCATTTTCCACCGGATTCAGGCGGGACCGCTGGACGGTCGCGAGGCGGCAGAGAAGCTGTGTACGCTGGTGAAAGCAGTTCTGCCGCAACAGGGCTGCGTCCCTGTCCAGATCAAAGGCCGCTAGGCGGTCCGGCTTTTACCCCTTGTCTCAAAGGTTTAACGTCCTTTACACAATTGCAGTCCGGACGGTATTACCGTCCCGGTGTCCGGAACCACTGGTATGATGCGCTTGTTGTGATCGTTATCCGTCTTTTTTTCTGGTTAATCATCATCGGGATCTTCGCATCCCCGGTCGTGGCCTGGTACGGGCTGGACGATACACCGTTGGTCACGAAGGGCCCCAAGGTCGGCGTCAAGGACTTCAATTCGGCCAAGGCGTTCCTCGAGCAATACGACCCGCGGAACCTGCCCGACGGCAAGCTCACCGTCATCACCGCGAACCAGCGCCAGATCAACACCGCGCTGGCAGCAGCGCTCGCGGCCGCCCCGTTCCTCAAAGCCCGGATCGTGCCCAGCCGGTTCGGATTGCTCGGCGCGGTGACCGCAGCACCGCCAATCCCCAGCAATCCGTTCGGCAAGTACGTGAATGCCCGGATACTGATCGAACCGTCGACAGAGGGATTACAGATCGGACGGCTGAGCGTCGGCGATATAGAGGTGCCGACCGCCATCGTCCGCCCGGTATTTATTCTTATCATGGATCAGCTTGTAGGTGCGGGACGTGGCAAAGCGTTCCTGGAGACCATTCGAAGCGTGCAGGTAACCGGCTCGCAAGTGCGCATCGCCTACCGGCCCAAGGACGGCCTGCTGGACGACCTGAAATCTGCCGCGAAAGACACCGTCGCCGCCGGCGACCCGAAGATCACCAAAATCTACTGGCAGAAAATGCACGAAATCCACCGGACAACGCCGACCGGCAGCCGAGTGTCGATAGTGCAGTACCTGCAGCCGATGTTCACATTGGCCAAGCAACGCTCCGCCGACGGCAATGCGGTCGAGGAAAACAAGGCCGCCATTTTCGCGATGGCGATGTTCTTCGGCGATATCCGGCTTGAACGGTTTATCGGCAAGGTCCGTGAGGGCGAATTTGCCGGCGGGCCGCGCAAAATCTCACATGTTCGCCTGCAGGATCGCCATGACTGGGTCCAGCATTACCTGTTATCCGCCGGACTTACCCTTGCGGGCGGACGCGGTATCGCCGACTTCATGGGCGAGATTAAAGAGGTGCAGGACGCGACAAACAAGGTGAGCGGGTTCAGCTTTACCGATCTTGCCGCCGACCGCGCCGGCGTCCGGTTCGCTGAAACCGCGACCGGTTCGGTCGATCGTGCGCGTCGGATGCAGGAATTTCTGTCGCGTCCAATCGGCGAAAAGAAATTCTTCCCAGAAATTCGCGACCTTCCGGGAGGTCTGACAGCGGCACAGTTTAAAGCCCGGTACGGCGAACTCGATGGCGCCAAATACAAGAGCATGGTCGCCGAGATTGATCGCCGTATTGCCACCATACCGATGTACCGGTAACCCGACGCATATGGCACCACCCGGCCCGCAATCGGGCACCCCGCCCAGCACCCCGCCCGCCCCCCCAAAACACCAGCGGCGCGTCAAACAATCAAAATTCGAACACGGTTTGATTTGTCTGGTTTTTCGCGCGGCCTTTCGCGGGCTCGAAGCCGGGCTGAAGATAACCGGGCTGCATGCCCGCGGGCGGCGCAACGCAGCGGATACCCAGTTGAACCGGTTCGACATCGCGCTGACGGATCTGCCGGCGGCATTTGACGGATATACGATCCTGCATATGAGCGACCTCCACGCCGACGGGCCGATCGACCTCGAGGCATCTGTCGGCCGCATTCTCGACGGAATCGACGCCGATCTCTGCGTACTGACCGGCGATTACCGGTATCGCCTGTCCGGCCGCCACGAAGACGCTACCGCCCCGATCGCCCGGATCGTGAAACACGTGCGCACGCGGGACGGTATCTTCGGCATCATGGGCAACCATGATCTCGGGACCATGATCGCGCCGCTCGAAAGCGCCGGGATCCGGATGCTGGTCAACGATCATGTAATCCTGCGCCGCGGCAGTGACGAGGTTCAGCTCGTTGGGCTTGACGACGTGCATGCCTATCAGCCGGCGGAGGAAGCCGCCGCCGCCCTGGCCGCCATGCCGGGGGGCTTTCGTATTCTGCTGCAGCATTCGCCTGAACTATTGGATGAGGCGGACGCCGCCAACGTGTCGCTCTATCTCTGCGGCCACACCCATGGCGGCCAAATCTGCCTACCGGGCGGCATACCGGTCATGACCAATATCCGCACGCACCGGCGCTATGCCAGAGGCCTGTGGCGCCATGGCGACATGACCGGCTACACGACGAGCGGCGTAGGTGTTTCGGTCATGCCGCTCCGCTTCTTTTGCCGCGGCGAGGTTGCGCTGATTACACTGCGGCGGGCGTAGAAACTGTCCTCACCAGAATTCCGGCTTCATCACCATCAACACGAAGACGACCAGCATGCTCTCATACGGGTCCTGCGTCAGCGGCGCGAGAAAACGCTCAAAGACGACGGGGTCGCCGAACAGGCCGGTCCGACAAGGTTGCCTGCAAGGGCGGCAAGCTGAAAAAATCGGCCGGAGCAAGCTGACCACACGCGGCGGCATGAACACGTGTAATTTCAGTTAGAGAACTTCCGCTAAAGGGTTTTCGCCGGGCCGCAGTGGCTCGGCGAAAACCCTTCCTCTAAGTTGAAACGCCCCTCTCATCAGGCAAGAAGCCGTGCGCTGGCGGCAAAAGAACTTTCACCTGACAAGCTTGCAGAACTTGAGCAGGCCGTCGCATGTTGTTGGGGGAAAGCCAAGACCTGCCCCTGAGCCAAAACGCTTAGCCCTGCAACCGCGCCGGTGGGCGCGCAACTTTGCCTAGGCGGCGTGTACCCTGAGTGGCAGAGTCTTGAAGCCGTGTAGCGTGTTGTTGATCGCGCGGACGGCAGGACCGGTGGCTTCTAGCTTCTCGATGCGCTTGGCCATTTCGGTGACAAGCGCCTGCATTTCAAGCCGGGCCATTGCCTGGCCCATGCAGTGATGAATGCCGAAGCCGAAGCCGAGATGGGCCGCCGCATTGCGGTCGATATCGAACACGTCCGGTTTCTCCCAGGCATCCGGATCGCGATTGGCGGCACCCAGCGACATCATGATCTTGGTCTTCGCCGGAATATGCTGGCCGGCCAGTTCGACATCGCGGGTGGTCGTGCGGAAGAACGTCTGAAAGGGCGAATCGTAGCGCAGCACTTCTTCGACCGCATTGCGCGCCTTTGACGGGTCGGCCCGCAGCTTCGACCATTCACCCGGGTGTTCCGCGAAACAGTTCAGCACATTACCAATGGCATACACGGTGGTGTCGAGCCCCGCCGACAGCATGGAACGCACGATGAACAGGGCTTCTTCGTTTGAGACGATTCCTTCATCGGCCGACTTATAGGCCTGTTCGCCGAGCCCGTTGGGATCAAGCCGGTCGCGCTCGCAACAGCTCATGATGTAATCGACCACGGCATCGGCAGCAGCCGCAGATTCCTTGAACGTCTCATTGAGCGGGCCAAAGCCGTTGAACACCATGTCGCCGTAGTCGAGCAACTGTTCGCGGCCATCGGGGCCGAGCCCGACCGCATCGGGAAATACTTTGAGGATATAAGGCTTGGCGACATCTTCCATGCCGTCGATATCGCCCTTCGCAATCAATCGGTTGACCAGCAGCTTCGCCTGTTCGGCAAAGATCGGCCGGAACTCGCGCAGCCGCGAATGGGCCATCACCCCGTCGGCAACGTCGCGGCGCGGCGTATGGTCGGGCGGGTCGGCTTCGAGAAGTTTGCTGGGCGGGCGCCACGGCTTATCTGTGTGGAAATTAGCCAGCCCCACCCCGGCACCCGAGCCATAGGTTTCCCAGTCGTCGAGCACTTCTTTGGCAATGTCGTATCGCGCGGTTCCCCACACATCGTACTTCGTCACCCAGACCAGCGGACCGGCATCGTGCAGCGATTGATGCCACGCATAGGGATCAAGGATGTTTTCACGCGAGAACGGGTCAATATCGCTGCTCGGCCGCGCCGCCGCTACCGTGTCCGTATCCCCCATCTCACGGCCCCCCATTATCGACTGTCTTGGATTACTCCGCCGCGATTTTGTCGCCACCTATGGTATCGGACAGGCTGTACTTGTCGAGGATCGAATCCACGAGTTCGGCAGAACGGTCCCAGTCATAGGTGCGCATCGCATGGCTACGTGTGACGAACTGGGCGCCGGCATAGAACATTTCATACTGAGTATGACGGCTGGCAAACTCGGAACCGATGCAGTCCCAGGCTAGCTTCATGAACTTGACCTTTTCCTCCGCCGAGCCGATTGCCGATTTCTGAGTGGCGTTGATGTACCGATTAAGATCCGGGTCGGCGAAATCCTCTGCCGAAGACGGCAGCATGATCAGCCCGCCGCCTGCCAGTTCGCGCATCGACGTGATAAACTCGGGGTAGAGCTGCTGGGTCAGGACCTGTGCCGTATACATCAGGTTGCGATCCGGCACGTAGTAACCGTTAAACATCCCGCCGCCCGATTCCATGCCATAGACCAGCCCTTCGACCATGGCCGCCTGCGCCGCCATGTGACCGAGCTTCTCCGCAACCGACGGAATGCCGATCGTGCCGATGGTCTCGCACATACGGCGCGCGACCCCGACCTGGAACTGCATCTTAATCATCAGGCGCGTCATCGCCTGATAGTTCTGCATGTAATGGGCATACGTGTCCTGAAACTGGCCGCGTGCGGCTTCGGTGTCCTTGTAGATAAACACCCGCTCCCACGGCACTTTCACGTCATCGCAATAGACCAGCGCATCGTTCTCGTCATAGCGCGACGACAACGGGTAATCGAACGAGCTTGTCGCCGATTCCTCGTAGGACCGGCGCGACATAACCTTGAGGCCCTTGGTGTTCATCGGGATCGCGAAGGAGATCGCGTATTTTTCCTCGCCCGGCCTCAGCGGCTGGATGTTCGCGAACAATACCTCGTTCGCCATGATCGAGCCGGTGCCGAGCATCTTGGCGCCACGCACCGTGATGCCTTCGGCATCTTCGTCGACGACGCCGGTCGCCAGGAATTCATCGTCATGTTCGCTGACCGATTTGCTACGGTCCGCCTGCGGATTGATGATGACGTAGGTCATGTAGATGTCATTGTCGCGGGCGTACTGGAAATAGTCCATCAGCGCCCCGGCACGTTCCTTGGAATGCTTTTCGAAAACCGGCAGGCCCATGACCTGGCCGACCATCGACGACGCGATATGATCCGGTGACCGGCCAAGCCAGCCCCCCGACAGCCGCGACCAGCCCTCGATCGCCCGGCGGCGCGCGACCAGTTCCTCGTAGCTTTTGGTCAACTGCCAGCACCGGTTGACCCGCCCGCCCGAGGTCGGGGATTCGAAGGTCATCCAGTCGATATTATCGGGATGGGCCTGGAAATCATAGAGGGATGCCGCCGCGCCAACCGCATTGCGATATGCCGGGTGGGTCGTGACGTCATCGACCAGTTTACCGTTTAGATAGACTACGCGTCCGTCCTGCAACGATTTAAGATGTTCTGCACCTGTCTTGGCCATGACGATTTCTCCTGTTTTTTCACCGGCAAAATAGTATACTAAGTATAGTATTTTGATTCATCGATCCGCGTCAACCGTTTTGGCGCGTCGGCAGGAGAAGCTTGTTGAACGGGCACGACGTCGATATCGAAACCGACCCAAAGACCCCGGAAGTGGCCGAAAACCCTCCGGTTTCCGAGCTTTTCGTGCCGCTCACGATAGCGAATGACGGCCTGCTGGTCGATGGCGGCGACCAGGTTTTCCGCAAGATGGTCCATGCGTTTTTCGCCTTTAATGCCCGCCACGAGACGATCCGCGATGGGCACGCGCGGCGGATCGGCCTTGCCGGCACCGAATACACAATCCTGATCTCCATCGCGCATCTCGGCCAGGATGCGCCGGTGAACGTAAAAACCATCGCCGAACACCTGCATGTCACTACCGGGTTCATCACCAATACCACCCGAAAACTGCAGAGCCGGGGCCTGGCCCGCAAAACGCAGGATACGACCGACAAGCGGAAAACCAATCTGACCGTCACCCCCAAGGCCATCGCCCTGCTCGAGGAACTGGCACCGTTTCAGCGGCCGGTGAACGATGCTGAGTTCGGATCGCTCAGTCGCGCCGAGTTCCTGCAGCTCAGCGAGATGATCCAGCGACTGGTGGCCTCCGGCGAAGATGCCGCCCGGCTGCAGCAGGACCTCGAAAATTGCGAAATCAACACCTAGGGCGGGCACCTCGCCGCACCTGTACATCCGTCACATCCCCGACGGGCGGGTACCTGCCGCCCATTCGTGACACCCCACCCTGCGATGTTAAAAGAGTATGGTCGGCGGATGCCCAGCACGCCCTCCCCCCCCCCCGACAAACCTTCATCATCCTCCGCCCGCACGCGGTTCGGGGCTCGGTTCCGCGCACTGTCGCCAGTCGTTCAGGCCACGATTCTCGCGATCGTGGCGATGATGGTGTTCAGCGTGGTACCGCCATCGGTCCGCGCATTGTCGGACACCATGTCGTCCTGGCAGATCGTGTTTATCCGCACCCTGTTCGGGACCGTTGGGATCGGCGCGTATCTGGCCTGGGCGGGCCTGTACGAGCTAAAAACACGTCAGTTCGGCATTCATTTCATCCGCTCGACCCTCAATTTCGTCGGCATGGTGATGTGGTTCTGGGCGCTCGGCATCGTCGAACTGGCAAAGGGTATCGCGATCCATTTCACGATGCCGCTGTTCATCACCCTGTTTGCCATGATGTTTCTGGGCGAAAAAGTCGGCCCGCGGCGGCTCGGTGCGATGCTGGTCGGCTTCGCCGGCATCATGATTATCCTCCGCCCCGGCATGATCGAGATCGGTCTGCCGGAACTTGCCATTCTTAGCTCGGCGGCTCTCTATGGCGGGGCAGTGATCCTGCTGAAAGTCGTGGTGCGCGAAGAAACGCCCCTTGCGGTGACGTTCTACACCAACCTGTTGATTGGCCTGTGGTGCCTGGTCCCGACCTTTTTATACTGGGCGCCGGTCGGTCTAAGCGACATCATGCCAATCCTCGGGATCGGTACCTGCGGCCTGTTCGCCCCGTTCCTGGTGGCGGTGGCCCTGAAGAAGGCCGATGCCAGCCTGATCGGCGCGTTCGACTTTCTCCGCCTGCCGTTCACCGCCGCATTCGGTTTCGCCCTGTTCGGCGAGGTACCGGACGAATTCGTCTGGGCGGGCGCCGGGGTCATCTTCATCAGCACCTACTATATTGCCCGGCGCGAAGCGCGGCTATCAGGCAAAGCGACGCAGGCTTCTGACGCCCACAAATAATTAGCCTCGATTCAGACAAACCCGGTAACTTGCCCACATGACCACCCCCGGCCCCTCGCAGCCTGCCGCCCTCGCATCGCCGACCGTTCTCAAAGGCGTTCTTATCGCCGTCTTTTCGATGTTCCTGTTTTCATCGGCGCATACATCCGTGCGCATCCTGTCGGACACGATGTCGACGTTTGAGATTGTGTTCTGGCGCATGGCCGTCAGCATGGCGATACTGCTGCCCTGGTTTGCCTGGAAAGGCATGCACCTTCTCCGCACCCATCGGGCGGGGATGCATGCGCTGCGCGCCATCGTGAATTTCAGCGGCATGATCCTGTGGTTCTACGCCATCAGCATTGTCCCGCTGGGCAAGGCGGTCGCGATCCACTTCACGCTGCCGCTGTTTTTACTGCTGTTTGCCGTGATTTTTCTGGGTGAACGGATCGGTCCGCGCCACATCGCCGCGACTGCAGTGGGTTTCGCCGGTGCCATGATAGTCATGCGCCCGGGCGCCGTCGAGATCGGCTGGCCCGAATTGATGATCGTGGCCTCGGCGGCGCTATACGGCGGGACGGTGGTTTTTCTGAAATTCATGGTCAAAACCGAAACACCACTGGCGCTGACGTTTTATACAAATGCTTTCATCAGCGTATTCTGCCTGCCACCGGCAATCTGGTTCTGGGTGGGACCGACGGTCGACGATATCATGCCGATCCTGCTTCTCGGCGTGATGGGAACCTTCGCGCCGTTTCTGTATACTACGGCGCTGCGGATGGCCGATGCCAGCCTTATCGGCCCGACAGACTTTCTGCGCCTGCCGATCTCGGCCGGGTTCGCCTTCGTGCTGTTCGGCGAAGTGCCGGTGATATGGGTCTGGGTCGGCGGCGGGGTTATCTTCCTCAGCACCTGGTACATCACTGCGCGCGAAAGCCGGATAGAACGCGAGCGCAGAGCCGCCGGAGCTGCAAAGGGTGCCGGTAACGGGGCTTCCGACGCATGAACGACACCCCGCAAACCGACGATATTCGCGCCTGGTTCGGCGGCCAGTCGTCGAACCTGCGCGGCTTTATCTGGATCACGCTGTCGACCTTCGCCTTCATGTCGATGGTGATGATCGTCCGGCACATCTCGGACCGCTACAACACGGGCGAGCTGGCATTCTGGCGGGCGCTGATCGGGCTTGTCCTGCTGACACCAATTTTTATCCGCAGTGGCAGTGCATTGTTCCGCACCCAACAGTTCCGGTTTCACCTTCTACGCAACGTGATGCATTTCGTCGGCGTCGCCGGCTGGTTCTACGCGATTTCGCGGATGAACCTGTCGACCGGCATGGCGCTGCAATTCACGGTACCGCTTTTCACCATCTTGCTCGCCATCTTTTTTCTGCGCGAAAGGGTCGACACCGCACGCTGGGTGGCGACGATCATCGGGTTCGCAGGCGTGATTGTGATCCTGCGGCCCGGGATTGAGCCCGTCACCCTGGCGGCGATTGCAGCCCTGGTCTCGGCTCTGGGATATGGCGCCGCCAACATCGCCACCAAGGTCCTGGTGCGGAACTGCTCCAGCAACACCATCGTGTTCTATATGAACGTGATGCACCTGCCGATGGCGCTTTGCGCCGCCTGGGCTTTGGGGGGCATCAGCGTCCCTGCGGCCACGGACATCCCCTGGTTGATCGGCCTTGCGGCCTCGGCGACGCTGGCGCACTGGCTGCTGGCGAAGGCACTGGGCGAAGCGGATGCCAGTCTGATTATTGTTGTCGATTTCACAAAGCTGCCCTGGATAACATTGGGCGCCTTTATCTTTTTCGGTGAAACGCCGGCAGTTTGGGCATGGGTCGGCGGAATGGTTATCTTCGCCTCGACCGTTTACATCGTGCGCCGCGCCGCACGCGCTGCCCACCCGAACTGATCGCCCGCGCAGAACGGCTAAGTTCCCCCGCTGCGGGCCCCGTTACGTGCCGTCGACATAGTCGGCCAGATTGATCCGGTCCCACACATCTTGCGGCGGCTTGATACGCTCTTCGAAGGGCAAGGTCGCCGGGCGGGTCGCGTCGATCACCATCTTTGTATTCATGGGCCCGTGCTCGCTTCGGATCTCGCCATAGGATGACGGGTTGAGGTGGGATCCCATCGCGTTGGGAATCACCACCAGGTCCTGATCCGCCTCAAACGTGGTGGCGATCGCCCAGAGCACACGTTGCTCGTCATAGATATCAATGTCGTCATCGACGACCACCACAATCTTTAGGTTCGGATTGGCGGTAATGGCAGCGAGGCCTGCGGATTTTCCCTGCCCGGCCACGCTTTTTTTGATCGAAACATAGGTGATGAACCGGCACGAACCCGACACCGGGACATATGCGGCCGTGATCGACGGTACCAGCCGGCGGACGCTGTCATAGACGGCGCTCTCGAGCGACAACGCGTTGGCCAGGTTGTGTTCCTGGTGCGCCGGATCGAGATCGTGATAGATCGCATCCGAGCGCATGGTCATGGCCGTGATATGCATCAGGCCGATATCCTCCTTGGCGGGTCCGTAATATCCGGTGAATTCGGCAAACGGTCCGTCCGCAGTCTCCTCGGCAGGGTCAAGATAGCCCTCGATGACGATCTCCGCGAAGGCCGGAACCGGCAGATCCACGGTTTCGGCGTCGGTGACCGCAAGCGCCTCACCCATGAGCCCGCCCATCAGGTCGAGCTCGCAGGTATCGATCGAACCTTCGCCCAACGCGCCAATCAGCGCCGCCGGATGATGGCCGATAAACAACACCGCTTCCATCCGCTTGTTCAGTTCCTGGCAGCGGCGATAGATATAGCCGGCATGGTGGGCCGGGTTGAACATGCAGCCAAGCTTGTCCTTCCCTTTCACCTCGTGGCGATACATCCCTGCATTCAGCACGCCGCTATCGGGGTCGCGCAGGATCAGCACGCCGACGGTGATGTACTTGCCGGAATCCTGTTCCGCGTGGTGGACGATCGGCAGTTTGGCGAGATCGACATCGTCACCGGTCAGAACAACCTGTTTTACCGGCGCCTTTTCGCGCGGCACTGATTGCGGTTCCAGCGGCTTGGCTGCGCGGTCGCGAAAACGCTGCAGGATAGCGCTTTTGGGCTCACCGGGGTCGACCCCAAGCGCAAGACCGAGCAGAGAATAGCTGCCGAGAACACTGGTCGCCAATGGCAATTCTGAACCCTTGATGTTTTCCATACGGATCGCCGGATAGCGACCGTCCGCCGCGAGTTTCTGCTGAATTACGCATGTCTCGAGCACCGGATCGACCGGTTTCGAAATACTGACAAAAAACTCCGGGCCGAGCTGCCGCGCCTCGCCTAGAAAACTTCTCAGGTCCATATTCATCGAATTCTCCTTCTGCCCGCACTCTACTTTGCCATGGCAGGGGGACCAACCCCGCCCGATGCCGCTCTTCCCTGCCCCCGCCCGATGCCGCCCAGTGGAATCCCCTGACTGAAAAAGGTAAGTTGCCCTCAGATCGAACAACCAATCAGATAGAACTCTCAAACATCACCACAGAAATAACTGTGTCGCGGCGTAGCGGTTCACGTTCTCGACCTCCGACCTGAAAGCCCCACGCCAATGGCAGACATTGCTGAGAGACCCGCGCCGCGGCCGCAGAACGCGTTGCTCGCCGCTTTCTGGGTATTGGGATCGACGGCATCGTTCGTCCTGATGATGGTCTCCGTGCGCGAGCTGTCGACAAGTATGTCGAGCTTCGAGGTACTGTCGTTCCGGTCGATCATCGGCATTCCGATCATGTGCCTTGTCGCCTGGCATATGGGCTTTCGCAATATCCGCACGCGCCGTTTGGGCATGCATATCGGCCGCAACGTCGTTCATTTCGGCGGTCAGTGGTGCTGGGTGATCGGCATCACACTGCTGCCGATGGCCCATGTGACCGCGCTTGAATTCACCATGCCGATGTGGACCGCGGTGATCGCCATGCTGTTTCTGGCTGAAAAGGCGAAATCACATCGCATCTTCGCCGTGGTGATGGGCCTTGCCGGCGTTCTGGTGATCCTGCGGCCCGGCCTTGAGATCGTGACCTACGGCGCGCTGGTCGTCCTGCTGGGGGCACTATTTTATGGCATATCGAACGTGATGGTAAAATCGCTGACATCCGACGATGCGCCCTGGGTCATTGTCTTCTGGATGCAGGTTATTCAGCTGCCGCTGAGCCTTCTCCCGGCAATCTTCTGGTTCGAGTGGGTGTGGCCGGACTGGCCGGACGCGCCGTGGCTCCTGGCTATCGGGCTGACCAGCATGTCGGCGCATTTCTGCCTTGCCCGGGCGTTTCAGATCGCCGACGCGACCGTGTGTATCCCGGTCGATTTCGTCCGCCTGCCGCTGGCTGCACTGGTCGGCTGGCTGTTCTATGCGGAAGGTGTCAGCATATGGATCCTGATCGGCGCGCTGTTGATCTTCGGCGGAAACTATTATTCTGTCTGGCGGGAAACCCGCAGCGAAGTGCCTCGCGCAGGCAAGGCCTGAAACCCTTGCCACCGCTCTTTCAAGCCATTCTGTGGTTCGGTGGTACCATGTCCGGTTTCGCCGGTATGGCGATCGCCGCGCGCAGCTTGCACACCGAAATGTCGACTTTCGAGATCCTGTTTTTCCGCAGCCTGATCGGCGTGCTGGTGGTTCTGCCGTTCATCGCGCGCAACCATTTCATCGATATCCGAGTCACGAACTTGCGCTGGCACCTGGGACGGGCGGCGATCCAATATGGCGGGCAGATATGCTGGCTTTACGGCATCGTTCACCTGACGTTGTCGGACCTGACATCCATCGAATTTTCCGTCCCGCTGTTCACCGCCCTGCTCGCCGTATTTTTCCTCGGCGAACGCATGTGGCGGCATAAATGGGTCGCGACGATCTTCGGGTTCGCCGGTGTGCTGATCATTCTGCGGCCGGAAGGCTCGGCCTTTAACATCGCCGGTCTGGTGATGATCATCGGATCGTTCCTGTATGCGGGTTCGGGCGTGCTCGTGAAGTTCCTCACCCGCACGGAAACGCCGCAGGGCATCATCTTCTGGATGAATCTGCTGCAACTGCCTGCCGGGCTGATCCCGGCGGTGTTTATCTTCGACTGGGTGACGCCGGGCATCGCCGACGTGCCGTGGATACTGGTCTGGGGCCTGGCCGGGCTATGGGCGCATTACGCCATGGCCCGCGCGCTGACGCTCGCCGATATCACCATCATCTTCCCGCTGGATTTCCTGCGCCTCCCGGTCATGGCGATCATCGGCTACCTGCTTTATGCTGAAGCGCTGGACCCGTGGACCGCGGTCGGCGCGCTGATCATCTTCGTCGGTAACTGGTACAGCGTGCGCGGGGAATCGCGCCGCGGCAGCTCGCCCGACGGGCATTAATCGCCAAAGACGTCGAATTCGCCTAAAGCGCGCTGGCCGGCCGCCGAATCGTACGCCACATATGGGCCGCCGGAGAATTGTCGTTCCCCAGACCTTCTTCAGGCTGCTTGAAGTGACGGCCGATGATGTCCTCGAAATCCTCGATCGTCACGACCGTATCGGGATCGAACGCGTATAGATCGTTTACGCAGATGATCCGTGCCGACATGTACCATTTATGGTTCCGCGCTTCTTCGTAGTCCCGCTGGACATAAGGCTCGACCTTGTAATCCTCGCCAAACCACTTTGAATAGGCGCCAGGGTATTCATAGCCGACGGATTCATCTGCGAAAAACCGCAGCGCCTGATGCATCCTGATTGCCCAGGAGATTTCCTCATCGACATAGGGCTCCAGCATCTGGGCACCCCAGTAGCCGTGATCGGGGCGGAACAGGGCGATCACCGAGACATCGTGCAGCAGACAGGCCAGCACCATCTTTTCGGGCAAGCCGTTCTTTTGCGCGAGCGCAGCACTTTGCAGCAAATGCTGTTTGGATGGCGCGAAGCGTAGATTGAAGAAGTCTATTAGGGTCGGCTTTTCAGGCATCGCCGGCAGCCGATGATCTTCGCCCATCAGCGTCGGCTTGGGTCCGGCCATCTTGAATTCGGTGGCGTCGGACCATTCGCCGTCGGCCAGCTTGTTGATCGGCGACCGGTGAATCACCAGGTCGCCAAGCTCCTGCATCTGCTTGTATTCAAGCGCGTCCGCCTTGTCCGACAGGCCCTGTGCGTTCGACATCCGGCTGATCCCCGATTCTGAAGTTGTCTCGTATAAGAATTCTATCTTAGAACAGAAACCGCAGAAACAGCCCGGCAAAAATTATCAATATGACCATAAAGACTGCTTTATCGACCGAGCTGCCGACCTGCATCGCCTTCAGATATTTATTTTCCTGACTGGGATTCGGGCTGCCGTCGGGCAGAATACGGAGATCTTTGCCGCAGGAACGGCATTCGTCCGGGAAGGCGATGACGTTCTTTCCGCAATGCGGGCAATCGATCCAGTTATCGACCATCAGTCCCGCTCGAACTGTCCCTCGCCGAACAGCAGATCACGGGTCTCATCGCTCATTGATTTGGAGCCCCGTTGTTCCGCCAGCAGTTCCATCCCGGCCTGTACGCCGGGCCGCGCCGACATCTCGTCGAACCACCGTTTCACGTGGGGAAAGTCCGCCTTATCGACCCCCTGGCGCCGCGACGGCCGCGCCCATGGCCAGCACGCCATGTCGGCAATGGAATAATCCCCGCCGCCGAGCCAGGTATTTTCGGCAAGGCGCCTGTCCATCACGCCATAGAGACGCCGCACTTCCTTCGAATAGCGTTCCACGCCGTAAGGCACATCCTCCCCACCCATCGCCTGGCGGAAATGGTGCGCCTGACCAGCCATCGGGCCGAGCCCACCCATCTGCCACATCAGCCATTCCATAACAGTCGTACGGCCCCGGGTATCTTTCGGATCAGGCAGAAATTTCTCCGCCTTTTCGGCAAGGTAGATCATGATCGCGCCGGTCTCGAACACCATGACGGGATCGCCGCCATCGGCGGGATCGTGATCGACGATGGCCGGGATGCGGTTATTGGGGCTAAGTTTCAGAAAATCGGGGTCGAACTGATCGCCGGTATTGATATCGACCGCGACAACCCTGTTCTCAAGACCGAGCTCGGCGATCAGGATCGATATCTTGTGCCCGTTCGGGGTCGGCCATGTGTATTGGGTAATCATATGACCGCAGCGATCGCCTTGCCCGCTTCCTCGGTCGTCGCCTGTCCGCCGAGATCACGGGTACACGGACCGCCATCGCCCAGCACGTCCTCGATGGCAGCCACAATTGCCGCCCCCGCTTCGCGCTCGCCGAAATGATTGAGCATCATCGCCGCCGACCAGATCTGCGCCACCGGGTTGGCTATGCCCTGACCGAAGATATCGGGCGCCGAGCCATGCACCGGCTCGAACATGGAGGGATGATCGCGTTCGGGGTTGATATTGGCCGACGCCGCGATGCCGATGGAACCGGCGATTGCCGGGCCGAGATCAGACAAGATATCGCCGAACAGGTTGGAGCCGACGACGACGTCGAACCAGTCCGGGCTGGTCACAAAACGCGCCGTCAATATGTCGATATGGAACTGGTCGGTCTCGATATCGGGATAGTATGCGGCCATCGCGGCGAAGCGCTCGTCCCAGTACGGCATGGAATGAATAATGCCGTTGGACTTGGTCGCCGATGTTACTTTTTTGGCCGGGCGGGTCTGTGCCAGTTCGAACGCATAGCGCATGACCCGGTCGCAGCCCTTGCGCGTAAACACCGCCTGTTGCACCGCCATTTCGGCATCCGTGCCTTCATACATCCGTCCGCCGATCTGCGAATACTCGCCCTCGACGTTTTCGCGGACGATCATCATGTCGATATCGTCCGGCCCGCGCCCCGCCAGCGGCGAGGCGACGCCAGGCAACAGCCGCGCCGGGCGTAGATTGACGTATTGAAAGAATTCGCGCCGGATCGGGATCAACATGCCCCACAGCGAGACATGATCGGGCACGCCCGGCATGCCGACCGCACCGAGAAACACCGCGTCGAACGGACGCAGCTGGTCGATGCCGTCTTCGGGCATGATGTGGCCGGTTTTCGCGTAATTGTCACAGTTCCAGCCGAATTCAGTGAATTCGTAA
This sequence comes from Alphaproteobacteria bacterium UBA830, assembly GCA_905181725.1. GTDB lineage: Bacteria > Pseudomonadota > Alphaproteobacteria > MPNO01 > UBA830 > CAXBCP01. The sequence goes on from CAJIYX010000162.1 coordinate 21,958, forward strand.
TCGATGCCGAACTTCGCGCCCGCCGCCTCCAGCACGCGCAATCCTTCTGGCATGACTTCCTTGCCTATCCCGTCGCCGGGGATGATCGCGATTTTATAGGTGCTCATGACTTCAATGCCCGCCTTTACGTTCGAAAACAATCACGTAATAGCTGGCCCCGAAGATAACCAGCGCCCCGGCCCAGGTATAGGCGTCTGATGTCTCACCGAAGACGAGCCATCCGAGCAGCGCCGCCGTGATGAGGCGGGCAAAATCGAAGGGCTGGACGACGCGCGCGTCGGCGACGGCAATGGACCGGGTGATCGCATACTGGCCGAGGAGCGCGAAAATTCCGATGCCGAGAATTAACGGTGTGTCGGCCAGCACCGGATCGGTCCAGTAAAACCAGGCGGGAACGGCAGACAGAACCAGCATCAGGATGCTGACATAGGCCACCATGACGGCGGCGGATTCGGTCCGCGACAGGAATTTCATGCAGGTATTGACCCCGGCGAACAGCACCGCGGTTGAGATCGTCGCGATCATGCCAAGACTGATATCCTGGAAACCCGGGCGCAGGATAATCAGCGCGCCGACAAACGCGACGCCGACTGCCGCCCACGTTCGGGGGCCCGCCTTTTCGCGCAGAATAAACATCGCGAACAGGATCGTGAAAATCGGCTGAAAATAGAGCATCGCCGTATAGTCGGAAATCGGGATCACGCTGACCGCATAAAACCAGCACATCATACCGCCATAGGTAAAAAACGACCGCAACAGGTGCAGCGGGAACACGCCTGTCTTCATGACTGAGATGCCGTTGCGCAGGATCAGCGGTACGACAAATCCAAGAGCGATTACCGCCCGCATGAACGCCAGCTGCGCCGTCGAATAATCCGATGAAAGTTCGCGCGTACATACAGAGGTCAGTGTGTACCCGAGCCCGGCCAGGATCATCCAGGCGGGGCCAGCGATGACCGGCGGCACATCCGCGAAGAGGTTTTTCATCGTGTGATTGTCACGCTGGCAATAACATCATCCCCGCGACTGCAGAGATCTCCCTGCGACTAGGTACCAGACGGCCAGATATTCCGGCCTTCGCGGGAATGACGCTTGGAGACAGGTGGGCACCAATTGTCACCCCTCCTCATCAACCTTGCGAATATCGGTGTTTGGCTCGACCCCGGCGCGCCGCTGCTGGTGCGAACGCTCCCCGTTGGTTATCCAGTCCCCGGCGGCGGCGCGTTCAGCCAATGTGTCCCATTCCGCCGACCAGTCGCCAAGCTCATAGCCGTGCCATGGCGCTTCGGGCTTCAGCGGCGGCAGACCGAGCTGTTCCCACAGCTCCTTTGCGTGTTCCATATATTCTCGCTTCGGCAGAGCGACCGGCGCCATATCGGCCTTGAGCGTCGCATCGATCAGCAATGTCGCATCCTCCGCCGCGCCGGATCCCCCTAATTTCGGGCCGTGCCCTAACGGCCGGTGATGGATCAGCTCACAGTCTTTGGCGAGATTGGCCCGGTAGCTCATCGCCCAGAACACCGCATCCATATTGTCCGGATTGATATCCTCGTTCACCGCAATCAGGTATTTGCCGACCGGGGCCTGAAACGACATCGCGCCGTACAGCGCACGCCAGATTTCAGTACGCGCCACCGAACGGTCGAACTGGACCACCATCACCTTGCGCAGGTTGGTCAGCGGCTCATGCATGGCGACGCGTTTGACCCCGCGCACGCCGAGATGACCCGTCAGATGATCGAGGAACAGCGGCTCATAGGCGACGCGTTTGATAACCGACGATTCCGACGGCGTGACCTGGCTGATGATCGACGTAAAGACGGCGCTTTTCCGTCGGGTAATGGCAGTGACCGTTAGAATGAAATTGAATTCTTCGAGATTGATATGGCCGTGGCTTTCGCCGAACGGGCCTTCGGGTTCGAAATATTCCGGATCGAGCAGCCCTTCGATGACGATCTCGGCATCCGCCGGAACCAGCAGGTCGGACGTGCGCGCCTTCGCCACCCGGATCGGGGCGCCGGCAATTCCACCGGCCACGCCAAGCTCGTCTACATCCTTGGCCAGTTTTTGCGGTGCAGCATAGGCAACCGGCGGCGGACAGCCTATCACCATGGCAATCGGCATCGCCTCGCCGCGGGCACGGTATTTTCCCCAATGGGCCGCGCCGCCCTGCCCGAGATTCATGAACAGCTTCAGCCCGATCCGGTCCGGCGCTTTCAGCCCGCCGCGATAGGTACCGAGGTTCTGGATGCCGGTATCGGGGTCACGGGTGACACAGGCCGTCGCCGTCAGATACGGCGCGGAATCATAGCCCGGCGTCGAGACCGGCACCGGTAACGCATCGAGCCCCTTGCCCGATGTCAGATCGGCCCCTTCATAGACAATTTGCTGACAGGCGGGGTTTTCGACCACGACCGGTGCGATCGGATTTGCGATCGCGTTCGACCAGCACTTCCCGATCTCGGCCACAGGCACCCCCATGCCGACCGCATAAATTTCGGCATTGCCCGCCAGTGCGCCCACCGTAACCGGCAGGTCGAATACGCGCCCGTCCCCGCCGGTGACATTGGTGAACAGGAACGCCTTGCGCTCTGTCTCCGGTATGCCGCCGCGGAACTGCCAGCGCACTAATGGGCTGAGTTCCGAATCCTTGTTGATCGGCGCGTCGATCGTGGTCAGCAGGCCGGCAGCGTCGAGCGCCGCCAGATGGTCCTGCATGTCATTATATCCTCGTGTTTTCGCGTCCGTCATCGGTTCTCCCTCCCTTGCCGCATGATGGATCGACACACTATCGCAGGCAAGTGGGGGGCAATGACGCAGAGGTGTGAGCTTGCTAAACTCCCCTCATAAAATGGGAGAGCGAACATGAAAGCGGCAGTCGTCGGCGAAAACGGTCTGGAAATCAGAGAAATCGACACCCCGAAACCGGGCCCGGCAGAGGTCTTGATAAAAGTGCGTGCCTGCGGTTTGAACCGCGCCGACGCCATGGTCGCCAGCGGCATGGCGCATGGCCGCGCGGGTGGCGCCGGCACGGTGCCCGGCATCGAATATGTCGGCGAGGTCGTCGAAACAGGCCCGGAAGTCTCCAACGTAAAACCCGGCGACCGTGTCATGTGCACAGGTGTCCAGGGATGGGGCGAATATGCCACCGCCGACTGGGGCCGCACCGTTCCAATCCCCGCCAATAACATGACTTGGGCACAGGCGGCGACGCTGCCGGTCGGGCTACAGACCATGCACAATGCACTCGTCACGGCCGGCCGCTTCAAAGCCGGAGAAGCCGTGATGATCCAGGGCGCCAGTACGGGCGTCGGCATGCTCGGCATGCAGATCGCCAAGGCCATGGGAGCCAGTTTGGTTGTCGGCTCCTCCACAAATTTGGAACGCCGCGCGCGACTGGGCGAATTCGGCGCCGATCTTGCCGTCGATTCGACGGACCCCGCCTGGGTCGACCAGATATTGGAGGCCACGGGCGGCGAAGGTGTCGACCTGATCGTCGATCAGGTATCCGGCTATGTCGCCAACCAGAATATGCAGGCGACCAAAATTCTTGGTCGCATAGTCAATGTCGGCCGTCTTGGCGGGTTTTCAGGCGAGTTCAATTTCGATCTGCATGCCGCACGCCGCATCGATTATATCGGCGTTACCTTCCGCACGCGCTCAGTCGAAGAAGTGCGCGACATCGTCACGGCCATGAAAGCCGACCTGTGGGATGTGGTCGAAGCGGGCGAGCTTGCACTGCCCATCGACCGCGAATTCGCCTTCGATGATGCAGCCGAGGCGGTTGAATACATGAAGGCCAACAAACATTTCGGCAAGATCGTGATGACGCTCGACTAGCTTTCCGGGTACATCGTCAACCATGTCAGCCGGCGGGGGACATCAGCCCGCCGGGGGCAGCACGCAAACCTGATCCCAGCTATAGCGTTCACTCAGCGTGCCGAAATGTTCAAACACGTCGAGGATCACCTCGAACGCCGGTTCGGTGATCTCCGCATGCGGGGTCCATGTGCCCAGATCCTGATAGGCGGCAATGCAGGTCGTGAGCACGTCTTCGTCGATATCGGGGAAATACAGGCTTTGCGCCGCTGCGATTTCCTGAGCGGGCGTTTCGTTCATATAGACCCGGGTTTTCCGGTAAGCGCGCATGAAGGCCTGCGCCATGTCGGTTTCGAGCCATTCGCGGGTCGCAGCGAGGCTCGAGAACCCGCACGGACCGATCAGTGGGCCGGATTGCGCCACCACGTGGCCAACGCCGTCTGCTTCGAGCTGCTGCGGGAACGGCCCCTGCTGCTGGACGTATTCGCCGACACCAGCGCGGAACGCGGTATCGATATCGGCGGCCCCGCCGGGATGGATCAGGTTGATCTTGTCGTAATCAATACCGGCCGTGTGGCAGGCATATTTGAACATCGCCAGAGGCTGGCCGCCGGAGAACGTGACGACGTCCGCCCCTTCGAGTTTGTCCCAAGAGAAATCCTCGTCCTCGTCGCGCCCCGTGATGAAAAAGCCGTCCATCTCGTTGATCTGGGCAAAATGAACGACGCTTGGGACCTCGTCCCTGGATAGCGGACCAAAGCCCTGGCTCAGCGCCGACTGCACGACATGGGCGGAGCCGTCTTCGAGGGCGGCGATCGCGGACACGCCGGGCGGCGAGATGGACCATTCGGGCTCCAGCCCTTCTTCCTGCAGAAAACCGGCAGAGAATGTTGAAATCAGCGGCGAATAAAACGCCGAGAACAGGGTGAACTGGATATTGATCTGAGCCACAGGTGATGTCCTTTTTTGCGCGAAATCCGGTATGCCGCTGGTATACTGAAAGTCTCATACGGAGCGCCTTAAGACAACGGGTGCAACACGGACACAGCCCCGATTGCCCGCAGGTTAACCCGCCGCTAAGCTTCCCTGCATCAAACAATCAACCCACGGAAACCGCCATGTCTACCATCACCGTCACCGCCAGCGCGCCCGATATCGGGGCCGAAATTACCGGCACCGATCTGTCGGAACCCCTGACCGCCGAAAACCGCGCGGCAATTGGGGACGCGTTCGACACTTACCGGCTGCTGGTGTTTCGCGATCAGTTTCTAACCGTCGATCAGCATGTCGCCTTCAGTGAGCATTTCGGCCGGCTGGAGGATTTCCCGGACCCGAAGGATATGGCCGACGGTCATAAGACCGTCCTCCGCGTCACCAATATCGACCGGGCGACCAACCGTCTTAAACCGGTGGACGATCCGGGGCACAAATCCTTCACGCTCGGCACCAGTGACTGGCACATCGATTCCTCGTTCCGCACCCTGCCGTCCAAGGCATCCATGCTGTATGCGATCGAAATGCCCACCGAGGGCGGCGATACGATGTTTGCCGACACAACGATAGCCTATGACGCCCTGCCGGACGCGCGCCGGCGTGAACTGGAAAGGCTGGTCGTCATCCATGATTTTGAGGAAACGCGGCGGCGCCACGGGCTGCCACCGCGCCCGCCTGAAGTGCAGGCTGCAACCCCGCCTGCCCGTCAGCCGCTGATCGCCCAGCGCGACCATGACCGCCGCGCGCTTTTTATCGGCTCACACACCGCGGGGATCGAGGGCATGGAAGACGCCGAGGGCCGGGCCCTGCTGGACGAGCTCAAGGAATTTTCGACGCAGCCGCAGTTTACCTACCGACACCGGTGGCAGCCGGGCGACATGGTGATGTTCGACAATATCTGCGTGATGCACAAAGCCATGCCCTATGATCTGTACGGCGCACGACGGCTGCTCCACCGGACGACGGTTGCGGGCCAAGCGCCGCTGCTGGCAGTCCAGACGGCATAGGGAGAGAACTGTTGCACAGAAACGATTACGCACAGGCACTTGTCTATCTCGCCACGCCCTATTGGCAGACCGAGGCGGAACTTACCCGCCGGTTCTTCGCCGCCACGCCGTCAAAAGACGTCTGGACACATTATCTGAAAGCCGCCGTCTACAAGGAACTGAACCCGGTGATCGGCTACGGCCCTACCGAGGGCTATGCCTGCGGCCTGCACATGGAATTATCCAAGCTCATCGACCAATTCGAAGGCGTCGATAACGGGCTCGACCGCCGCCAGTTCCACGGCCGCCTCGAACAGATGATCGAGGAATTCATGCATTACACGGTACTGGCCGAAGTGCTGGAAGATCTCCTCGGCCGGCCACTGACGCAGGATGATCCCATACAGCTTTCCGAGGATGACAAGCTGAACAAGATGCGTCATCGCCATGTAAATTCCGATAGCGCCGCCGTCCGTGCGGTGATGGAACTGACCGAGGGCGGCGGCACCGCAACATTCCGCGAAGGCGCCAAGCTTACCGGCGGTGAATTCGAAACCCGGCTTGCCGCCGCGTTCAAGATCATCGCCGATGACGAAGACGGCCATGTCGATCATGCTACCGATGACCTGAAGGACGTGATTACGACCGAACAGGATTTCGAAGCGGCCAAGGCGGCCCTGCTCGAAGTATCGATGCAGCGGCTCCACATGCGGAACGAGATGTTTTCACATCCGATGTCATCCGCCGCGCTTGACGCTTACCTCACCGAGCGTGGCGGCGCGCCGATTGCCGTTTAATCAGGGCACTATAACAGCCTGAAGTGAGCCCCGCAGACACCAGGAACTGCTAGATCAGCCCTATCTCATCGGCAAACTGCCGCGTGATCGCCGCGCATTGCTCAGGTTCCTGAATCTGCAGGAAATGTCCGGTACCCTCCACGCATTCATAGGCCCAGCCGCATTCGTCGCGCAGGGCACGGCAGGCATAAGCTGGTGACGACGGAATATTGCTGTCGGGGTCGCTTGCGATGACCAGCATCGGCATCGGAAATTCATCCGCCTGCGGCCAGATATTCAAGCCGGCGTTCTGTTTGTAAATATCGGCTTCGCGCGCACCCGAGCAGACCAGGTCCCATGTATGCGCGGCCGCATCGTACCGCAGGATCGACCGGGCCATCAGCTCATACGCGCCATCGACCCATTTCGACAACATACGGGATTTTTTGAACTGTGCGGCCTGTTCGGCGGGATCGGCAAAGCTGTCCGGCCGGCTCTGTGCCCAGCGCCACAAAATGGTTTCTTCGCCCAGCAACCTCTCATAGAGCGGATGCTCTTCGGCCGGCACCATCGGCGGATCAAACACGATCAGGCCATCCAGCCGCCGGTTTCCGTCCAGCGCATATTTCAGATTGGCGCGCGACGACATGGAATGAAAAATACCGAGCTGCGGCTTTTCGCCGAATTCCCGGTCGATGGCGTCATAGATTGCCGTCAGATCTTTGAGAAACCGCTCGTAGCTGTGCGCGCCGTCATCCACCGGGTTTTCGCCGCTATTGCGAAAATCAAATACCACGACGTCGAATTCCACCAGCAGCAGGCGCCAATAGGGAAAATAGCCGTTGATCGCCAGACCGTTCCCATGGCTGAGGATTGCCCGTGGCCCCGCCGGATTGCCGTGGCGGCGCAGACGGATCACCGCGCCGTCATCCATGACGGCATCAAAAACACTATGGGGCGGGGGGGCTTTCAGCAGGCTCATCGGATGGTATGTATAGCAGGACGAATTTGTTTGGAACGGACATCTTATGTCGGCACAACGTTTTTCCATCGGCTGGATATTCAAAATCGCAATCTGGTGCCTGATTGTCGGCGTCGCGCTATCAGCGCTCGGCGTCACGCCGGGGGACTTCTGGAACAGCCTGTGGGACGCGGCAAACCGGGTCTATGAGTGGGGCGTATCCGCCTTTGGCTGGGCCTGGGATTACATACTGATCGGCGGCGCCATCGTGCTGCCGATCGTGATTATCCGGTATGGGTGGCGGTCCGTCAGCCATCGCTGAATCCCGGGGGCTGAATTTATAGCCACGCAGCCCGGAAATCGGGTAAGTTCCGCCGCCATGGATATCGATAATTTCATTGCCCAGGCACAGCTGTCGCTTGTCTGTGAGCCGTCGGAGGAAAACACCGACCTGCATCCGGACGAAATTCCGGAAGATTGCGATCATTTCAAATGCGCACTGCGCGGCCGCACACATGAAATGGAGTTCTATTTCACCTGCCCGCCCGGCGGTGGGCCGCCGCGGATCCAGGACGCAACGCGCTATCTCGGCGCCGTCGCGGCGGAATACGAAAACTGCGACGACATCCTGGAATGGGCCGACGAATACGGTTTCGATCCGGAACATATGCATACACGGGGCGCGTTCGACGCCATCGCGCGGCTGACCCGCGACCTGTGGCGCCTTGTCGGCGACAACATGTATGACGAGCTGCGCCACGGCGTAGAAATCGAACAGGCCGTCGACATGGCATGGGCGGGCTTCCATAATTCCGGCCAAAACTAGGGGCCGAAACGAGTAGAACCCGCTTTGATCTACTATACGCCGTAGCCACGCTTCACGGCAGATACCAGTGCCGCCGTGTGAAATGCCTGCTGATCCTTGCCATAAAGATATTCCCGCCCCACGGGACAGGCCCGCCGGGCAAGGCACCCGCGTTCGCGGCATGTCGTTCCGGCCGCGCTGTCGACATGGCTGACGCAGGCCTGTGCATCGAACCGGTCCGGCAAAAAAGCATCCGCCGGGCAGACCGACAGACAGGGCTTATTCGTGCAACTGTTGCACGGGCTGGGCGCATTGGCGCGGGGCACCAGATCGACCGCCTCGCCGAACAACAATGCCGCCCGGTAAACATGCCACAGGCCGAACTCAGGGTGGATCATGATCCCGATGGGGGACCGGTGAACCGGCTCGGCCCGGGCCGCCCAGTCCTGCATGGACACGAAGGGCGGACCATCATTGGGAAATACCGGCGTCGCACCGATCTCGGCGGCAACACGGTCAATTTCGGGACGAAGCCAGCTATCCAGCGGATGACGTAATGTCCGGTCGGCCTGGGGCTCGAACGCCTGCCACATATCGCCCCCGGCATTCCCGATCAGGATAATGGTGGCGGCGGTGCTTCCATCGGCAAGCGGCGGCGCACCATCCGCCGGTCCGGGCTGAAAACCGCCGCGCACGAACATCCCCGCATCTTTTAGTAGCTCGTTCAGTTTGTCGATCACGGGGCTGTCGGTCATGGGGCGATGTTAGAGCGGATCACTCGTTCTGACGCAAACGTTATTGGCCGCAAAAAAACACTACCTATATCAGTTTCACGTCCATGACAGCCGGAGAAATGCGATGACTGCACTTGCCCTGCCCCAACCCGCCCGCCGCGTCCTTGCGATGTTCACCATGGCCTTTGCCATGCTTGCCGGCGCCGGCCTGATGCAAGCTGCCGCCGCCGGAAAATCTGGTTTGAGGGCGTCGTGTCCGTATCGGCAGCCGTCCACGGTTATGACGTCGTCGCCTATCTTAGGCAGGGCAAACCGGTCAAAGGCAAGCGCGAATTTGCCCATAAATGGAACAACACCACGTGGCGTTTCGCCAGCGCAAAACATCGCGACCTGTACATCGCCGATCCGGCAAAGTTCGCTCCGTGATATGGCGGCTGGTGCGTCTGGGCGGTCTCGCAGAGAGCCACCGCGTCCGTGGACCCGGCAGCCTGGCGGATCGTCGACGGCAAGCTCTATCTGAATTACTCAAAATTGATCCCGAACCAATGGGTCCAGGATATTCCCGGCAATGTTTCGAAGAGAGACAACAACTGGCCCGGCCTCAAACAGAAACTCGCCACCGGTTAAGCGTTTCCTTCGGGCAACGTTCACCACGCGGCGTTCTCCGAGGATCCGTTCCCCCCAGACGGACCCTCGGTACGCGTTTTTCGAACAAATGGCGTGATGACAGGCCGGGATGGCGGGGCCGAACCCGCTGAGCTACCTTCCGGTCATGCTCAAAAGAACCATCCCCTCAACCGGTGAGAAAATCGCCGCCGTCGGTCTCGGCACATGGCGAGGTTTCGATATCGGCGCCGGCAAATCGGAACGCACGCAGCGACGGGACGTTCTGGAAACCCTGTTGGAGTCCGGCGCCTCGGTCGTCGATTCATCACCGATGTATGGCCGGGCCGAAGAGGTAGCCGGTGATCTTCTGGCCGATATGGGGCGTCGCGATGACGCCTTTATCGCCACCAAGGTCTGGACCCACGGCGGACGCCAGGGTATCCGCGAGATGGAAGACTCGTTCCGGCTGCTCAAAACCGACACCATCGACCTCATGCAGATACATAACCTGCTTGACTGGCGCACCCATCTGGCACCGATGCGGACCTGGAAGGCGGAAGGACGCCTGCGCTATACCGGCTATACCCACTACCGCCCCCACGCCTTTAAAGACCTGATGGAGAGCGTGCGGGCCGAGCCCGTTGATTTTCTGCAGTTCTGCTATTCGATCGACGAGCGCGACGCCGAAGACGTTATCCTGCCATTCTGCGCCGCAAACGGGATCGCGGCCCTGATCAACGTGCCGTTCGGTGGCGGCGGGCTGCTCTCCCGCCTGAACGGCGAGCCTCTGCCTGCCCTCGCCGCCGATCTCGGCTGCATAAGCTGGGCGCAGTTCTGCCTCAAATACGTGATTTCCCATCCGGCGGTGACCTGCGCCATTCCTGGCACCGCGAACCCGGCCCATATGGCGGACCTGCTGGCCGCCGCCGGGGGTGAGATGCCAGATGAAGTCACCCGGCGGGAGATGGCAGCGCTGTTTTAGCGGGCTCTCGGATTCTAGCCTCCCTCCCCTTTACGCGCAGCACTAAATCGGCGAATTTCGTGGCAACGTAATCAAAACACTGAACACGGGAGGCATCTTTATGTCCGATACTGTCAAATACCTTCTCGACGAGAAGGATATGCCGACACACTGGTACAACATCATGGCGGACCTGCCCGAGCCGATGGCACCGCCGCTGCATCCCGGTACCGGCCAGCCAATCGGCCCCGACGACCTTGCGCCGCTCTTCCCGATGGAGCTGATCAAGCAGGAGATGTCGACCGAACGCGAAATCGAGATTCCGGAAGAAGTGCGCGATATCTTCCGCCAGTGGCGCCCGACCCCGCTTTACCGCGCCCGTCGCCTGGAAAAGGCACTCGATACGCCCGCGAAGATTTATTACAAATATGAAGGCGTCAGCCCGGCGGGCAGCCACAAACCCAACACCGCAATTCCGCAGGCCTATTACAACAAGGCCGAAGGCATCACCAAGCTGGCGACAGAAACCGGCGCCGGTCAGTGGGGATCGTCGCTCGCCTTTGCCGGCGCTCTCTTCGGGATGGAAATCGACGTCTATATGGTTAAGGTCTCGTTCGGCCAGAAACCGTATCGCAAGGCGCTGATGGAATCCTACGGTGCGCGCTGCGTCGCCAGCCCGTCCAATGAAACCAATGCCGGCCGCGCGATCCTTGCCGACCATCCGGATTCGAACGGCAGCCTCGGCATCGCTATCTCCGAAGCGGTTGAGATCGCGGCCACCCGCGACGACACCAAATACGCCCTCGGCAGCGTGCTCAACCACGTGCTGATGCATCAGACCATTGTCGGCCAGGAATGCATGAAGCAGATGGATATGGCCGGTGACTATCCCGATGTAATCGTCGGCTGCACCGGTGGCGGATCGAATTTCGGCGGTATCGCTTTTCCGTATCTCGGCGAGAAACTGCGCGGCGGTAAAGATACCAAATTTATCGCCGTCGAGCCGGCCGCCTGCCCGACACTGACCCGCGGCCAGTTCGCATATGACTTCGGCGATACCGGTCACCTGACCCCGCTGGTCAAGATGCACACGCTGGGCTCCACGTTTATCCCGCCGGGCTTCCACTCGGGCGGTCTGCGCTATCACGGCATGGCCCCGCAGGTCAGCCACGTGCAGGACCTGGGGCTGATCGAGTCCAAGGCCTATCATCAGACGACGTGCTTCGAAGCAGGCGTTAAGTTTGCCCGTGCCGAAGGCATCCTGCCCGCGCCCGAAGCCAATCACGCGGTCCGGGGCGCCATCGACGAGGCACTTCGCTGCAAGGAAGAAGGCAAGTCGGAGACCATCCTGTTCAACCTGTGTGGCCACGGCCATTTCGACATGCAGGCTTACATGGATTACTTCGGCGGCAATCTGCAGGATCTCGACTACGACGAAGGGGAACTTGCCATGGCACTGGCCGGACTGCCGTCCGTCGCCGCCGAATAAGAACCACCGCCCGCACTGACGGACAGGTATCGAAACAAACGGCCGGCCTTCGCGCCGGCCGTTTTCATATGATACAGGGATACGGCCATGGGGCTTGATCATCTAAAAGACATCTCGGCGATTATCGACGACCTGGACGCGATGGGCCGGCTGATCCGCATCAAATCCGAGGTCGACATCAACCTCGACCTCGCCGGGATCGCCGCCGAGTTCGAGCGCGCAGCCATGAAGAAAATGTCGCTCGATGGGCTCGAAATCGTCACGCCGAAGATCGTCACACCTGAAGGCTGACTGAGCCGGAAACACCCGCCAATGGAGAGTTCATCATGAAAGTCTATAAGGCCGTACTCGATCAATTGATCGGCGCAGGCGTCACCTATTTTTCGGGCATGATCGGCTCAACCGCGGCACCCTATGCCGCGACACTCGCCGACCGGAACGACATGCGCTATATCGGCGTCCGCCACGAACACACCGCCGCCTCTATTCTCGACGCCACGGCGCGCTTAACCGGCAAGCCGGGTTGCCTCATGGTGCATGGCGCCTCGGGATTTCTGGCGGCCAGTGCCGGGATCGCTTCGGCGGCGCTCGATTCAACGCCCATGTTCATCCTCAGCGCGACGCAGGAACTCCGCGCCATGGAAAACGGCTGGTGGCAGACCATGAACGTGCAGACCCCGCTGCAGGACGTGCTGAAATGGCAGAAACGGGTGCAGCGCCCTGATCAGGCAATCGACGCTGTGCGCGCGGCGTTGCGCGAGGCGGTGTCGGGCAAGCCGGGCGTGGCGCAGGTTGATCTGCCGATAGACGTGTCCGCAGACGATCTCGGATCCGAGGATCTGCCTGATCCCACCCCTGTCAGCACCCCGCTGCACCGCCCGTATCCGGACCCGTCCCGGGTCGAAGAAGCCGCCGGGCTGTTGCGCAAGGCAGCGCGCCCGGTGCTGCTGGTTGGCGGCGGCGCGATGTACTCAGGTGCGGCGGCGTCACTGGTCGAACTGGCCGAACGGCTGCACATGCCTATCGTCAATTCGCCGACATCACGCAACGCGGTGCCAGAAACACACCCGCTGGTGCTCGGTCCGTCAGGTATCGTCGGCTATGAGCCTGTCGGCGACGCGATCCGCGAAGCGGACCTCGTGCTTGCCATCGGCTCGCGCCTGTCAGACCTGCAGACCGCGCGCGGCGACCTGCTGCCCGCCGGTGCACCGATCATCCAGGTCGATATCGACAGCGGGGCAATCGGACAGAACCATGCCGTGACCGTCGGTATCACGGCGGATGCCCGCGCATTTACCGAATGCCTCAACAAAGCGCTATCGGCCCAGGATATAGAGGTTACGTCGGCGCGGCGAGATTGGGCGACCAGCCTGGCTGTGCGCATCACGGACTGGCAACAGGCCTGGTTCGACGCGATGCCACAGAACGGCAAGGTCCAGCCGCAGGAGATCGTACAGGCGCTGATGACCCTGCCGCCGGAGACCATTTTTACGCATGGCGCGGGTGATCATGGGTTTTACGGCTACATGGTACCGGTTGCGGCGCCCGGCGCGCATCTGGTATCGACCCGGCTCGGCGCGATGGGCTGCGCGCTCGGCCTCGCGCTCGGCGCCAAGCTCGCACGACCGGACCAGACCGTGATCGGCTGTGTCGGCGATGGCGATTTCATGCTGCAGATCGGCGACCTGGAAACCATGGCGCGGGAAAACCTTGCCGCCGTCATGGTGGTGTTCAACAATTTCAGGCTCGGCTCCCAGCGCAAGCGGGTCGAGGCCTATGGCAATGTCATGGGGGTCGATCACGGAAACCCGGATTTCGCCAAACTAGCCGATCTGTTCGGCTGCCGAGGGTTCCGCGTAGACACACCCGGCCAGTTCGACGCAACGCTTCGCGAAGCGCTTGCCACCGGCGCGCCCTGCGTTATCGACGTGATTATGGACCCGGACGCCCGGCCGCCGCGGATCGCGGCCAGCCGGGAAGCCCGTTAATCAGCGGACGCCGCTACCGGACGTTCGTGCCGCCGGTAACCTGAACGAGGGCCTTCTCCAGGCTGGCCACCGTGCGGTCCACGTTGTGCAGCTTATCCAGGCCAAAGAGACCGACGCGGAAGGTGCGGAAATCGTCAGGCTCGTCGCACATCAGCGGCACGCCGGCTGCGGTCTGAAGACCCGCCGCGGCAAACTTGCTGCCATTGTGGATATCCGGATCATCGGTGTAGCAGACGACCACACCCGGCGCTTCGAAGCCCGGTGCGGCTAGACTTTTGAAGCCGTGTGCCGCCATCAGCGCACGGACCTTGTCGCCAAGTTCCTGCTGTTCGTCGCGGACCTTGTCGAAACCGTATTCTTCGGTTTCCTTCATCGATTCATGGAATTTCACGATGGCATCGGTGGGCATTGTCGCGTGATAGGCATGCCCGCCGCTTTCATAGGCTTCCATGATCTGCATCCACTTTTTCAGGTCGGCAGAAAAGCTTGAACTTGCGGTGTCATCGATGCGCGTACGCGCCAGTTCGCTCATCATCACCAGCGCAGAACAGGGAGACGCGCTCCACCCTTTCTGGGGGGCGCTGATCAGCACATCAATGCCGGCTTGCTCCATATCGACCCAGATCGTGCCGGAGGCAACGCAGTCGAGGACAAACAGGCCGCCAACTGCATGGACGGCATCGGCGACACCCCGCATGTAATCATCCGGCAGGATCATGCCTGACGACGTCTCGACATGCGGTGCGAAGACCACGTCGGGTTTTTCAACGACAATCTGGGCCACGATCTCGTCCAGCGGGACCGGCGCAAACGCTGCCTGGCTGCCCTCTTCGATCGGCTTGGCTTTGAGGACGATTTCCTTGGACGGAATACCGCCGGCGTCAAAAATCTGCGACCAGCGGAAGCTGAACCAGCCATTGCGGATTACCATACACTTCTTGTCATTCCCGAACTGACGGGCAACGGCTTCCATGCCGTAGGTACCGCCACCGGGGACGATCACCACCGAATGCGCGTTGTAGACCGTCTTCAGCGTCGTCGAGACGTCGGTCATAACCCCTTGAAAAGACTGGGACATATGATTGAGCGAGCGGTCGGTGAAGACCACGGAGTATTCAAGCAGCCCGTCAGGGTCGATATCGGGATAAAGTGCGGACATGTCGTCCTCCAAGTACCGGTGAGTGTTGAGACGGTTTCTGACAGAGGTAGCGTCAAAAGTCACCGGGGAAACGGCGCTTTTTTGGTCACCGCGATCAAAGATCACGTTGCTTGTTGCGCGCCCGGAAAAGCGCCGGATGAGCCGGAGATCAATCAGGCCGACGGATGATTTGTTCACTGACAAATTCGACGCTTTCGATCGCTATCTGATTAAACAGCCTGCGTCAGCGAATTTGCCGGCCGGGCCTCGGCTGGCCGTGCCGTAGAAGCTCCTGCCTTTGGCGGCGGCCGTATACGGGAGCTTGCCACAGCTATCTCGACAAAGACTTTTTTAGGCTCAAATATTCTTACCGGAAAATATTTCCGACATCGTCGGGCTGCTCTTCAAGTGGGGCGGCCGCTAAGCGCTACTCTGCAGCTGCCTCTGTGGCGAAAAACTGGTTCATGGGCCGCGGCAGGCCAAGGTTTTCGCGGAGCGTCGTGCCTTCATATTCCGTACGGAACAGGCCGCGGCGCTGCAGTTCAGGGATGACCTTGTCGACGACATCGTTCAGCCCTTCGGGCAAGAACGGGAACATGATCGTGAAACCGTCGCTCGCGCGGGTGTGCAGCCATTCTTCCATCTCATCGGCAATGGTTCCTGCAGTGCCTACCATGGCAAGCCCGGAATAACCTCCGAGACGCTGGGCAAGCTGGCGCACGGTCAGCCCCTCTTTTTCGGCAGACATGACGGCACGCTCGCGTCCCGACTTTGTGGCATTACTTTCCGGGATTCCCGGCAGCGGGCCATCGAGGTCGAATTGAGACGCATCGCAGCCCAGTGTAATCGACAGTGATGCAATCGCGCTCTCGATATGAACAAGACTGTCGAGCTTGGCGCGCTTGGCTTTTGCTTCTTCAACGCTGTCGCCGACGACGACAAAACAACCCGGCATGATCTTCATATACTCGGGATTGCGTCCCATCTTCTCCATCCGGCCTTTCACATCGGTGTAAAACGCCTGACCTGCTCCAATATCGCGCTGAGAGGTAAACACGGCTTCAGCGGTTTCAGCGGCCAGCTGTCGGCCGGGCTCGGACGCGCCGGCCTGGACGATCACCGGCCAGCCCTGTACGGGCCGCGCAATATTCAGCGGGCCGGCAACCTTGAAGAATTCGCCCTCATGATTGAGCCGGTGCATTTTGTCCGGGTCCATGAAGATGCCGCTCTCCTGATCGCGGATAAACGCATCTTCGGCCCAGCT
>CAJIYX010000163.1 GCA_905181725.1 Alphaproteobacteria bacterium UBA830
GCAAGCGCACCACCCTTGCCCGTTGCACCGCCCGCGGCGCCATCGATGGCCGCCCGCGCGCCAGCCAGTATAACCCCGCCGCCGGCGGCACCGGCGATTGCACCGCCCCCGGCACCGCCGGCCACCCCGGCAACACGCCCGGCGCCTGCAACACCGACCCAGACGGCCGCCCTGACATCGTCTGCCAGGCCGCGCGGCAAGCTCGCCGCCGGACAGCAATTCCGGCTCATGTTCGGCGCAGGCGCAGCCGCGGTCGAGAACGCCGCGGGAACTCAGCTCGACAACCTCGCGACAGCGCTCAAGACCGACGAGGCATTTCGCCTCCAGCTCCTGGCCTATTCCGGCGGCGGTGCGCAAACGCCAAGCCAGGCCCGGCGGATGTCCCTGTCCCGGGCGCTGGCCGTGCGCTCGCGCCTGATCAAGGAAGGCGTGCGCAGCACACGGATCGATGTACGGGCTCTCGGTAACAAATCCGAAGGCGGCCCGCCCGACCGGGTCGACGTGATCGTCACCAAAAGATGATGTGCGTCCACGGCGCACGTACCCAGATTTCCCCCTGCCAGATTTCCTACTGACAGATAGCTGACGGAGCCGACCTGACGATGACCCACCCGAGGCGCTATCTGGTTCGAATGGTCATCTTTCTGGGCGCCGTCATTGTCCTTGCCGGTGTGCTGTCCGGAGGCATCCGGGACGCGTTCATGGCGAACGCGGCGCTCAACGGCCTGATCGTCGGCGTCCTCATTCTCGGCATCGGCTATATCTTCCGCACCGTCTTCGTGCTGACCAGCGATGTCGCCTGGCTGGAGAGCTTTCGCGCCGGCCAGCCAACGCTGTCTGCCGCACCCGAACCCCGCATGCTGGCACCGATGGCAGCGATGCTCGGCGAACGCACTGCCCGGTTCAGTCTGTCGGCGATGTCGATGCGCTCGCTGCTGGACGGCATCGCGTCACGGCTCGATGAATCCCGCGATATCTCTCGCTACCTCATCGGGCTGCTGATCTTTCTCGGCCTGCTTGGCACGTTCTGGGGCCTGTTACAGACGATCGGTTCGGTCAGCGATGTCATCGCGACGCTCAATGTCGGGTCCGGCGAAATGGGCACCGTCTTTGACGACCTGAAAAAAGGCCTGCAGGCACCGCTATCCGGCATGGGCACGGCATTTTCGTCTTCGCTGTTCGGTCTGGCCGGGTCTCTGGTGCTCGGCTTTCTCGAACTTCAGGCGGGCCAGGCGCAGAACCGGTTCTATAACGACCTGGAAGACTGGCTGTCGGGCCAGACGCGGCTGGGTTCCGGATCATCCATTGGCGAGGGCGACCAGTCCGTGCCGGCTTACGTGCAGGCGCTGCTGGAACAGACCGCCGACGGGCTGGAAAACCTGCAACGCACCCTGCAGCGCGGCGAAGAATCGCGGATCGGCGCAAATAGCGGCATTACAAATCTTGCCGACCGGCTCGGCACGCTGACCGACCAGATGAAAACGGAACAGGCGTTAATGATCAAACTGGCGGAAAGCCAGATGGACCTGAAACCCATCCTGTCACGGCTCGAAGAAAGCCTGAACCGGCCTGCGCTTGGCAACGGCATCGGCGCCGACGAGGTTCCCGCCCATATCCGCAATATCGATATCCACCTCGCCCGCCTGCTCGAAGAAACCGCGACGGGCCGGTCCGAGATGATAGACGAACTGCGGAGCGAAATTCGCGTCCTGTCGCGCACTCTCGCGGCGATTGCCGAAAAAGCGGGCCGGTAGGCCTGCGGCGGGGGAAGCTTTAAATGCCCGGCGCGTCGCGGCGACAACGACCCGCACTTAATATCTGGCCCGGCTTTGTCGACGCGCTTGCGGCACTGCTGATCATTATCATCTTCCTGCTGATGGTGTTCACGCTGGCGCAGTTCTTCCTGAGCGAAATGCTGTCCGGGCGGAACCAGGCGCTGGAACGTCTGAGCCGCCAGGTCGCGGAGCTGGGCGAAATGCTCTCGCTAGAACGCACAGCCAATTTAAACCTCCGCGACGAGGTCACCCAGCTATCGGCCGACCTGTCGGCATCGACCGCAACCCGCGAACGCCTGTCGACCCAGCTGACCGAACTCCTGCCCCAGAAAGACGCGCTCGAATCCATGCTCACCGAACGGACGCGTGAGCGCGACGACCTGCAGGGAAAACTGGATACAGCCCTCATCGCGGCCCGCACCTCCGCCGCCGAGCTTGAAGTGGCAAGAAAGTCCGTCACCGCGGATAAGGCAAAGATCGAGGCCCAGCTCGGCGAGGTAGCCCAGCTCAACCGCGATGTGAAAGCCCTGCGTGAGCTGCGGACAAGTCTGGAAAAACGGGTCACCGAACTTGGCACCAGCGTACAGGTCCGCGATGAGGCGCTGACAGCTTTGCGCGACCGGTCGAAAGAACTGGAAGCGAAACTATCGACGGAGCAGGAGCGCACAGCGCTCGCGCAGACGGATATCGACAAAAAAGATCTGACCATCAAGGAACTTGGCGAGCAGGCGCAGCGGGTCGGTGAGGATCTGACCGAGGAACAACGCGCAAGTGCAATCGCCAGAAAACAGGTCGAAGCGCTGAACCGCCAATTGGTGGCGCTCCGGCGTCAGCTGGCCCGGCTCAATGCGGCACTTGGCGCATCGGAGGCCAAGGCCGCCGAACAGGCCGTGCAGATCACCAGCCTCGGCACGCGGCTGAACCAGGCGCTTGCCAGCAAGGTCGCGGAGCTTGCTCGCTACCGGTCGGAATTTTTCGGCCGGCTGCGCGAAGCACTCGGCAACCGTGAAGGCATCCGCATCGTCGGCGACCGTTTCGTGTTCCAGTCCGAAGTCCTGTTCCCGTCCGCCTCGTCGGACCTCAACCCGGGCGGCAAAGACCAGATAGCAAAGCTCGCGCGCACGCTGAACGATATCTCCCGTCGTATCCCGAATGAGCTGAACTGGGTCCTGCGGGTCGACGGTCATACTGACGCTCTGTCGATCCGGACCGCAAAGTTTCCATCCAACTGGGAATTGTCGTCGGCGCGGGCGATCGCGGTGGTCAAACAACTCCGCGCATTCGGCGTCCCGGCCAAGCGGCTTGTTGCCGCAGGATTCGGCCAGTTTCAGCCGCTGGACCCGCGCAATGACGAAGTCGCCTATCGCCGTAACCGGCGGATTGAATTCAAGCTGACACAGCGCTGAGCGTAAAATCTTCGGGGCGTGAGCGCAAAACCTTCGGGCTATGAGCCTGCAGCCGTTAGTTTTTGTTGCAATGCCTCCGACCATTCCCTATAAACCGCAGACTTTCGCAGGAGAAATGCGTTGAAAAAAGATATTCATCCCGAGTATCACGAAATTAACATCGTGATGACTGACGGCACGACCTACACGACACGCTCCACCTGGGGCGCACCGGGCGACACCATGAAGCTCGATATCGATTCCAAGTCCCACCCGGCCTGGACAGGCGGTTCACAACGTCTTGTCGACACCGGCGGCCAGGTTGCGAAGTTCAACAAACGCTTCGCGGGAATCGGACTCGACAGCGGCAACTAAGACGCACAGCCCGGCCCTCAATCTGAGGTTCGGACTGACGTTCGGGCTGAGATCTAGCCTGAGGTCCCGTCTGCAGCTCAGCCGCAGAAGTGCAGAAAAGACGCCATTGGCGTCCTTTTTTGCGTCTGCATTTTGTCTGATTTTGAGATCTTATAAGATCAGGCGGTTTCACGCCTTTTAAGATAACGCGGTTTCACCCCTGCGGACCGAAGTCGTCAGCGCGCCTGTTTTGCCGCCATCTCACGCAGACTGATCACCTGATCGTAAAGCCAGCGGCTGCGGTCCATATAGCCGCGGATTTCCAATGGCAGTTCGGCAACGTTCGTCGCGGCGATACGCGCCGCATCTCCCGGTATCAGCAATCCGTCTGCGCGGCTTTCAGCCTTTTCCCGGTTATCTCGCCCGCCGCGGCCGCCTTTTGCAGCAATAGCCAGGCCATCGCCTCGGTCAGATTCCGCGTGATCGCCGATATTTCCCGCACAATACGCGCCCGCACTTCTGTGGTCTCACTCGCCTCGGCATCTTCAGGTGCGGCCTGAACCTCAACGAGAAAATCGCGCAATTCGGTCATCAGCGACAGCGTGTCCTGATAGGCGTCTTCAATAAAAGCAGATAGCGGGCCGGTCATTAAGAAATTTCCATACTCGACGGAGAGTTCATCGTGAAAGTGGGTGTCATCCTACGTATTATCGCCTGAACAAAGCGTAAAGTAAAAAAGAGCCGCCCCGGAGGGCGGCTCAAGTCAACAGGGAAGCGTCAAAAGGATGGGATAAGGATCCTTTTCGACGGCCCGGTCTCCCGAACCGCCAGGATGCAAGATACATCCCCGATGGTTAACAAAAGTCTAAAATGCAGGACAAATACGCGTTTAACTTGACCCGGAAATTAAATCCTCCACCCATCAAACATCATAAATAGTCATTTATTATCAATATGATGGGTCATTTTAATGCCTGAAAGGCAGAAATTTTAACGCGGGTGAGGAGATATTTTTCTTCGAGATTGCCTTAATTTTTGCCCCATGAGCGCCGTCAGACGGGGGGTCAGGACTTAAAAATCGCCTCGACGCCCTCCCGGTGAGCCTCTTTCCGGGCAATTTCGACGCGGACGCGTTCTATTTCTTCATGCATCTCGGCGATGTAATCGTGCAGCTCCTCGATCGAGATCGGATACAGATCCCGCTTGGGTTTCGGCATGTTTTTCGGCAGATCGTCGTTTTCCTGCACCTGTAATTCTCCTCTGGCAATTCTCCACTGTCCGGGCTTGCCAGTGTGCCGCCGAGACGATAGACCTGCAACCTTACTTTCCACCATTTCAGAGTGTAATTGTCCGTGTCTTACGAGGTACCCGAAACTATGACCGCAATCGAGATCGCCGGGTTTGGCGGCCCCGAG
>CAJIYX010000164.1 GCA_905181725.1 Alphaproteobacteria bacterium UBA830
ACTGCTCGGATAACGCTTTGGCTGAAAATTTCTACCACTCTTTAAAGGTAGGGTTGATTCACGAATGGTAGAGTGGATTCGCGGAAAAATTTATAAAACTCGTCAGGAAGCTATGCGGATATTTTCGAATACATCGAATTATTTTACAATCGAAAACGACGCCATTCCTATCTCGGCTATCTCAGTCCTGATGATTACGAGAAAAAGAATGTGGCTTAATTAACTGTCCACTTATATCCAGAGGATCAGTTACTTTGCTCTGACATCAGCGTGAACTTAAAATGGCTTTAGATTTGTTAGTGTAGTGAAGAGTATTAAGTAACTTTGGGAGATAAGCAAAGCTAAGATAACAGCGGAGAAACGGTTCCGTCCTCGTTTAGGATTGGAATACTGACCAGATGCACCTCCCAGCCGACAGAGATTGTCAGGTTGGCCACCCACACCGCGCCGTTCGGCAACGCCTTGACCGCCGTGAGGGGCACCGACCCCATGCAGGCCTCAAGAGTGATTGCGGGCGCGCCAAGACCGGGAACGGTTTCGTCAGCAAGAATCGCCGTCAGGCTTCCTGCGACCCAGTCATCCAAACGTTCCGTGCCATATGTCCGACCGATGCGGACCCAGTGGCCATTACAGGCAAGCATACTGGCCCTCGCCGTCGCCCGGGCGGGACGGCAGGCTGACCGGTCTGTCAACATCGAGCAGGGCAAAGGTCAGGGGCAAATTCACGGTATAAAGGGTCTGGGCGTCTTCAAGAATCTGGGGCATTGGTATTCTCTTGTTGCTGTGCTTCAGATTTAACCTTTCTGTTTTTGTTATCAATAATCGAGATTTTCATTATATCTGTGCAAATATTACACAAGACTAGTATTCGGCGGTAACGCGGCGGTTTCCGTGGAAAATCAGCTTGGAAAACGCCGAATCCACGTGAGATTCGCACCGGGCTGGGGTAAGCATCAAAGTATGAAGGCGCGTATACACATCACCCTCAAAAATGGCGTTCTGGACCCGCAGGGCAAAGCCACCGAACATGCCCTGGGCGGGCTTGGTTTTGGCGGCATCAATGATGCCCGGCAGGGCAAATATATCGAGCTGGACCTCGCCGAAAACGATCCGGTGAAGGCGCGCGACACGGTGGAAGCCATGTGCCAGAAGCTGCTGGCGAACACCGTTATCGAAAATTACGAGATCGATCTGGACGAATGAAGGCTGCAGTCATCGTCTCGCCCGGCTCCAACTGCGACCGCGATGTGCAGGTGGCGTTGCGGCAGAGCGCCGGCAGTGATCCGATCATGCACTGGCACGCCGATGCAGACCTGCCGGACGTCGACCTGATCGTTGTGCCGGGCGGCTTTTCATACGGCGATTATCTGCGCGCCGGCGCGCTGGCCGCGCAATCCCCCGTCATCCGTGAAGTCGTGGCGCGTGCAAACAAGGGCGTGCCCGTGCTTGGCATCTGCAACGGCTTTCAGATCCTGACAGAATGCGGCCTGCTGCCCGGCGTGCTGATGCGCAATGCCGGGCTGAAATTCATCTGCCGCGATGTCGACCTGCGGGTCGAGGCGGCCGATACCGTGTTCACCAGCGATTACGTAAACAGACAGATCATCCGCATTCCGGTTGCCCATAACGAGGGCAACTATTTCGCCGATGACGAAACGCTGAACCGCCTCGACGACGAAAATCGTGTGGCGTTCCGGTACTGCTGCCCCGAAGGCGAAGTTAGGGCCGCCGCCAATCCGAACGGTGCGGCCCGCAACATCGCCGGTATCCTGAACGAAGGTCGCAACGTGCTCGGCATGATGCCCCACCCGGAACGTCTGGCCGATGCATTGCTCGGCGGCACCGATGGTCGGCCGATGTTCGATGGGCTGGTCGAAGCACTGGCCACCGCCGCATGAACGAAATCACACCCCAGATCACCCCGGAAGTTGTCGCCGAACACGGACTGACACCTGAAGAATACGAACGCGTACTCCGCATCATGGGGCGTGAGCCGAAAATGACCGAGCTCGGCATCTTTTCGGTCATGTGGTCCGAACACTGTTCCTACAAGTCATCGAAATTCTGGCTCAAGAAACTACCGACCGAAGCGCCCTGGGTCATCTGCGGGCCCGGCGAAAATGCCGGCGTGATCGATATCGGCGACGGCAAGGCCTGCATCTTCAAGATGGAAAGCCATAACCACCCGTCGTTTATCGAGCCCTACCAGGGTGCGGCGACCGGTGTCGGCGGCATTCTGCGCGACGTGTTCACCATGGGAGCACGCCCTGTTGCCAATATGAACGCGCTGCGCTTCGGCGCGCCGGAACACCCGAAGACCCGCCACCTGGTCAGCGGCGTGGTCGCGGGCATCGGCGGGTACGGCAACTGCATGGGCATTCCGACCGTGGGCGGCGAGGTCAATTTCGACTCGAGCTATAACGGCAATATCCTCGTCAACGCGATGACGGTCGGCATAGCCGACACCGACAAGATTTTCTATTCCGCCGCTGCCGGTATCGGCAACGCCGTCGTCTATGTCGGATCGAAGACCGGGCGCGACGGTATTCACGGCGCGACCATGGCGTCCGCCGAGTTCGACGACGATACCGAAGATAAAAGGCCGACCGTACAGGTGGGCGATCCGTTCACCGAGAAACTACTGCTTGAAGCCTGCCTTGAGCTGATGGCAACCGATGCCATCATCGCCATTCAGGACATGGGGGCTGCCGGACTGACATCGTCTTCCGTCGAGATGTCAGACAAGGGCGGCGTCGGTATTGAATTCGATCTCGACCAGGTACCTGTCCGCGAAGACGCGATGACGCCATACGAAATCATGCTCTCCGAAAGTCAGGAGCGCATGCTTATGGTGGTCAAACCCGGGCGTGAAGACATGGCGCGGGCCATCTTTGAAAAATGGGAACTCGACTTCGCCATTATCGGCCGGGTGACCGACACCAACCGCCTGGTGCTCAAATCCGGCGGCGAGGTGGTTTGCGACATCCCTGTGCCGCCACTGGTCGCTGAAGCGCCCGAATACGAACGCCCCTGGGTGCCGACGCCGCCCTCCCCCGTCTTGGCCGCGGCTGACGCGCTGGAGGGCATAGATGCCTCGCCGACAGACGCGCTAGAAAAACTGGTCGCGTCGCCCGATCTGTGTTCGCGGCGCTGGGTGTGGGAACAGTACGATCATATGGTGATGGCCGACACCGTCTGCCGCCCCGGTGGCGATGCAGCGATCGTGCGGGTGCATGGCACCGACCGGGCGCTTGCCATCACGACGGACTGCACGCCGCGCTACTGTGTCGCCGATCCGGTCCAGGGTGGCCGACAGGCTGTCGCCGAAGCATGGCGTAACCTGACGGCATCGGGCGCAAAACCGCTCGCAATCACCGACAATATGAATTTCGGCAATCCGGAACGCCCGGAGATCATGGGCCAGTTCGCCGGCTGCATCGAAGGCATGACCGAAGCCTGCCTCGCGCTCGACTTCCCGGTCGTGTCGGGCAATGTTTCGCTCTACAACGAAACCAACGGCACCGGCATCCTGCCGACCCCCGCCATCGGCGGCGTCGGCCTGATCGAGGATGCAAACAGCGAGATAACGTCGACCGGCTTTGCCGCCAAGGGCGACGCGATCGTGCTGATCGGCGACACGGCGGGCCATCTTGGCCGGTCGATACTCCTGCGGGAGTTTTCGGCCAGCCACAGCGATGCCGGGGCACCACCGCCGGTGGATCTCGACGCCGAACGCCAGAATGGCGATTTTGTGCGCGATCTGATCGTCAATGGCCGGGTATCGGCCTGTCATGACATTTCCGATGGCGGTTTGCTCGTCGCGGTGGCCGAAATGGCGCTTGCCGGCGCGATCGGCGCAGAAATAACACTCCCGGAAACCGATATGCCCGACCTGGCCTGGTTATTTAGCGAAGACCAGGCGCGGTATTTGATTACCTCTTCTGCACCGGATGACCTGCTGACGGCGGCAAAAACCGCGGGCATTCCGGCTATCGTGATCGGGATGACGGGCGGCGCGCAGTTGACCGTGGGAGACGGCAACTCTATATCCCTTTCAGACCTGCGGAACGCCCACGAGAACTGGTTGCCGGACTATATGGCCGCTGTCTGAAAGACAAGAGAGATTGGCGTCTGAAAGACGAGAGAGATTGACGTCTGGCAGACAACACGATTTGGCCACCGGGACGACCGACAGACGAACGCGCCGCAAACAGACCGAACGGGGATAACACAATGCCAATGGACGCAGGCGCGATCGAAAGCCTGATCAAAGAAAGCCTTCCCGATGCCGAGGTGACTATTCAGGACCTCGCGGGTGATGGCGATCATTACGCGGCGCTGGTGATATCCGGTGCTTTTGCCGGCAAGACCCGGGTGCAGCAGCACCAGATGGTCTATCAGGCCCTGCAGGGCCGGATGGGCGGCGAACTTCATGCGCTGGCGCTTCAGACCAGCATCCCCAAAACCGACTGAACCGTTACACAAATCAAAGGAGTATCGCGATGAGCGAAAACCCCGTATTCGACCGTATCAAGACCGAAGTAGACGACAGCCCCGTCGTTCTGTTCATGAAGGGCACGCCCGTGTTCCCTCAGTGCGGTTTTTCCGCGACCTGCGTCCAGGTGCTGAGCAATCTCGGCATTCCGTTCAAGGGCATTAACGTGCTTGAAGACCCGGAAGTGCGCGACGGCATCAAGGCCTATTCGAGCTGGCCGACCATTCCGCAGCTTTACGTCAAAGGTGAGTTCGTAGGCGGTTGCGACATCCTGCGCGAGATGTACGAAAGCGGCGAGCTGATCGAGTATTTCAATACCAACGGCATTGAAGTCCAGCTCGCCAATCCGCAGTGACACCGGGCCCGAGAGCCTGAAGACGAATAAACGCGCCGCAGCCGGTCTGGCTGCGGCGTTTCTTCTGACGTCGCTGTCGGCCCGTGCGCGGGCGGGCGATACCAATTTTTCCCAACGCCCCGGGTTCGCCGCATATTTCGCCGCAAACCCTCCTTCTGCCAGCATTCCCGATGCGTTAGACTCGGCGCTTCTCAAGCAATATCGGCCCCGCCTGTAAATGGCGCCCGGGCTGGAGCCACCGATCCGGTTCTACGAGGACTATATTGCACAGGGCCGCCTCAGCGGACGCGATGGCAAGCCCCTTTCGACGGCAGTCTCGGCGACCGTGCTCAACCGCCACCGTGACGATCCGTATGTGGTGTTCGAACATGTCCCGGCAAAGACGCCGACCCGGCCCTAAATGTTGGGGCGCGTCGACCGGGAGACATTCGACCTCGGGGGCAAGCGCCGCAGCTTTACCTTCCTCACCTGGAACGCAGCTTTCCGAACGTCGGGTATCGCCGAAGGGGTTTCGATATGGAAGGGTTTCCTCCTCGGCACGGCCGGGGGCCTGATCGACTGGCAGCAGCTTGATCACTACACCGCTGTAACACTGGCACTGGACGAGACCAATCGTCCGGTCGCCGTCATGTTCGAGCAGCACAATTACCGGCGGACCTACATAGTCGGCGTGGACCTTGAATGGCCGGCGGAGGGCCGGGTCGGGGTTGATGTCGCTGCACGGTCTAACGAATTCTATCCTCACCGCCCCGAGCGGACGATCCGCCACGCCGCAAGCTTTCTGTCACCCGATACCGTCGACTACCTTGTCACCGTCGGGAATGCGCCGTTTCGCATCGCCGACGACATCACCGACCCGGCGGTTGAGGTCGATTACGACCTGCGGTTTCTACCCCAGACGGATGCGTTCTATACGTTCAAAGGATTCCTTGGCGAGAAACGGATGTTACCTGGCCGGTCGGGACCGCCAGGCGCGGATTACAACACCCTGCCCGACGAAAAGCCGTTACGCCGCCAAATGGTCGCCTTTCACTGGCGCGACAACGACGAAGATTATGTCAGATGGTTCAAGGAGCCGGGTCGCGGGATGGACAAGCTATCGGACCGGTTCGGCCGGATGATCAGCCGTCAGGACTGACCGGGCTTTTCGACACGCTTTAGAAGACAGGCAAGATCGCCATCCAGCGGCATCCGCCGGCCACGCAGATAGAAAAACCCGATCACAACCTCGGTGACATCGCAGACTTTAAACGCGACGCGCTTGAGCAACTTCGCACGGCGCCCCGAAACCGTATGGGCCGCATTCACGCAGTAGCCCAGCTCGAACCTCGTCTACGCGCCGAGCTGTTCCATCGCACTGCCGTTCAGCGCCGTCTTGTGGGTGATATCGCCGGCCATAAAAGCAAGCCCGAACGGACTGCCGCCATCCGGGAACCGGCTAAAAACGACGCCGCCCTCGGCGAGCAGCCCGTGCAGCCGGGTCAGCGTCTCTTTCAGCTCCGAAATGGTGAGATGCTCGAACACATCGAAGGCAATGATCGCATCGAAGGCCGTGCCGGTCGCAAAATCGATATCGTCCAGCGTGCCCAGATGCACATCGTGCCCGGCCGCAGTTGCGGCTTCGTGCAGACCGGGATTGATCTCGGTCCCGACGACGTTACAGCCCTGAGCCGTGGCCCAGGCGAGAAAATGGGCGTATCCGTATCCCAGTTCCAGAATACGCGCACCGGGGCCTATACCGGCCCAAGACATCTCGATTCCGAACTCTTCGTCCATCCGCTCGGCTTCGATTTGGGTGCGCTTGGCGCTCCCGGTATCGACATAGCGGACATCTCAGTTTTCAGTCATATTGGATCAACTCTTACTCAATCAGGTGGCGGCTCAGAACGCGAAGATGTCTTTCATAAGAAAATTTTTACCGGCGCGCTATGCGGGCGTATTTCTGGCGACCGCCCTTCTGGCGTCCTGCGGCAGCAGCAGCGACACACCCAAAGGGCCGCCGCAACTCCACCTCGCCTGTCAGACGGTGGAGTGCGAATGCCGGGGCGCAAAGAACAGTCTTTTCTCGGACCGCGAGATTACCGAGATCACCTGGCGGCAAAACGGCGATGCAACCTGCCCGGCGGGCTTCGTGCTGGAGCGCGTGCGCGTCGATTTCCTCGGACGCCGAAAATAGGGGCTCCGCAAATAGAGACGCTGCAAATAACGTACCGCAGATAGCAAAACGCCCCGGACAAAGCCGGGGCGTTTTGAATTCGGTATGACCTACCGCGTCAACGGGAATAAAATTCGATGACGAGGTTCGGTTCCATCTGGACCGGATAAGGCACATCGGCGAACTGCGGCACCCGAACGAACGTGCCCTTCAGCTTGCTGAAATCGACTTCCATATATTCCGGCACGTCGCGCTCGGTCAGCTGACCGGCTTCGAGAACCAGCGGAATGTTGCGCGATTTCTCGCGAACTTCGATGACGTCGCCTTCCTTGACCCGATAGGACGGGATGGTGACACGCACGCCGTTGACCTTGATGTGGCCGTGATTGACGAACTGGCGCGACGCGAAGACGGTCGGCACGAACTTCATACGATAGACCACGGCATCAAGACGCTGTTCCAGCAGGCCGATCAGGGCTTCGACGGTATCGCCGCGCCGCTTGACCGCTTCCCGATAGGTGCGGCGGAACTGTTTTTCGGTGATGTTGCCGTAATAGCCCTTGAGCTTCTGCTTCGCCATCAGCTGGATACCAAAATCGGTCGGCTTGCGACGGCGCTGACCGTGCTGTCCGGGACCGTATTCGCGGGTATTCCAAGGGCTCTTGGGACGACCCCACAGGTTGCAGCCGAGGCGTCGGTTAATCTTGTACTTCGAGCGCACACGTTTCGACATGCGGCTTTCTCCTTCATAATTGTCCCAGTAGTCCAGTTCCGGACCTTGCCGGTGGCGGGATGGCGCGACCAAATGGACGACATCCACATTCCCAGGAATTCGCGGCGGAGTATATGGATCGGCGGGCCGATGTCAAACATTTGCTGTAGTGCCAAAAAATAGCAATTTTCAGCAGAATTCAGCCGTTCTCAGGTCCGATTTCGGTCCCGCCGTTCGGACAGGCCGGCAACAATACCACGCAGGGTTTTGACTTCCTGATCGCTCAGTCCGGTCCGGGTGAACATATTGCGGATATTGCGCACCATGCGGGGCCGCTTTTCGGGCGGATAGAGAAACCCGCATTCATCGAGCTCCCTCTCGAGGTGCTCGAAGAACGCAATGAGCTCCTCACGGGACGCCGGCTGACCGCTTTTTCGGGTCACCTCTGAAATCGTCTCGGGGTCGCCTGCCTGGAACCACTCATACCCGATCAGCAGAACGGCCTGCCCCAGATTGATCGAGGTATGATCCGGGTGGACAGGTATCATGACGATGGCGTCAGACATGCCGACATCCTCGTTATCCAGCCCCTTGGATTCGCGCCCAAAGATGATCCCGGATTTTTCACCCGCCACGGCATTCTCCCGCACGACGCCGGCAAGACCGCGTGGTGCCAGAACCGGTTTTTCCATATCGCGCACACGGGCCGTCGTCGCATAGAGCCTTTGCAGATCGGCGACCGCTTCTTCGGTGGTATCGAACACCTTTGCCTGTTCCAGAATGCGCTCGGCGCCGGAGGACGTGTTGATTGCTTTCTGGTTCGGCCAGACGCCCTTTGGCGAGACCAGGCGCATATCGGACAGGCCGAAATTCATCATGGCGCGTGCTGCGGCGCCGATGTTTTCGCCGAGGGTCGGGCCGACAAGTATGATAACCGGAGGTGTGGACACGTGATTTTCCGCTAGGCTGCCTTCGCGCCGTCGCGAAACAGCTTGTAGGTAATTGAATCCTGCAACGCGTTGTAAGACGCATCAATGATATTGGTCGAGAGCCCGATACACGACCAACGCCGATCCTGACCGTCCGCGCTTTCGATCATCACGCGGGTAATCGCCCCGGTGCCGTCCGTCGGCGTCAGAATGCGGACCTTGTAATCCACCAGCTTCATATCGCCGAGCTCGGGGTAACTGTCGAGCAGAACCTTGCCCAGCGCGTTGTCGAGCGCGTTGACCGGGCCGTTGCCCTCGGCCACCGCCATGTGGTGCTCCTTGCCGACATCGACCTTCACCGTGGCTTCAGACACGGTCACCAGCTCGCCGCGGGCATTCCAGCGACGCTCATCGAGTACGCGGAACGAATGCAGGTCATAGAACTGCGGTACTTCGCCAAGAGTCCGGCGGGCAAGCAGCTCAAAACTGGCTTCCGCGCCATCATAGGCATAGCCCTCGAATTCACGCTCCTTCACGATTTCGAGCAGACGCGGCAGCTTTGGGTGCTTGGGGTCGATGTCGAAGCCGAATTCACGGAACCGGGCCAGAATGTTCGACCGCCCGGACTGGTCGGAGACCACGATATGGCGCTCGTTGCCGACCACGGCCGGATCGATATGCTCATACGTCGCCGGATCTTTTTCGACGGCGGAGACATGCAGCCCGCCCTTATGCGCGAACGCGGATTCGCCGACATAGGCGGCATTGCGCGACGGTGGACGGTTAAGGCGTTCATCCAAAAGGCGCGACACACGGGTGAGGTGACGCAGATCGTCGTGGTTCAATCCCGTATCGAAACCCATTTTGAGCATCAGCGTCGGGATGATCGCCGTCAGGTTCGCATTACCGCAGCGCTCACCAAGGCCGTTCAGCGTGCCCTGAATCTGGCGCGCGCCGGCGTTGACGGCGGCCAGCGAGTTTGCGACGGCGTTTTCGGTGTCGTTGTGGCAATGAATACCGAGATGCGAACCCGGTACATATTTGCTGATTTCACGCACGATGCGGTCAACCTCATGCGGCAGCGTGCCGCCATTGGTGTCGCACAGTACAACCCAGCGTGCGCCGGCTTCATACGCCGCCTTTATGCACGACAACGCGTATTCCGGGTTTGCCTTGTAGCCATCGAAGAAATGCTCTGCGTCGAACAGCGCCTCGCCGGCCTTGGCCTTCGCGTGGGCAATTGAATCCGAGATCATTTTCACATTCTCGTCACGCAGAATCTCCAGCGCGACATCGACGTGGTAGTCCCAGGTTTTGCCGACCATACAGACGGCCGCAGGCTCCACCTTCAGAAGCGCCGCCAACCCGGGGTCGTTTTCGACCGACCTGCCCGGCCGGCGGGTCATGCCGAAGGCTGTGAACTTTGCCCGTTTTAGCTTCGGCGCATCGCGGAAAAAGGCATCGTCTGTGGGGTTGGCGCCGGGCCAGCCGCCTTCGACATAGTCGATACCGATTGAATCGAGCGCACGCGCCATCGCCATCTTATCGGCAACCGAAAAGTCGACGCCCTGCGTCTGTGCCCCGTCGCGCAACGTTGAATCGAATAGGTATACGCGGTTGGTATTGTCCGCCATGGCGTTGATTTTCCGACTATATTTTCCGACTAAAAGCCAGGAAGGCCTATCAGAACCGGCCTGGCAGGTAAAATGTTTATGCCCGCCCCCGGAAGGCGTTGACGATCGGATAGCGACGGTCTCGGCCAAAAGAACGGCCGGTAATCTTGACGCCGGGCGGCGCCTGGCGACGCTTGTATTCCGCGCCCAGCAACATCCGCCAAATCCGCAAGACCAGCGCGCGGTCATGACCTTCGGCGACAACATCATCTATGCTCAGATCGCGCTCGTTCAGCCCGGTCAGGATCGCATCGAGCTTGTCATAGGGCGGCAGCGTATCTTCGTCTTTCTGGTCGGGTTTCAGCTCTGCTGTCGGCGGCTTCGAGATAATGTTTTCGGGCACCACCATCCCTGCCGGACCCAGCACGCCCGCCGGATGGTCCTCGTTGCGCCAGCGCGAAAGCTCGAACACCTTCATCTTGTATACATCTTTCAGGACTGAATAGCCACCGCACATGTCGCCATAGAGCGTTGCATAGCCGACAGACATCTCGGATTTGTTGCCGGTCGATACGACCATCGAACCCGTCTTGTTCGACAGCGCCATCAGCGTAAGGCCGCGCGATCGCGCCTGAATGTTCTCTTCGGTCGTATCTGCCTGGGTGCCGACAAAGGCGTCGGCAAGCATCTCGTCGAACGCCTTCATCGCCGGGCCGATTGACACCGAATCCAGAGGCGCGCCCAGCAGCGCACAGGCCTCGGCGGCGTCGTCCAGGCTTTCCTGCGACGTATAGGGCGACGGCATCATCACGCAATGCACGGCTTCGGGGCCCAGCGCGTCCGCGGCAACCGCCGCCGTCAGCGCGGAATCAATACCGCCAGACATTCCGATCAGCACGCCCGGGAAGCCGCTTTTGCGCACGTAATCCCGAAGCCCCAGAACCATCGCGGCATAAATCGCGGGATCGCCGTCCGGCGGCGGATGGCGGTCGGTTTCGGCACATGCCCATGTGTCGCCATTGTCGCCATCGCGCGACCATTCAGTTATCTGCAGGCTCGATTCCCAAGCAGGTGATTGCGCGCGAAGCGACGCATCGGCACCGAGCACGAAAGACGCGCCATCAAATACCAGCTCATCCTGCCCACCGACCTGGTTGACGTAGATCAGCGGCATCCGGCATTCGGTCGCGCGCGCAACCGCAAGGTTCAGGCGCGTATCCCATTTATCCTGTTCGAAGGGCGATCCGTTCAGCACTGTCAGAATTTCGGCGCCAGATTCTTCAAGGCATTCGGCGACATCAACAGTCCACATATCCTCGCAGACCATCACACCCAGCCGAACACCGCGGAAATTGACCGGCCCCGGCAAAGGCCCGGCCGCAAAGACGCGCTTTTCGTCGAACACGCCGTAATTAGGCAGATCGTGCTTGAACCGCATCGCGGCAATCTCACCGCCGTCGAGCAGCAGGGCTGCATTATATAGTTTTCCGTCTTCGACCCAGGGCGTTCCGACGAGTACGGCCGGCCCGCCATCCACCGTCTCCAATGCGAGCGCTGCAATTTCACGCTCGATGGTTTCCTGAACGATCGGTCGGATAACCAGGTCTTCGGGCGGATAACCGCACACAACCAGTTCGCTGGTAATGACCAGATCGGCCCCGGCCGCGGCAGCGTCCGCACGGGCATCCCGGATCAGGCCGATATTGCCGTCAATATCGCCGACTGTCGGATTCAGTTGTGCCAGCGCGATGGTAAGGGTGTCAGTCATATGGAGCGCAAACGATCCTATTCAGCCGCCTTGCGGGCGAAACCGTTCTGCCGCTCGCTATCGCGCTTCGACTTCAGGTGTTCGCCGACGAGAAATGCCAGTTCGAGTGACTGCGATGCGTTCAGACGCGGGTCGCAATGGGTGTGATAGCGATCCGACAATCCTTCATCGGTGATCGCCTGTGCGCCGCCGGTGCACTCGGTCACGTTCTGGCCGGTCAGTTCGATATGGACGCCACCGGCATGTGTGCCTTCGGCTTCGTGAACGGCGAAGAAACCGCGCACTTCCTGAAGAATTTGATCGAAAGGACGGGTTTTATAACCGCTTTGAGCCTTGATCGTGTTGCCGTGCATCGGATCGCAGGTCCAGACGACGTTTTTACCCTCACGGGCAACCGCACGCACGAGCTCGGGCAGCTTTTCCTCAACCGCCTCGTGGCCCATGCGGCAGATAAGTACAAGCCTGCCGGGGTCGTTCTGCGGGTTGAGCGCATCAATCAGTTCTAGCAATCCGTCGGGGGTCTGGCTCGGCCCGGTTTTCAGGCCGATCGGATTGGCAATACCGCGCATGAATTCAACATGCCCACTATCGAGTTGACGGGTGCGGTCGCCGATCCACAGCAGATGCGCCGATGTGTCGTACCAGTCGCCCGAGGTGGAATCGACACGGGTCATCGCTTCTTCATAACCCAGCAGAAGTGCTTCGTGACTGGTGTAGAAATCGGTCTCGCGCAATTGCGGAGCCACATCCGGGGTAAGCCCGCAAGCCGCCATAAATGTCATCGCCTCGTCGATGCGATCGGCAAGTTCGCTGTATTTTTTAGCCTGAGCGCCGGACGATACGAATTCGAGGTTCCAGCGGTGAACTTCCTGCAGGTCGGCATACCCGCCCTGGGCAAACGCCCGCAACAGGTTCAGCGTCGCCGCAGACTGGTTATAGACCTGAACCATCCGTTCAGGATCCGCGGCCCGGCCAGCTTCGGTGAACGCCATGTCGTTGATCATGTCGCCGCGATAGCTCGGCAACGTCACGCCGTCGATCTCTTCGACATCGGACGAACGCGGCTTGGCGAACTGCCCTGCCAGCCGGCCGACCTTCACCACCGGTTTTCCGGACGCGAAGGTCAGAACGACCGCCATCTGCAGCAGAACCCGGAAAGTATCGCGAATATTGTTGGGATGGAATTCGGCAAAGCTCTCGGCACAATCGCCGCCCTGCAGCAAAAAGGCTTTACCCTCCGCCACGTCCGCGAGCTGCGCGCGCAGCTTCCTCGCCTCGCCGGCGAAGACCAGCGGCGGGTAATTGCCCAGTTTTTTTTCCGCGGCGTCCAGAGCATCCGTATCCGGATATTCGGGCACCTGTACAATCGGCTTTTTTCGCCAACTATCGGGCGACCAGTTCCCCGACATGTTAATCCTCACATTATCCTATTTCCTGAAGGCCCGCGTATACGCCGTTTGAGTAAGTATTTCCAGCAAAACCGCAGGATAAGGCAATCACCCTAATTCGCGTGTTAGGCGAAGATTAACCGCTTTCCGGCGGTGTCTGCGTGTAATTCCCGCAATCTGGAAATCCCTGCCCCATGGGCTCGACGCGCATTGAATCCCTGATAGCCTTCACAGGCAGGCAGCAAGCGGCCGCCGAAAAAGGCATCACACTGGATGCACGGGCGGCCAAGGACGCATTACTCGTCGCCGGAGATTGCGATGTATTGAGACGCGCCATTGGTCGTATCGTCTCCAACGCGATCAAATTCACGCCGGCCGGCGGCGTTTACGTTGCCGCAATGCATCGGCCAACAGGCGAGGTGGAGATATCCATCACCGATAGCGGTGTCGGCATGACTGCCACAGAAATCTCGTCAATCGTGGAACCCTTCCAGTAGGCGGATAACAGCCTTTCAAGAGAACAGGAAGGTAGCGGCCTTAGGGTGCCTTTGGCGAAGGCACTGATCACGCTTCACAACGGAGAACTGGAGATCAAGTAGGAGCCCGACGTCGGTACGACCGTGTCGATCATTCTCCCTGCCGACGCACACCGGGCCGGCGCCTCCAAAACAGACGATACGAACGCCGTCACGGAAGAAACGACAGGCTGATCTTTAAAAGCCGGTCTAGACAGGCCTGTCTATCTGGCGGCTTCAGCAGCTTAAGGCTGGAGCACCGGCTCACGCATGGTGACGAACTCTTCCGCCGCCGTCGGGTGAATACCGACTGTTGCATCGAACTGCGCCTTGGTCGCCCCGCATTTCAGCGCGATCCCCAGACCCTGCGTGATCTCTCCAGCATCCGGTCCGACCATGTGACACCCGAGCACCCGGTCCGACGCCTTGTCGACAATCAGCTTCATCAGTGTCTGTTCGCTTGACCCTGTGAGGGTGTCCTTCAGGCCACGGAAGGTCGACCGAAAAATTTCCACATCGCCGTATTCGGCGCGGGCATCCTCCTCGGTCAGACCGACCGTGCCGATGGGCGGGTCGGAAAACACCGCGGTGGGAATATCCGCATAGTCCATTTTTTCGCGGGTACCCTTGAACAGGTTCGATGCCAGTTTCATTGCCTCACCGATTGC
Source organism: Alphaproteobacteria bacterium UBA830 (assembly GCA_905181725.1). Taxonomy (GTDB): domain Bacteria; phylum Pseudomonadota; class Alphaproteobacteria; order MPNO01; family UBA830; genus CAXBCP01. The sequence goes on from CAJIYX010000164.1 coordinate 14,599, forward strand.
GACCGGTGTCAGCTGGAAGCGATCAATGATATCGCCAAGAGCATAGATGTTATCGACGCTGGTCTGAAAATAGTCATCGACCACGATCGCACCGCTGTCGTTCAGCTTCACGCCGGCTTCTTCGAGACCCATGTTTTCAGTGTTCGGCACACGGCCGATGGCATACATCACCTGATCGAATTGCTGGACTTCACCATTGCTCATGGTCACATCGAGTCCGCCATCGACCTTTTCTATCCGGTCGATGACCGTGTTCCAGATAATATTGATGCCCTTCTTTTCCATCTCGGAGGCGAGATGGGTACGTACGTCAACATCGAAACCGCGCAGGATCTTGTCGCCCCGGTAGACCAGGCTCGTTTCTGCGCCATAGCCATTGAAAATCCCGGCGAACTCGACCGCGATATAACCACCACCGACCACCAGTACCCGGTCGGGCCGGTCTTCGAGATAAAACGCGTCGTCCGATACAATCGAGTGCTCGAACCCGGGTGTGTCCCATACCTGGGGCTTGCCGCCGGTCGCGATCAGAATTTTGTCCGCTGTCACCTTTTGACCGCCTACATCCAGCGTGTGGGCATCGATCAGCGTGGCACGGGCCTCGTACAGGCTGACGTTGTTATTCGCGAGAATGTTCCGGTAGATCCCGTTGAGACGCTCGATCTCGCGATCCTTGTTTTCGATCAGGCGCGACCAGGTCAGTTTCGGCTCGGGAAAGTCCCAGCCATAGGCCGATGCCTCCTTCGCCCCATGCAGATAGTGCGAGCCATAGGAAAACAGCTTCTTCGGGATACAGCCGACATTTACGCAGGTGCCGCCGAGAAAGCGTTCCTCGGCAACCGCCACCCGCGCGCCGTGCGACGCGGACATACGCGATGCACGGACCCCGCCCGAACCCGCGCCAATGACAAAGAGATCATAATCATAATCAGCCATAACAATTGCCTTTCAGATCCAGGCCACGCTGCGGCCTGCACTGGTTATCCAGTCGTCCCAAAACCCGGTTGGGCCAGAAGGTTTAAGCCCCGATACCACCGATCAGGCAGTATTTGATTTCGAGGTAATCCTCGATCCCGTACTTGGAACCTTCACGGCCGGTACCGGATTCCTTCATCCCGCCGAAAGGTGCGACCTCCGTGGAGATAATACCTTCATTGACGCCGACAATGCCGTATTCGAGGCCTTCCATGACGCGCCAGACACGGCCGATATCACGGCTGTAGAAATACGCAGCGAGACCGAATTCGGTATCATTCGCCATTTGCAAAGCCTGTTCCTCGGTCTCGAACCGGTAAAGTGGTGCAACCGGGCCGAAAGTCTCTTCCTTCGTGACCTTCATATCGGTGTTTACTTCGGCCAGAACCGTCGGCTGGAAGAACGTGCCGCCGAGATCATGGCGCGACCCGCCGGAAATGACCTTGGCGCCCTTCGAGACGGCGTCCTGGATATGCTCCTCGACCTTCTTAACAGCCGCCATGTCGATCATCGGCCCCTGTTCGGTCTCGCCCTTGAGCCCGTCGCCGACCCGCATTTCCTCGACGGCGGTGGCGAGTTTCTTGGAGAATTCTTCATACACACCGTCCTGTACCAGCAGCCGGTTCGCACAGACGCAGGTCTGCCCGGTATTGCGGAATTTGGATGCCATCGCGCCCAGAACAGCTTCATCGATATCTGCATCGTTAAAGACGATGAAAGGTGCATTCCCACCAAGCTCCATCGACGTCTTTTTGACGGTCCCCGCACATTGTTCCATCAGCAGCTTGCCGATTTCGGTCGAGCCCGTGAAGGTCAGCTTGCGGATGATGGGGTTCGATGTCATCTCGCCGCCAATCGCACCTGAAGCGCCGGTAACGACGCTGAACACGCCTGCCGGAACGCCCGCGCGCTCGGCGAGCACGGCCAGAGCAAGCGCGGAATAAGGCGTTGCGGTCGCCGGTTTGACGACCATGGTGCAGCCGGCGGCCAGCGCCGGGCCACATTTCCGGGTGATCATCGCCGCCGGGAAATTCCACGGCGTGATTGCAGCGCAGACCCCGATAGGCTCCTTGGTCACAACGATACGTTTGCCCGGCGCGTGCTGCGGGATCGTGTCGCCATAGACGCGTTTGCCCTCTTCGGCGAACCATTCGATGAACGACGCCGCATAGACGATTTCGCCCATGGATTCCTTTAGCGGCTTGCCCTGCTCCGCCGTCATCATTTTGGCGAGGTCTTCCTGATTTTCCATCATCAGATCGAACCATTTCCGCAGGATCGTCGCGCGTTCCTTCGCCGTCTTGGCGCGCCACGCAGGGTAAGCGGCATTGGCGGCTTCAACCGCCCGCCGGGTCTCGTCTGCGCCCATCTTCGGGATCGTGCCAAGGAGGTCGCCGGAGGCCGGGTTAGTGACATCGACGGTCTGGTCTGAATCGGCTCCGACCCATTTTCCGTCGATATAGCAGGCTTCCCGGAAAAGCGTCGGGTCTTTGAGTTCAAGCGATGCGGCCATGTGTCGTGCTCCCTCTTGCCGGCCGGCGGCCGGATCTAGAATTGTTAATTAGGTCGTTGTTGGGCGGAGTATACCGGCACGACTGAGGCGAGTCAGCCGTAGGACGCCAGGCCCCTACTCCACCGTGACGTTGGTGTTTCCAACGTGGGTGTTAGAGTGCCATCCACCCCACCGACGTTACTCTTTTTTTTAATGGGTGCACCACCACGTTTTGTCAGGGTTCCAGAACCCTCAATATCCGTAGATCCATCGTGGATTTGGTATCGATCAGATTTCTTCGTGGGGTCATTCCATTCGTGTTGATCACCAACGATTGGATGTTTGAACTTTACCGTAAGTCGATGGGTCGAGTCGTCCTTCAAGGTCACCGTAATTATGCCGAGGATACCTTCGAGGTATTCTTTTCTGGTTTCCATCTTCATATCCGACAGGGATTCGACATCCTCTTGATGTTTGGAAATCCAATCAATCCACCGTTTCTGGTTACCTAGTTCCTGTATGCGTAGTCGGGTCTGTTAAAGGTCGTTCCGAACATCCTCTAACTCACCAGTTAGGTTCTTGCGAACTCGACGATAGACCGATGCATCCATCCGTTTGAGGAGTTTATCGGTTTCGATGGATGCGATTGAAACTTCGACGGTTTCCAAGTCTTTTTTAAGTCGTCGTTCCTTTCGGTTCTCATCTCTGAGGTTTTTCTTGTATTCCTCATCCTTGGAGAATTTGTCCTTGAGGATATTCGCCTTGAACATTTCCTTCATCAGATGAGATTGGGAAACTGTCTCAACCACCCTTTCCCAGACGAGTGCGTCAGTAAGGGGAATATTGAGACTTTTCGTCATCTCGCACGTTCTACCCCTAACCCATTTTTCATTGTCCTTGGGTTTATCCGTTACCCACTTCCGTTCCTTCTTTACACAGTAATAGAAGTGTTCATTACCCTTACTTTGATCCTTACGGATCACGGTTCTCGCAACCATTGGAGTTCCACAGTGACCACAGACCATAAAATCTCTGAGTAGATAAAACCTCTTTGTGCGATTGACCTGTCCTTTGCGTTTTAAAGTGGTCTGACGTTTCCTCTGACACTCGTTTCAGACGGTTACATCGACAAATGCGGGACACGGAACCTCCACGGTTTCATCCGTCATTTTATCAGTGAAGGTATAGTGTCCGATGTAATGGGTGTTTTTCAGTAATGCGTTTATGGAACCTAACGACCACGAAGATTTTTTCCTGCGTGGTTCCACCCCGTTGGCATCCAACTCGACCTTAATCGACTGAGGTGACTTCCCTTCGGAATACCAACCAAATATCTTTTTAATCCACTCACTTTCATATGGATTTTCGACCAGTCTCTTGTCCTTCTCCCCTAAAACTGAGCCACTATTCTGCTACAGGAAAGGGATTAGATATGGCTCGGACACGACATTCGGACGAGGACATACTGAAGCTGCGGCGTGAGATTGAGGTGAAGCTGGCGAACGGCAGTGACGTGCAGTCGTCCTGTCGCGGCATGGGTATCAGCGACGCGACGTATTACAACTGGCGCAAGCGGTTCGGCGGGATGGGTCGGTCTCAGTTGTCGAAGATGCGGGGTCTCGAGAAAGAGAATACGCGATTGAAAAAGATCGTCGCGGAACTCGAACTCGACAAGCTGATCCTCAAGGAAAGTATGACTTACCTAAAGCCCAGGGCCTGACGACAGGGGAGCTCCGTCAGGCCGTTATCCATACGCGTCAGAAGCTTGCGACGTCGGAGAGGCGAACCTGCCGGGTTATTGGTCTGACACGAAGAGGGGCTCCAACTGCCACAACGT
>CAJIYX010000165.1 GCA_905181725.1 Alphaproteobacteria bacterium UBA830
CGGCGAGCCCTGCTCGGTGGGGAAATTAGCGGTTTCCATGACGTCCTTGACCCCGATCGGCATCCCGTCGAGGGGCGACAGCTGAGTCCCCGCCGCCCAGCGTGCCGTGGATTCGTCGGCTTCCGCACGGGCGGCATCGAGCCCCGTTACCACAAAGGCACGGACATCGCCGTCAAGGCGCTCGATATCTTCGATGCAGCGTTCGAGAAACGCACGCGGCGTATCCGAGCCGTCGGCGAAGTTTGCGGTCGAGTCGAAATACAGCCGGGCCTGCGGTTTGGCTATTGATGTCATTTGTTTTCTCCTTGTTAAAATTTTATTATCGGCCGCTCAGTTCCAGGCCCTTTTCAAGGTCGTGGTAGGTGCGGGCGGGTGCTGCCATCAGGAAGCGGTACCCCTGGTCCATCAGGTCCTGCATGTTGCTTGCCGTTGCATGCGGGTGACCGACGATCGTTTCATGTTGCTTGCAGATATCGACCACCTGCGCCATCGCGCTCAACAGTTCAGGGTGATCGTATTGCCGTGGGAATCCCAGCTCCTGGCCGAGATCGCCTTCGCCGATCAGCACAGCGCCGATACCGGGGACATTTTCGAGCATATCGGACAGGTTCTCGATTCCCTTGGTGTCCTCGATCTGCAGGACAACGAGAATTTCGCCCTTCGGGTCCAGCGGCCATACATCGGCGCAGTCGTAATATTCCTGCTGGGTCAGCCCCCAGTAGCGTGCTGCACGGGCCGGGCCATCACCACGGATACCCTGGGGCTCGTAGAGCGGATTGTCCTTGAGGCGCGGATAGCGGCAGGCAGCGACTGCGTTATAGGCTTCATCCACCGTGCTGATATGCGGCCAGACGATGCCGTAGACGCCGGTATCGAGCGCCTGTTTGGCATGCCACTGGCCCTTCTCGATACCGTTCACCGGCACCCGCGCAAGCGATGTCACCGGCGGTGCGATCGAGCCGCTATCCGCGATCCGGCGGCGGTCCATCATGAACTGAAGAGAATCGCGCAGGGCGACGATATCCCAGGGGAGATGCTCACCCTCATAGACAATGCCGTCATATTTCGACGCGGCCATGAACATCGCGCTCTGCACATCCATGGGGGTAAACGCGGAAAATGCATTCCCACCATTCTCCAGAGCGCCAATAAGGCCATTAAGCCGCGGAATATCACCCATTATACGATTGCCCCGTGTTGAAATTCTTATTCCCCCAATATGCCGGATCGTGATGCGCAAACCAATGCGTTTAGACCGACATTCCCCTCCGGTTCGTGAAATACTAAAATGGATGCAACAGAAACGCATCACACCCTGAACGGGAGACACCCATGACTGCGAATGCAACAACGGCCGGCTGTCCCGAAACGGAGCTGATCGAAACAGACCTTAGCGACGGCGTTGCCATGATTGCCCTGAACCGGCCCGACAAGCGAAACGCCATTAACGATGCCATGCGGGCCGATCTGATCCAGGTGCTGGACTGGGCCGACCGGTCGGAGGATGTCAGCGCTATCGTGATTACCGGTCGCGGCAAGGGGTTTTGCGCCGGTGGCGACATCGCCGCGATGCGTGAGCGTCTCTCGGCGCCGGCTGGACGCGTCGGCATCAATGGATGGCAACGCCAGCGCCGGACGCATCACCTACTGACGATGCTGCATGATATTCCGAAACCGACCATCGCGGCTGTGAATGGGGCGGCCGCCGGGCTTGGCTGCGACCTGGCGCTGTGCTGCGATTTCGTGATCGGCGCCAGCGACGCAACATTTGTGATGAGCTACGTGCTGCGCGGCCTGATCCCGGACGGTGGCGGGATGTATTTCCTGCCGCGCCGCGTCGGACTGGCCCGGGCGAAAGAGCTTATCTTTTCGGGACGCATGCTGACCGCAGACGAGGCCCTGTCGATCAACATGATCGAACGCATCTCCGAACCCGATGCGCTGATTGCCGATGCCATCGCCTTTGCGTCGACCATGACCGTCGGGTCGGCGGATGCGCTGGCGCTGGCCAAGTCGATCATGAACCAGAGCCTCGAATCCACGGCGGAGGAAATCTTTGCCCTCGGCAGCCAGGCCCAGGGCATCTGCTACACCACCGATTCGCATCGCGACGCGGTCAGCGCCTTCCTCGACCGGCCCAAACCCTAGCGTGGCCGCCACTGACCTGGAGCGCCTGTTCCGACCGCGCAGCGTTGCCCTAATCGGTGCGTCTTCGGATCCCGCGAAAATCGGTGGACGGCCGCTGCATTTTCTCGCCAAACACGGGTTCAAGGGCGATATCTGGCCGGTGAACCCGCGGGCAGAAGAAATCGGCGGGGTCCCCTGCTTTCGCGACATCGAAAGCCTGCCGGGTGCACCGGATGTTGCGATGGTGCTGGTCGGGCCTACGCAAGCGGAAGCAAGCATCCGGGCGCTGGCCGCACGCGGCACCGGCGCGGCGATGGTTCTCGCCGGCGGGTTCGCCGAATCCGGTGGCGACGGCATCGCACGACAGGAATCGCTGGTTCGGGCAGCAGGTGACATGCGCCTGCTCGGCCCGAACACCATCGGTCTTTTGAATATGACGGATGGTATCACGCTGTCGGCCTCCGGCGCACTCGATGTCGAAAACCGCTTCACCGGCGGCGTGGCCGTTGTGTCGCAAAGCGGCGGCATTCTGGGCTCGCTTATGTCGCGAGCCTCCACGCAGGGCATCGGGCTGTCGCAACTAATTGCCACGGGTAACGAAGCGGACATCGATGTTGCCGATGCAGTCGCCTATCTTGCTCAGGATAACGGCACACGCGTCATCGCCCTGTATCTTGAAACCATTCGCAAGCCGGCCCTGTTCCGGCAGGCCGCCGCCGCGGTCGCCGAGGTCGGTAAAAAGCTGGTGATCTATAAAGTAGGTCGGTCAGAGGCAGGCGCCCGCTCCGCCGCGTCGCATACCGGCGCGCTTGCCGGCGAAGACCGTGTGTTCGACGCTTTTTTCCGGCAGATCGGCGCGATCCGGGCAGATCGCTATACCGATCTGATCGATATACCGGCGGCCCTCGCCGCCGCGCCCGGCCTTGCGGGCAACCGTATCGCCATTGTCACCCATACCGGCGGTGCTGCGGGACTGGTCGCAGATATATGCGGTGGGGCGGATTTCGAGACCCCTGCCCCAGGGGCGGAAACAACGCGCCGTCTTGCCGCGATACTCCAGGATGACGGCTTCGCACCGGACCGGAACCCGGTAGACCTTACCCTAGCCGGGCTCGACCCCGAAGTGACCTATCAGGCCATCATGGCCCTAGCAGAAAGCGACGAATATGATGCGATTATTCCCGTTGTCGGTTCTTCCTCCGTCGGCCGCCCGCACCTTGTCGTGGACCCCGTGATCCGCGCGATGAAGACCGTCACCAAGCCGCTGATCGTGTATACAAGTCCGTCGGCGCCGGGGATCGTGACTCGGTTGAATGCGGCAGGTGTGCCGACGTTCGATACCCCGGAAGCCTGCGCAACGGCCCTTTCCGCGCTCCGCCATGTCTCTCCGCCGCACAGCGGGGCGAGCGGGGCGTCGAGCGGGGCTGACACGCCCGACATTCCGGCACCGTTTCACGACCGGACAGGCAGCCTGAATGAAGTCGAGGCCAAGCACCTTTTTGCCGCCTTCGGCATTGATATCGTGCACGAAATTGTCGTCTCCACACCGGAGGAAGCAGAGGCGGCCGCGACCGAAATGGGTGCCCCGGTTGTGATTAAAATTCTGGCCGCGGACCTGTTGCACAAGACCGAGGTGGGCGGTGTCCGCCTAAACGTGCAGCCGGAAGATGCTGAACAGGCGTGTGTGGAAATCGCAGCGGCCGCACTGACTGCGGGCGTCACCGCGCAGGAGGGGTTCCTGATCCAGGAACTGATTACCGATGCTGCGGAGGTGATCGTGGGGTTCCGGCGCGACCCGGTACTGGGACCGGCCCTTTTGCTGGGCGCCGGCGGTACGCTCGCCGAGATTTATGAGGATTTTGACATCTGTCTTTTACCGGCGACGAGCACCGATATCAGCGAACTGCTGAAGCGTTTAAAAATCACGACCGCACTGAAAGGGTATCGCGGATACCCGCCTGCCGATATCGATGCCCTTGTCGATGCCGTGATCGGGTTCTCCCGCATGTGCATGGCGCTTGGCGACCGGCTGGAGGACGCTGAGATCAACCCGCTCTTTGTCAGACCGGATGGGCAAGGGGTCGCGGCGGCTGACGGGATCGTTGTCTTCGGCTCATAGTCGGCAGTTCAGACAAATTATGTTTAATGATCATCCCGCAGAAAATCAGGGCGATCGACCGCGCCGCCGGCACGGAACGTGATGACGGATGCGACCCGAAATGGCAGCCGGAAGAGTGCCGATAACGCGCCAAAAGAATTTCCCGCCGACCGATACGCCTGAGCCGCCTGCCGATAAATGATCGCAGCTCGCATCATCGCGACGATCCTAGGAGACCGGCTCCTGCCTTTGAGAGCAGGAAAATGGCGGCAAAGGGTCCGCCAAGACGTACGACGCCGAAGTTCCACCTGGCTGGTGATACTGTTCGGAGTCACATGATACCTGGTCAGGGCCTCGGCAAACACATGATGCCGCATACCGGACCTGCTAATTGCCGAGAGCCAGAGCTCATAATCCTGCCCGGCCCGCAATGACGGGTCGAAGCCCCCCGCACCGACCAATAGCTGGCGCCGGGCCACGACGGTCGAGGTCGAGATATAGCCACGCAGGAAATAATCGACAAACGGGTCTGGTCGCCGGCTGAAATTATGGGCGCAAGAGATATAGACTGAACTGTCGCCGTCGGCCCGAAGATAGTCATGCGATACAAGGTCGGCCGCCTCTGTTTTCATCACTGCGAGACTTCGAGCCAGTTTTTCCGGCAACCATTCGTCATCCGCGTCCAGAAACGCGACCAGCGTATTCGTGGATGCGACGAGCCCCCGGTTCCGCGCCGCACCGGCGCCAAGGTTCTTCTGTTCGAACAGGCGGATGTCACAGGCAATCTCTTTGGCCACATACGCGCTCACAACATCCCGGGTCCGATCCTGCGAGCCGTCATCGATGACAATAATTTCCGCCGGCAGTGCTGTTTGCGCAAGAACGCTATCCAGCGCGCGTGCGATCGTGTCTTCCGCCTGATAGGCCGGAATAATCACGCTGACATCGGCTGATATCAAAGGGGCTTCAGAAGACACGACAGGACCTTGTTGAACGTTAATTTATACGGTTAGCCATAGTCGAAATTCCCCAGAGACGAAAGCGCGCGCAGTCACCCAATGGCGATCCAAGAAGTATCCAATCCGGTCACATTCGAGTTTCGCCCTGCTCTGCCTGGCGATTAAATATCAAATGGTATCAACACAGACGACTGCCCCCTTTGTGACGGAGACTCAACATGCAGAAACAGCGCATCAGCTATGTCGACCCTGAAACAATTACCAACCCGGACATGCGGGCGGAGCTATAGCGTTGCCGTGTTCGCGGCACACCCCGTCCGGAAAGTCAGGCGATCCGCGCCCACGTACCTGCCGCGTTCTGGTCCTTTGCGAAGACCTGGCAGTCCGTTTTCCATGAAGGGGTCAGCGATCATACGATCAAGGAGCTTTGCCGGGTCTATGTCTCACATTCGGTCAAATGCGAGTTTTGCGGCAACCAGCGCTCGATCCAGTCCCGCGAGAAAGGTCTGATCGAAGACGATTATTTCGATCTGCTGAATTTCGAAAGGCCGACCGCTATGACGACCGCCAGAAGGCGGCGCTGCGCTACACCGAGGCAATCGTCTGGGATTTAGAATGCGGCGATGCGCTCTGGGAAGCGCTCTACCAGCACTATTCCGAGCCCGAAATTGTCGAGATTGGCTATTTTGTCGCGATCACGATGGGCCAGCAACGCTGGTTACGCACGCTCAACATCGACCATCACCAAGTTCTGGTTGGCACGGATGCGTCTATGGCGCCCGGCGCGGAAACGCCCGAAGAGTGGCAACGTATGAAAAGCGCTCCGGACTATTGGGCGAAACGCGATCACCCGATTGCAGCAAGCCGGAAGACGACCGATGCCGCCGAATAGCCGGCGATCATAGAAACATCTTTCGCTAGGGCGCACGGACACCCCGCGTTGCAGTGGTCAATCGGCGCTGGTAGGTTGCCTGAAAGACTGCAAATCCACCGGGCACTCCGGGGATATTTCTGTCGGCCGGCCACTGCTCGGTATGTAGCAAGAGGAAGACGGTGCGCTGGATGCGTCCCGATACTAACAGGAGACATATCATGGCCCAGGCCAATAACGGTGATACCGTGCGCATCATCTACACCGGCAAACTAACCGACGGGACGGTGTTCGATTCATCCGAGAGCCGCGATCCGCTTGAATTCGTCATTGGCGGGAACACCATCATTCCGACCCTGGAAGCAGCCTGCGTCGGCATGGCAATCGGCGACAAGGCAACTGTCGACGTCACGGCGGAGAACGCCTATGGCCCGCACGAGCCCGACGCAATCCAGACGGTCGAACGCTCGATGATCCCGGACGAAGTCGACCTTATCGTCGGCGCCCAACTCCAGGCCACAGCACCGGACGGACAGACCCTTGTCCTCACCATCGCGGCGATCGAGGACGACAACGTCACGCTGGACGGCAACCACCCGCTGGCCGGTCAGGATCTGTCCTTCGACATGGAACTGATCGAAATCGTCAGCGCTGCGGGATAAGCAAGGCCGTCTGTACGCCGATCACAGAGACGCTATCTGACAAAGCAGCGAAGAATGTTCATACTCCGGTTTTCCTAGTCTGGTGCCGGGCGCATGGAAACGGGTCTTCTGATCACGGCGATATTCACTGTGGCCTTTATGATGGTCACAAAACGCATGTCGTCGACCGTCGTACAGCACCGATGATTTTTCTCGGCTTCGGCTTCCTGCTGTCGCAGACCGGGTTGATGCCCCATGCAGATGCCGAGGCCAGCCTGCATCTGGTCGCCGAAATCGCGCTGATCGTGCTGCTGTTTCTGGACGCCGCGCAGATCAACCTCGACGCCCTTCGCAAACGACACGCCTGGCCCGGCCGGATACTGGTTATCGGCCTGCTGCTATCGATCGCATTCGGCACACTCGCGGTGATGGCGCTCCTGCCGGGGCGGTCGATCTTCGCCTTGGCCCTGCTCGCGGCGATCCTGGCACCGACGGATACCGCTCTTGGTCAGGCTGTTATCAGTAACCCGGTTGTACCCGAACGGGCGCGCCGCGCCCTGACCGTTGAAAGCGGCCTGAATGACGGGCTCGCCCTGCCCGTTATCCTGCTTTTTGCCAGCCTCGCGGCGAATGCTGCCGGTCAGGGCATTACGAACTGGCTGCTTTTCGGCGCAAAGCGGCTCATCCTCGGGCCACTGGCCGGTGCAGCCATCGGCCTGATCGGCGCGCGGTGCTGCTGTTCGCCAAAAGGCACGACCGGACATCCGACACCTTCGAAGGTATCGGCGCCATTGCCCTGACCGGGGTTGTCTATCTCGGCGCATCCGAGGTTGGCCGCAACGGCTTCATCGCCGCCTTCGTCGCTGGGCTGTGCTTCGGCCATGTCGTGAAAGGGCGGTACAAGTTCATTTATGAGTTTACCGAAAGCGAAGGTCAGATGCTGAGCTGGGGACCTTCCTGCTGCTCGGCATGGCGATGGTGCCTGAAGCACACGAAGCGCTGACCTGGCCCATGCTGGCACTCATCTTCACCAGCCTATTCGTCGTGCGCCCCGCGGCGATCTAGATATCGCTGCTCGGCACCGATTCCTCTCCCACTACCCGGATAATTTTCGGCTGGTTCGGTCCCCGCGACCTCGCCACGGCGCTTTTTGCCCTGCTCGCCGTCGAAAGGATCGATCACCAATACGGCGAACCCATCCTCGCGATCGCGATCAATACGGTCTGGATTAGTGCGCTGCTGCATGGCCCGAGCGCGATGCCGGGCGCCAAGTCGTGCGCCGGGCGTATCGCGCGCATGGGCGATTGCCCGGAGAACCAACCCATTGAGACATCCGCAAAGCCGCTGAATACCATAGCCGATCAAGGCATTTACGACACTCCGACAGAACTGGATACGACACGACCAAGATCTCCATCGCCAAATATGACGACCTCAAAGACCGCCAGCCCGAATATGCACTCGTGGCCGATATCGATCTGGTGATCGTGCATTTTGATGACGCCGTCTCGGTTTTTTACGGGCGTTATCTACACAGGGGCGCGCTGATGTACGACGGGTTTGTCGATGGCAACGACAATCTTATCTGCGGCGTCCACAACTGGGATTACAAGCTCGAGATCGGAATCTCTGAATACAATAATTCGGAAGTGCTGGAGAAATTCTCGACCTGGATCGAAGGCGGCGACGTGCTGGTCGACGAGGACGAGGTCCGGGCATGGGGAAACGACAACCCGCAACCCTTCAACCGGGACGCCTATCTCGGCCTCTAAGCCGATACCAACCACGGCACGGCGGAGGAACCGCTCAACGGCCTGATCCGGCAATATGCCCGCGACGGTCTGTCCAAGACCGGCCATCACGGCCAAGTCTCTTCGATGGGCGTACCACGCGACGAACTACCCGGCTGGGATGATCTCCAGCTTCTGACGGCGCAGCTGCACCGCCCGCCGATGCTCGACGAAGACGCGGTCGGTACCGGCGTGATCATCGGCCCTAACGCCCAGAAACTGCTAACGCTGGATATCCCGCTTTTCGTCTCGGATATGAGCTTCGGCGCCCTGTCCTAACCGGCAAAGGTCGCCCTGGCGCGCGGTGCGGAACTTGCCGGAACGGGTATCTGTTCAGGAGAAGGCGGCATGCTGCCGGATGAACAGGCCGAGAATTCGCACTATTTATGTGAACTTGCTTCCGGCCGGTTCGGTTTCGGCTGCAACAAGCTCGCCAAGGTCCAGACGTTCCATTTCAAGGGCGGCCAGGGTGCCAAGGCCGGCATCGGCGGTCACCTACCCGGCCTCAAGGTCAAGGGCAAGATCGCTGAGGTTCCCGGACTCGACCGAAACCAACCAGTTAAAGGAATTCACCGATGAAGTGCGCGACCGCACCGGCGGCATTCCCATCGGCTAAAAGCTGTCGGCACAGCACATAGAGAAAGACATCGATGCGGCGTTTGATGTCGGTGTGGATTATATCATTCTCGATGGCCATGGCGGCGGCACCGGTGCCGCACCCAAAATCTTCCGGGACAATATTTCGGTCCCGACGATCCCGGCGCTGGCCCGCGCGCGACGCCATCTCGATACATCCGGCCGAGGCGACATCATGCTGGTGATCACCGGTGGCCTGCGTAAACCTACTGATTTCATCGGGGCACTCGCGCTCGGTGCCGACACCATCTCGATCTCCAACGCCGACATGCAGGCCATCGGCTGTATCGCCATGCGCGCCAGCCATACCAATAACTGCCCGGTCGGCATCGCCACGCAGAAACCGTATCTTGTCGGCCGGCTGGTTATCGAAAGTTCAGCCATCCAGCTCAAGAATTTCTTCGATGCGTCGGTCGAGCTGATACAGGTTATGGCCCGCACGTGCGGCCATGACCATCTGTCGGGGTTCAATATCGACGATCTGACCACCTGAAAACGTGAGATGGCCGAACTGTCCGGCATCGCCTATGGCGGCGTGCGCTGAAAACATAAAACGGCCACCGGTATGAATACCGGTGGCCGTTCAGTTCGATCAGCCCAGATCAATCAGACGGGCCGATGAAAGTTAATCAGGCAGACTGACGGGCTTCCGAACCACCGCCCTGGCTGCGTTTGCGCGATGAACGCCGGGGTCCGCCGGGCTTCCCGGACGGACGATTGCCGCCGGGTTTCTGGCCGAGCATCCGTGCGAGACCATCGCTGTCTCCCTCGTTGCCGGGCCGCGCTTCTTCGCGCGCACCCTGCGCAGCAGGCTTGGCCTTATGCTTGCTCCTACGTGCCGGACGATTACCGGGCCGAGCATTCTTCGCGGCGCCGTCACGCGGCTGACGATTGCCGTTTCCGTTACCATTGCGACTACCATTACGGCCACCTCCGCCCCTGCGGGGCTCCGGCTCGTCGCCTGCACCACCGTTGCCGGTCGAGCTAATTTTATAGCCGACGAGCTTTTCTATATCGCGCAGATATTCGCGTTCCGCACCGTCACACAGCGACACTGCCACGCCGGATTTACCGGCACGCGCCGTCCGGCCGATCCGGTGAACATAAGATTCCGGAATATTGGGCAGTTCGAAATTGATCACGTGAGAGATATTTTCGACATCGATACCGCGGGCCGCGATATCGGTGGCGACCAGGATGGTCACATTGCCGTTCTTGAACGCATCAAGCGTCTTTGTGCGCTGGTTCTGGCTTTTATTACCGTGGATCGCCGCGGCGGACAGGCCCGCATCCGCGAGCGAGCGCTGAACCTTGTCGGCACCGCGTTTCGTGCGCGTAAACACGATCGCGCGCTCAACATCGGAGGCACCGACGATATCGATCAGGATCCGGCGTTTTGCCGAACGGTCGACCAGCATCACGCGCTGATCGATCAGTTCGATCGGTTTGGCAACAGTCGCGACGGCGACTTCGACCGGGTTATTAAGGAAATCGTTCGCAAGGGCGCGGATCGGTTTAGGCATGGTCGCCGACAGCAGCGCGGTTTGGCGCTTGCTCGGCACCTTCGACATGATCTTGCGGATCGCCGGCATAAAGCCGAGGTCCAGCATCTGATCGGCCTCGTCGAGGATAACGGTCGTCGTCTGGTCGAGACGGATTGCGCCGCCCTGCATGTGATCCATCAGACGGCCGGGCGTTGCGACAAGAATGTCGACGCCACGCGCCATCGCCTTGATCTGCGGGCCGGGCTTCACACCGCCGACGACGACGGCCACTGACTGACGACCGTATTTACCGTAAGCGCGGACACTGTCGGCAATCTGTGCCGCCAGCTCGCGCGTCGGGGCGAGAATCAGGGTGCCACAGCTTTTCGGCGGCGGGCGCTGGTGGTCATCGGCAAGTCTGTTCAGCAACGGCAGAACAAATGCCGCAGTTTTCCCGGTGCCGGTCTGCGCCGTCCCGAGAACGTCGCGGCCTTCAAGCATAGCGGGAATGACCTGCGCCTGGATTGGTGTCGGCGTGGTGTAGCCTTCGGCCTCAACGGCCTTAAGGACAGTCTCGGCAAGGCCGAGATCAGTAAAGTTTTTCAAGTGGAGTCTTTCTTATAACCGCCACGAATAACGAATCCCTGCGGATTGCGCGCGGCGGTGTTTCAAATTTTAGGAAGCTCGCGTAGATCAGCTGCCCGCGTGTGTGCCGAATATAGGCACTGGCTAATGTGCAACGATCAATACGGATAAGGATAATTGCTTAACAGCCGATCGCCTTTGACGAATATCTTTTAGCGAATATTTCGTCCTCTACACGAGGCAGTTTCAGCTGTTAAGAGTTTATATGGCCATAGATTGGTTAATGGCAACCTAATTCGACGACGTTCCAAAGAAAGCACCCGCGATGCAGATGACAGATATCCCGTTTGGAAACACCGACTGGTCGGACGTGAAGCCCACTGAACATAAAGGGGAAACCGGAGCGGCCTATTGGCGGACGCAGCAGTTCGGCGACATTCGCGTCCGCATACTCGAATACACCCCCGGCTATCTTGCCGATCACTGGTGCGTCAAAGGACACATCCTTTTCTGCCTCGAAGGCGAATTGCACACCGAGCTCGAGGACGGCCGCACTTTCGTGCTGACATCGGGGATGAGCTACCAAGTCGCAGACAACGCAGAACCGCACAGGTCATCGACAGCCGTCGGGGCAAAACTGTTTGTCGTTGACTAAAAATGGTGGCGACTAAAAGCGTCGTCAGCTCAGTCGCCCGCCGATCTCAGATGAATCCGCCGCATAGCGATAGGCACGGAATATCGTCGACTGATCGCCGGTAGACATGCCCTTTGTCTCATTGCAGGTGAACGGGGAGATATACTCCCAGACGATTTCGCCGTCCGATGTCACCTCGAAGAGCCGTCCCCACAATCCTTCGCAGATTAACGTGTTGCCGTTCGCCAGACGCTGAGCGCCCGAAATAAAATGGCTGTCGAAGGTATGGCTGGGGTTCCCCCAGTATTCCCAGACGGTCTCATCGTTTGCGGGGTTCCATTCGACGATCTTGGAGCCGCGCGGCACCTGCGCATTGCGGTTAGCAAAGATCAGATAGTTGCCGTTCTCCAATAGCTGAAAATCGTGCGGGCCGCCCCAGTCAGGCTCATGCCGCTCGTAAATCAGATCACCGCTCGCCTGATCGATCACACCGACCCAGTCGAGACAGCGGCAGCATATGCCGACGCGCCCGTCGCCCA
>CAJIYX010000166.1 GCA_905181725.1 Alphaproteobacteria bacterium UBA830
CCTGTCCGGTTTTATTCGAGGTGACCGAAATCGCCTCGTATTCAATTGAATTCATGCGGTACGGACCGCAAAGGGCGGTCATCGGTTTGCCAAGCTGCAGCGGTGCGCGGCCCGGATAGGCGCCGACATCGTCGAGCGCGCGCATTTTCATCGACTTGATGACACCCTCATCGTCAAACGCCATCGTGATATCGAATATCCGGTCGGGGCCATGCGCATCGCCGCCCGACATATTGTCGAGCCGGTCTTCGATAAACCGCACCGGGAAACCGAGCTTTTTCGCCAGGTAGGTAACAAGAACAGTGTGCTTAATGCCGCGTTTCACGCCGTAGGAGCCGCCAACATCGATGTCGTTATGCACCCGCACGTTGTTCATCGGAATGCGAAGTGCCGCGGCGATCTGATCCTGATACTGCGGCATCTGGATTGACGCCCAGACATCCATGATCTCGTTAATATCGTCCCACTTGGCGACCACGCCGAATGTTTCGATCGGCACGGTGGATGACCGGCCCCAGCGGGCGCGGTAGCTGACGGTGTGCGGCATACTCGCAAAATCGTCGGCGACGGGTCCCCAGTCCCAGGTTTTCCGGAACAGCACGTTGGTGCCATGGGCCGGGTGAACCAAAGGTTGATCTTCATCGAGCATCTTTTCGGAATCGACGGCGGCCGGAAGAGATTCGTATTCGACCTCAATCAGCTCCACCGCATCTTCCGCGATATATCGGGAATCCGCGACCACAGCAGCCACCCATTCGCCGGCATAGCGCGTCATCCCGACGGCCAGCGGATGCCAGATAACATTGGGCAGATCCAGACCATGAAACAGCGAGTTCGTCGCTTCGGCAATCTCGTCACCGGTCAACACGTATTGCACACCGGGCATCACCAGCGCGGCGCTGGTATCGATACTGATAATATTCGCGCGGGCATGGGGGCTCGGCAGAATGGCAACATGCTTCATGCCTGGAACGTCTACGTCGGCGACAAATTTGCCGCGGCCGCTGACGAAGCGACGGTCTTCCTTGGTCCGACGCTTGCGCGATACATAGCGGTAATTCGGCAGCGTTGCGGGGGCATCAGCCATGTGCGGCTCCTTCGCGGCGATGCTTCGCCGTCATCTGTACCGCTTCGACAATCTGCTGGTAGCCGGTGCACCGGCACAGGTTGCCGCTGATCGCTTCGCGGATGTCGTCTTCATTCGGATTGGAATTTTCGGCAAGCAACGCCTCGCTCGCGACGAGCATACCCGGCGTGCAATAGCCGCACTGCATGGCGTGGCATTCCCAGAACGAGTCCTGCAGATCGCTGAGCGAGCCATCGTCGTTCAGCAGGCCTTCGACCGTTGTGATCTTGTGCCCTTCGGCCTGAACGGCAAACATAAGGCAGGACCGGATCGGCTCATCATCGAAAAAGACCGAACAGGCGCCGCAGACGCCGTGTTCACAACCGACATGGGTGCCGGTCAGCCGCAGCATGTCACGGAGGCAATCCACCAGGCTCATCCGCGGCGGTATGGTGAGCGTTGTGTCCTTGCCGTTGACGTTCAGCGTGACTTCAATCTGTTTCATTTGGCGGCCTCCGCAAGCGCATCGTCGATCGCGCGGGATACGAGCTTTCGTGTTACGCGGCGCCGGTAATCCGCTGTAGCATGAACGTCGGTGTCGGGATCGATCTCTTCATCGACCAGCGCGATCGCGGAATCAAGCGCCTCCGCCGATTTCCCGATCAGCGCCGCTTCCAATGCGTGCAGCTTCACCGGCGACGGTGCAGCCCCGCCGACACTGATCGCCGCGCGGACAATCGTGTCATCCTCTGCCAGAGCAAGCTGTGCGGCCACCGCGACAATGGCAAAATCTCCCTGACGGCTCGACGTTTCATGAAAACCCGTGCCGATCCGTGCATCCTGCCAGACCGGAATTCGAATTTCGGTCAGAAGCTGTTCGGGTTCAATATTGGTGACCATGGCCGCTTCGAAAAATCCGTCAAACGCCATCTCTGTCTCTCCGGATACCGTCCGCAGGATCATGGTGGCTTCAAGTGCCAACGCCGCCATCGGCAGTTCGGCAGACGGATCGCCATGGACGATGCTGCCACCGATAGTGCCGCGGTTCCGGGTCTGTTGATGACCGACATTGCGCACCGCCTTGGCGACAAGCGGCAAACGATCCGAGACGACGTCTGATCGTTCGATCGCACGCTGGCGGGTACCGGCGCCGAACACCACGTGATCGCCGCGATCGTGGATACCCGCAAGATCGGTGACATCATTGATGTCTATCAGCATGTCAGGGCGCGCCATCCGCATGGCCATCAGGGGAACAAGCGTCTGCCCGCCTGCGATAATTTTACGTTCCTCGTCACCCGCGTCTGCCAGCAAGCGGCAGATTTCGTCGACGGATGACGCCCGGACGTAGTCAAAGGCAGCAGCTTTCATCGAGACATGTCCATATTTTTAACAGTTTCCGTTCTGAACGGTACGCGGCTGTACCCGACCGGATATTTTCAATTTAGAACGATCCGGGACCGTATGGTAGCCCGTTCGGGCGATGCGCGTTGCATGGCCCTATGCGTTCGTGCTCGGACTTAACCGTTCCTTCGGGTGTTTTCGTCAAATTTAAGACAACCCAAGGAGAGCCACATGGCACAACATACAGTTCTTAGGCATTCCGAAGTTGCCCAGGTTGGCGCCATCTCCGGCCGTCCGATACGGGCTGGTCCGACGCGGAAAACTCGCCTACTTTCTCCGCTGCGCAGCGGCAAGCCGGGCACTCGTCCTGGCGCCGTTCCTGCTGATCGACTATCACGGCGCTGGACGGACTCACGCGTTATCGGTTTTCCCGGTGTGGATTATTTCCCAAATTTTGCGGGGAGTGACTGGCATTCTTATATCGCGCACCCCATGGGGCCGCAGCGCGTCCACAAACCCATTCACCAGCACCGCGAGGGCCGGCGTCGTGCCACCTTCGCCACCGGCTTTGACGCCAAGCGGATTGGTCGGTGACGGCACTTCATTCAATGCCGTGACAAAGGACGGATATTCGTCGGCGCGCGGCATGTGATAATCCATGAACGAGCCCGCGAGCGGCTGTCCATGCTCGTCGATCGCGCATAGTTCGCCCAGAGCCTCGCCTGCGCCCTGCACGATGCCGCCGTGGGTCTGGCCGTCGACGATCAACGGATTGATCGCCCGACCGACATCGTCAATCGTCGTATAGCGCACAACATCATACGCGCCGGAATCCGGGTCGATCTCGATTTCACAGACATGACAGCCATTGGGAAACACCGGGATTTCCATGATGTTGTCTTCAATTACGGACAGGCCACCCGCCAGCGCCTCCGGAACATCGCTCCGCTCCGACAGGGCATTTGCTAGATCGAACAAACCAATCGCGCGATCCGTCCCTTTGATCGAGAAACTCGCGTTGAAAAATTCGATGTCGGTCGCGGCGGCTTCAAGAACGAAAGCGGCGAGGCGTTTGCCCTTGTCGATCAACTCGTCCGCCGCTTTGACGATGACAGTGCCTGCCATCCGCATGGAACGCCCGCTATGCGACCCGCCACCGACCTTTACGACATCCGTATCGCCGACGATCACCGTGACGGTTTCAACCGGCACGCCCAGCCATTCAGCAGCAACTTGCGCAAAGCTCGTCTCGTGCCCCTGGCCACTCGGCTGGGTACCGATAACAAGATCAATGCCACCATCCGCCTTGACGTATAATTCAGCCTGCTCACGCGGCGTGCCAATCGACGATTCCACGTAATTCGCAAACCCGCGGCCCAGCAGCTTGCCACGGGACTCGGTCTCAAGTTTGCGTGCAGCAAAACCATCCCAGTCAGACAAGTCCATCACCATGTCCATGCTTTTGGCGTATTCGCCACTGTCATATGTCATGCCGACAGCATTCAGATACGGCATCTGCTCGGGCGAGACGAGGTTTTTGCGGCGCAGCTCAATGGGATCAAACCCAAGCTCATGCGCCGCGGTCTCAACCAGCCGCTCGATCGCAAATGTCACCTCGGGACGGCCCGAGCTGCGATACGCGTTAGTCGGCGGCGTGTTACTGAACACCGCGCGCGAGCGAAGATGCGCCACGGGTATATTGTAGGAACCAGTGATCAGCCCGGACCCCTTGCTGAGCGGCGACAGCGACACCATCCGTGAGCCCACATTGCTCAGGTTATCGGCGCGCATCGCCAGGAATTTGCCGTCGGCGTCGAGCGCGAGGGACACTTTGCTGACAAGATCACGCCCCTGATAGTCGCTGATGAAGGATTCGCTGCGCTGGCAGGTGAACTTGACCGGCCGCCCCACTTTACGCGATGCCCAGCCGACCAGCGGAAACTCGACATAGAGCCTGTTCCGTGTACCGAAATTTCCGCCGACGTCTTTCGAAACCACGCGGACATCCTCGGCGTCGATGCCGAGCACTTCAGCAATCTCGCGCTTCTGGCGAACCGAGCCGCCGGACCCTGCATATACCGTGTACCGGCCTGTCTCGGCATCATAGTCGCCAAGGGCCGCCCGCGGCTCCATCGGCACGCCCGTGACACGGTCAATATAGAATTCCATGTCGACGACATGTTCGGCACTGGCAAATGCGGCGTCTGTTGCACCCTTATCGCCAAAATACGTCTCAATCCCGATATTGTCGGGCACTTCGTCCCAGACCGACGGCGCACCGGTTTCGGCTGCCTTATTTGTGTCGGTTACACACGTCAGCGGCTCGTAATCGATCATCACGGCATCGGCTGCGTCTTCGGCCTGCGCCAGCGTTTCAGCGACGACGACGGCAAGCGCCTCGCCGACATAGCGTGCCTTGTCGGTCGGCAACAACATATGATTGCCGATAAACGGGTCGGCTCCACAGGGGCCATGCAGCTTCTGGTCATGCTTGGTTGACGGCAGCGGGCTGTGGGGGATTTGCGACAATCCATCGTCAAGACAATCGGCACCGGTATAGATCCCGAGCACACCAGGCATTAGGGCAGCGTCCGCCGTATCAATGCTCCGAAGAACAGCATGCGCATGGGCAGATCTGACAACAGTCATGTAAGCCTGACCGTCAATCGACCAGTCGTCGCTGAACCGGCCGTTACCGGTCAGCAGCCGCGCATCTTCACGCCGGCGGACCGGCTGGCCTATGTTCTCATACTTCAACGTCGGGTTTCCCGATTTTAGATATCTTTATGGTGCCTGAATTATCTGCGTACGCC
>CAJIYX010000167.1 GCA_905181725.1 Alphaproteobacteria bacterium UBA830
GAGCCTCCCGGAATAATAGCCTTCAGGTTGTCCCAGCCGCCGCGCACGCCCCCGGCATGCTTTTCGATAAGCTCCTTCAGCGGGATACTCATCTCTTCTTCGACGTTGCAGGGATTGTTCACGTGGCCCGAAATGCAGAACACCTTGGTGCCGGTGTTGTTCTCCCGTCCAAACCCTGAGAACCATGACGCGCCGCGGCGACAGATCGTCGGCGCAACGGCAATGGTCTCAACATTGTTAATCGTGGTCGGGCAACCATAAAGGCCCGTATTTGCAGGAAATGGTGGTTTAATTCGCGGCTGACCCTTCTTGCCTTCGAGGCTTTCGAGAAGGGCTGTTTCCTCGCCGCATATATAAGCGCCCGCGCCGCGATGGACATAAATGTCGAAATCGAAGCCGGAGCCGCTAGCATTCTTGCCGATCAGGCCGGCATCGTAGGCCTGCTGAACGGCAGCATCGAGGATACCCGCTTCGTGATGAAATTCACCACGGACGTAGATATAAGCGGCAATCGCGCCCATCGCGAAACCGGCGATAAGGCAGCCTTCGACCAGCTTGTGCGGGTCGTGGCGCATGATATCGCGGTCTTTGCAGGTACCCGGTTCGGATTCATCCGCATTGACGACCAGATATGACGGGCGCCCGGTGTTTTCCTTCGGCATGAACGACCATTTGAGGCCAGCCGGGAACCCCGCGCCGCCCCGCCCGCGCAGACCGGATTCCTTCATCTCGTCGATGATCCAGTCGCGGCCCTTGGAGAGAATGTCCTTGGTTCCGTCCCAGTCTCCACGCGTCTTCGCCGCGTCGAGGCCCCAGTCATTGAGACCGTAAAGATTGGTAAAAATACGATCCTTATCGCTCAGCATCGCGATTACTCCCCCGCCCCAGTCAAAGTGGTAGGCCCACCGGCGGGCGCAGATTTCTGACGGTCGGTCATCGGCCCCGGCGCAGGACGTTCGCCCTTACGGATAGCCTGAATGAGTTTGCGCGCCCCTTCCGGATCGACATCCTCGTAATAATCATCGTCGATCCAGACGATCGGCGCGTTTACACAGGCGCCGAGGCACTCAAATTCACCGAGCGAAAACACGCCATCTGCCGAAATCTCACCGACCTTGCAGTCCATTTCGTCTTCACAGGCTGACACGATGTCGGCGCTGCCGCGCAACCAGCACGGCGTCGTCGTACAAACCCGAAGCTCGTGCTTGCCGCGCGATGTATCATGATACATCTCGTAGAAAGAAACGACTTCGTAGACACGGATCGGCGCCATATCGAGCACGCCAGCAATGTAATCCATGGCTGCTCGCGGCAACCAACCGCCGCACTGACGCTGGGCAATATCCAACAGCGGCAGAACAGCACTTGCTTCGCGCCCTTCCGGATACTTGGCAATGTGTTTATCAGCAAGTGCTTGGCTATCGGCATCAAAGGCGAAGGTCGCCGGCTGTTCTGTCATCGATCGATCTCCCCGAACACGATATCCATGGACCCTACGATGGCGACCATATCGGCTAGCATGTGGCCTTTCGACAGGAAGTCGGTTGCCTGCAGGAACGCAAAGCCCGGCGCCCGGATCTTGCACCGATAGGGCTTGTTCGTGCCGTCGGCGACAAGGTACACGCCGAATTCACCCTTTGGCGCTTCGACTGCCGTATAGGTTTCACCCGCGGGAACACGATATCCTTCGGTATAAAGCTTGAAGTGATGGATCAGCGCTTCCATCGATTGTTTCATCTCTCCGCGTGACGGCGGCGCGATCTTGTTGTCCTGCGTCCGCACCGGCCCGCCGGGCATCTCCTCTATGCACTGCTTGATGATCCGCAGCGACTGGCGCATTTCTTCGACCCGCACCAGATAGCGGTCAAAGCAATCACCCGTCTTGCCGACAGGGATATCGAAGTCCATCCGACCGTAGACATCATAGGGCTGCGATTTCCGCAAGTCCCACGGAACGCCACTGCCCCGCAGCATCGGCCCGGAGAAGCCCCAGTCCAGGGCGTCGTCCTTGGTGACGATACCGACATCGACCGTCCGCTGACGGAAAATACGGTTTTCGGTCAGCAGCGATTCAACATCGTTGATGATCCTGGGAAATTCGTCGCAGAACGTGCGAATGTCTTCCAGCAGCCCAACAGGCAGATCGCGGTGAACGCCACCGGGCCGAAAATAAGCCGCATGCAGTCGGGCACCCGACACACGCTCGTAGAATTCCATCAGTTTTTCGCGCTCTTCAAAGCCCCAGAGCAGCGGCGTCATCGCACCGACATCAAGGGCAAAAGCGCTGATATTCATAATGTGGTTCAGGATCCGCGTGATCTCGCTGAACATCACGCGAATATACTGCCCGCGGATCGGCACATCGATACCCGCCAACTTCTCAACAGCCAGCGCAAAAGTGTGCTCCTGACACATCGGAGAAACGTAATCGAGGCGGTCGAAATACGGCACCGCCTGCAGGTAGGTCTTGTACTCGATCAGCTTTTCGGTGCCACGATGCAGCAGCCCGATATGCGGGTCGCAGCGTTCGATGATTTCGCCGTCCATCTCGACGACTAGGCGAAGCACCCCGTGAGCCGCAGGATGCTGCGGTCCAAAATTCATCGTGAGGTTTTTGATTTCGGTTTCGGCCATCAGTCGGCTTTCTCATCACCCGGTAGGATATATTTCGCGCCTTCCCATGGGCTCATGAAATCGAAGCTCCGGAAATCTTGGGTCAGCTTGACCGGCTCATACACGACGCGCTTCTGTTCGTCGTCGTAACGCACTTCTACATACCCCGTGAGAGGAAAATCCTTGCGCAGCGGATGTCCCTCAAAACCGTAATCCGTCAGCATGCGGCGGAGATCGGGATGATCGGTGAAGAAGATACCGAACATGTCCCACACTTCACGCTCGAACCATCCGGCGCTGCTAAACAGCGGAACCATGGACGGAACCGGCGCTTGCTCGTCGGCAGGTACCTTGATCCGGATGCGCTGATTATGAGAGAGGCTCAGCAGGTTGTAGACAACCTCGAAACGCTCTTCGCGCTCCGGATAATCGACGGCGGTAACATCGAGGAGAACTTTGAAAAGACAATTCGCATCGTCCCGCACCAGCTTCATCAGCCGTGTGAGTCCATCGCGCGAGGTCGTAACCAGCAGTTCGCCGAGCGCAATTTCCCACGATGCAACATGCTCGCCGGCTTTGCTGGCGATGTATTCACCGAGATCGTTAAGGGCGTCGTACATATCGCGTTCTGTCTGCCGGTCTAGCGCGCTATCGTGCTGGTACGGCGGATTTTCTTTTGTAGTTGCAGAATACCGTAGAGAAGTGCTTCCGCAGTCGGCGGGCACCCCGGCACGTAGACATCGACCGGGACGATGCGGTCGCAGCCCCGAACAACGGAATAGGAATAATGATAGTAGCCGCCGCCATTGGCGCAGCTACCCATGGAGATCACCCAGCGCGGCTCGGCCATCTGATCGTAAACCTTGCGCAGCGCCGGCGCCATTTTATTGGTCAGCGTGCCGGCCACGATCATCACGTCGGACTGGCGCGGGCTGGGGCGGAACACCACACCGAAACGATCGAGATCGTAGCGGCTAGCAGCGGTATGCATCATCTCAACCGCGCAACACGCGAGACCGAATGTCATCGGCCACAGGGACCCCGACTGGGCCCAGGAAATCAGTTTGTCTGCCTGAGCGACGACAAAACCCTTATCGCTCAGCTCGTCGGTAACCTGAGACAGAATCAGATTCTGGTCAGCGCCGGGCTTCAACGGTGCGTCTACTCCCATTCGAGCGCGCCTTTCTTCCATTCGTAGATAAAGCCGATCGTGAGGATGCCAAGGAAACCCATCATCGACCAGAAACCGAACATGCCGATATCAGCTAGCGAAATCGCCCACGGAAAAAGGAACGCTATTTCGAGATCGAAGATAATGAACAGGATGGCGACCAGATAGAACCGGACATCAAACTGCCCCCGCGCATCGTCAAAGGCATCGAAGCCGCACTCATACGCCGACACTTTTTCAGGGTCCGGCCGCTGGCGCGCAATGATGAACGATGCAGCAAGCGCCGCAATCGCTATACCGGCAGCAATCCCGATAAAGATCAGGATCGGCAGATATTCACGCAACAAGTCTTGCATCAAGAAGCCCCAGATATGCGCCGCAGGATAACTGCGCACTTTAACCGTGCGGATAATTAACGGATTTGATTAACCCAAGGTTAACAATCCTGCCGTTAACCATCCAATCGCTTGCTTTATAGGATTATTATTATTGAAATTCAAAGCATTTGGGGCGAATCGGGAGCTATTGCCACAGTTACGCCAACAGCCCCCCTTCAACCTCAGGGTTCAGTCGAAGGGAAGCACCGGAGATTGCACGTCTCCGGTGCTTCCAATCGGCTGATCCGTCTTAGCGGTCAGCGTTATCAATCAGGTCCAGCAGTTTCGGCGGTGACATTGGTAGAGACCGCGGCCTGATCCCGATGGCATTGCCGATCGCGTTACCGATTGCGGCCATGGTCGGTACCACCGGCACCTCACCGACGCCGCGCAGACCGAACGGATGCAGCGGGTTGGGCACCTCGACGATCACAGTATCAATCATCGGCACATCCGAGGTCACCGGCATCCGGTAATCGAGGAAGCCCGCATTCTGCAGGCGTCCGTCCTCGCCATAGACGTATTCCTCGTTAAGCGCCCAGCCGATGCCCTGGACAGCACCGCCTTGGTACTGGCCCTCGACCTGCAACGGGTGAATGGCCTTGCCGGCATCTTCGACGACGGTGTAGCGCATCACGTCGGTACGGCCGGTTTCCTCATCAACTTTGACGTCGACGATATGCAGACCGAAGCCCGGTCCCGCACCGGTCACATTCATGGATGTGCTCGCTGTCACCGCACCGTGCGACATCGTCGTCTGCTTGGTGATATCGGCGATCGACAGCGGCTCAAACTCGCCGACGTTCTGACCGGCGGGCCGGCACTGGCCGCTTTCGAAGACAACGGCGTCTTCGGGTACGTCCCAGATCTCGGCCGCCCGGCGGACAAACTGGCTGATACATTCGCGCGCATTGTCGACCACGGTCATGCCGACCGAATAGGTCGTCCGGCTGCCAGCCGTCACGCGGTTAAAACCAAGCGAATTAGTGTCGGCCATTGTGATGCGGACCTTGTCGACGGGAATGCCGAGTTCTTCGGCCGCCATCATCGCGATCGCAATGCGTGAGCCGGCGACGTCTGCGGTGCCGGTTATGATGGTAACGGATCCATCCGGCGCGATGTTCATCGTCGTCGATGTCTCGCCACCACGGTTGAACCAGAAACCGGAGCCGATACCCCGCCCCTGCCCTTCGGGCACCGGCGATTGGTAATGGTCGGATGCTTTCGCAGCTTCAAGAGTTTCGACGAAACCGATAGGACCAAGCGTTTCACCGTAGATCGTGGTGTAGCCCTCGACCGCGGCATTCTTCAACCGCATATCGAGCGGGTCCATGCCGATCTTTTTGGCAAGCTCGTCGATCACGCCCTC
>CAJIYX010000168.1 GCA_905181725.1 Alphaproteobacteria bacterium UBA830
GGACTGGGGCCAAAACTGTCTATCCTCCTGATAAATAACGAATACCGAGAACGGCCTGCCCCAGTGTTCACTTAATGTTCGTTTCGGTGCCGGAATCAAGCGAATCACGCCACCTATTGTAGACCAGTATCTTAGCTGCCCATGATGATGTAGAATCTGAGCGACAGGCCGGAACATGCTGAGATTGTCCGGCAGCTTTGTTTTTATGATTTGTTCTCTTTCCGGCGTGATCCCGGCTGGGGAACTGAAACGCTCCGGGCATGGGAGCGCGATATTTGCGGCACGAGAAGGGGCTCATGAAGCGCAACGCACCAGTTACGGGGACGATTGAACCATGCCGTTAAACGCCCGCATGGATGCTGTCGGGGATTACCCCTTTGACCGGCTGCGCGCGCTTCTGGGCACGCTTGAGCCGCCGCCGGGTATGATGCCCATCCCGCTATCACTGGGCGAGCCGCAGCATGCGCCGCCGGCCTTCCTGGCGGAGACCGTCGCGCGGGAGACTGCCGGCTGGTCAAAATACCCACCAATGCGCGGAACCGAACCGGCACGGGCCGCAATAGCCGCTTGGCTGACGCGCCGCTTTGGCCTGCCGGACCGCATGGTTGACCCGGAGACGATGGTGATCCCGGTGTCGGGCACCCGCGAAGCGCTCTTCATGATCGCGCTTGCCGCTGTGCCAGAGACAAAGAACGGCCAGAAGCCGGTCGTGCTGATGCCCAATCCGTTCTACCAGGTCTATCTTGGCGCGGCCGTGATGGCCGGCGCAGAACCGGTCTTCGTCCCCGCGGATAGCAATAATGGATTCCTGCCAGACTTTGCGGCGGTGCCTGAAGATATCCTCGCCCGGACGGCGCTGGCGTATTACTGCTCGCCTGCGAATCCGCAGGGGGCCATCGCGTCAATGGAGACTATGAAGAACTTGGTGACTCTCGCGCGCGAACACGACTTCCTGCTGGTCTCCGACGAATGCTACAGCGAGCTGTATTATGGCGATCCGCCCACCGGCGGTGCCGAGGCCTGCGCGGCGCTCGGCGATGACGGCCCGGATGCGATGCGAAATGTGGCCGTTATGAATTCCCTGTCGAAGCGGTCAAGCGCGCCCGGGCTGCGGTCGGGATTTGTCGCCGGCGACGCCGAGCTTATCCGGCGGTTCGCCCGGTTGCGCGATTACGGCGGGGCGCCGCCGCCGCTGCCCTTGCTCACCGCCGCATCTGCGCTCTGGTCGGATGAAGACCATGTTGTCGCAAATCGTGCGCTCTATGCCGTAAAATTCGCCCTCGCGGAGGAAATCCTTGCGGGTAAATACGGCTATTACAGCCCGGCGGGCGGTTTCTATCTCTGGCTTGACGTCGGCGATGGCGAAGCCGCTGCCCGCGCGCTCTGGGGCGATGCAGGGGTCCGGGTGATCCCGGGCGAATATCTCGCGCGCGAAGCCGACGGATATCACCCGGGCGCCGGATATATCCGGCTCGCGCTTGTGCACGATCTCGAAACAACCCGTGAAGCGCTGACGCGCATCACCCAAGTACTGTAAAAACGGGAGTACCCCATGGCCAGTCGAACCCGAAACGCCGGACGCACAGCGTTCCTGTCACCGGAGATGCACACCTTCCTCCGCCGCCGTCTGCAGGAACTGGGCGGCATTATCCTTTTGCTGTGCGGTCTGGCGCTCAGTATTGCGATCCTCGGGTATGATTCCTCCGATCCGTCGTGGAACCATTCGGTCGCGCGCGATGCCGCGAATCCGCTGGGGTTGAGCGGTGCCTGGATCTCCGACCTCCTGATACAGAGCATCGGCGCCACCGCGATCCTGCCCGGCGCGATCCTGATGATCTGGGGCTGGCGCATCGGTGCTCATCGCAACATGGGTCGCACATGGCTCCGCCTGGCTGCCCTGCCGGCAACCCTGCTTCTTGCCACCATCACCCTCGCGGCGGTCGGTACGCCGTCGTTCTGGCCGCTCAAAATCGGTCTGGGCGGTATCACGGGATCCGTCCTTCTCGCCAATATCTCGGCACTGGCGACTGCGATCGGCATCCCGCTCTGGCCCATTACCCTGGGAATCGGCATCCTGGCCCTTCTGGCCTTCGCGCTGACCCTCGGGGTCAGCCGCGGTGAATGGATTACGGGGCTGCGCGGCGCCGGGCGGCTTGGCGGCAGTACGGCCAAAGCCGGCGTGACCGGCGGCCGCTGGTCCGGTCGCATGGCACACCGTTTCGGCGGCGCCTCGTGGACGATGTTCCGGCGTGTCCGCCTGCCGTCCTTCGGGGACCGGCGCGAATCCGGTTTTGAAGACATGGACGACGAGATGGAGATCGTCGGAGAAGATGCCTATGAGGGCGGTCGCCGCGAACCGACGCTGGGCCCCCCCCGCGGACGCGGAGAAGACGGGGACGAAAAGCCCGCGAAGAAGAAAAAGATTGTCGCGGCCCGGCGCCAAAAGCCGGCCGCTGGCAAACGCGCGGCCGAGGCCGACCAGCAGCGTCTGGATCTGAATACCGGTGAATACACTTTGCCGCCGCTCGACGTTCTGGACGAGCCGCCGGAAGATTACGGGCAGAACAAGCAGGATGAAGTCGCCCTGTCGGAAAATGCCCGGCTTCTGGAATCGGTGCTTGAAGATTTCGGCGTACGCGGGCGCATCGTTAAGGTCCGCCCCGGCCCGGTTGTTACCCTGTACGAGCTCGAACCCGCGCCGGGCACAAAGTCATCGCGTGTCATCAGCCTGGCCGACGATATAGCCCGGTCGATGAGTGCGGTATCGGTGCGCGTTGCCGTGGTGCCGGGCAAAAACGTTATCGGCATCGAACTGCCGAATACGACGCGCGAACTGGTCACATTGCGTGAACTGGTGGAATCCAAGGATTTCGAAACACACACCGGCGCGCTGACCCTGGTGCTCGGCAAGGATATCGGCGGTGGGCCCAGCATGGTCGATCTTGCCCGTATGCCGCATCTGCTGATCGCGGGCACGACCGGCTCCGGCAAGTCCGTTGCGGTCAACACCATGATCCTGTCGCTGCTCTACCGGCTGACGCCGGAACAGTGCCGGTTCATCATGATCGATCCGAAGATGCTTGAACTGTCTGTCTATGACGGCATTCCGCATCTGCTGTCGCCGGTGGTGACAGACCCGTCCAAGGCAGTTGTCGCCCTGCGATGGGCCGTGCGCGAGATGGAAAACCGCTACCGCGCGATGTCCAATCTCGGTGTGCGGAACATCAACGGTTACAACCAGCGGATCGTCGAGGCCGCCAAGAAGGGCGAGACCCTGATGCGGTCGGTACAGACAGGCTTCGATCCCGAAAGCGGCGAGCCGATCTACGAAGAACAGGCCTACGATATGAACCCGCTGCCATACATCGTCGTCATCGTCGACGAGATGGCGGATCTGATGCTGGTCGCGGGCAAGGAGGTCGAGGGTGCCGTCCAGCGTCTGGCGCAGATGGCCCGTGC
>CAJIYX010000169.1 GCA_905181725.1 Alphaproteobacteria bacterium UBA830
TTCGTCGAGAAAAAGTTCATATGTGAAGCCATCTGGCGAGGTTCCACCCAAAATATCGCAAATACGGCTCGAAAGACGGACTGAATCAATAAGATCCTTGCCCGACATCTCGTAATCGACCGATAAAGCGGTCCATCGCATTGCCCAGTCGGCTTTCCATTGCAGTTTGCAATGCCCGCCGGTGACCGGCACCTCGACCAGCTTGCCGTCTTCGTCTTCATACACGACGGTGCCGTCACCGGGCTTCGTCTCGGCGATCTTGGCCAGCAGCACACGGCCGGTTTTTTCGCAGACCGGCAGGAACGGGCTGTAGGTTTCCCGGCGCGCTTCGCCCAGGGTCGGCTTGATAACGCCGGTAATCTGGTCGTGCAGCCGCAGGATATCGAGCAGCGCCTTGTCGAACATGCCTGACCTGTAACACTCGGTCGCGCTTTTGAAGTCGTAATCGAAGCCGAACCTGTCGAGAAACGCCTGAAGTCGGGCGTTGTTGTGATGCCCGAAGCTTTCATGCGTGCCGAACGGATCGGGCACGCTGGTAAGCGGTTTACCCAGATGTTCGGTCATCATTTCCTGCTGCGGCACGTTTTCCGGCACCTTGCGCAGGCCGTCCATATCGTCGGAGAACGCGAACAGTTTGGTCGGGATATCAGACATCGCCTCAAACGCGCGGCGCACCATGGTGGTGCGCACGACCTCGCCGAATGTGCCGATATGCGGCAGGCCGGACGGCCCGTAGCCGGTTTCAAACAGCACGTAACCCTTTTCGGGCACCTTGCCGGCTGTACGTTTCAGAAGACTGCGCGCCTCGGCAAACGGCCACGCCTTGGCGTCCGCGCCGAGAGATTTCAGATCGGCCAAATGCCTGATCCTCCGAGTGTTTCAGAGCGCCGGAAACTACGGGCGTATCGGTTTGGCGTCAATCAAATGCGGTTGCCCCAACGCGACACCGGATCAGGCCGAGACCGTCACCGGATAATTAACGAACCCCCGGAACCGCGCGCGGGGATGATGCAGCGCCGTGCCAGTCGGCTCGATCTGTGCGAAACGCCGGATAAAGCCGTTTAGCGCGATACGGATTTCCATGCGTCCGAGAGACATACCGGCGCAGGCATGAATGCCCGACCCGAAGGCGAGATGCCTGTTGCGTTCCCGCCCGATATCGATGGTGTCGGGATCGGGAAATTCCGCCGGATCGCGATTGGCTGCGCCGATACACAACCAGACATAGTCGTCTTTTTTCATCAACACGCCGCCGATCTCAGCATCAGCCGTCAACTTACGGTTATTGAGCTGTACCGAGCTTTCAAACCGCAGCAGTTCCTCGACCGCGCCCGCGAGTAACGCAGGCTCGGCGCGCAGCCTGTCCAATTGATCGGGAAACCGCAGCAGCGCATCGACGCCGTTGGTCACCGTATTCGCCGTCGTCTCATGCCCGGCATTGAGCAGAAATATGCAGTTATGCAGTAGCTCGCGTTCGGTCAGTGTCTCATCGTCTGCATCGGGGCCAACAAGTTTCGACAGCACTTCGCCATCCTCGCCCGCGAGCGGGTTTTTCTGCCGCTCGCCAATCAGCCAGCGCAGATAGTCTTTGAAGTTATCGACCGCGAGCGCGGCGTCATCCCGCTGTGCGGGCGTCAGGTCGGCTTCGAGACCGCCGAGAATTGCGACTGCCCAGGGCGACAGCAGATGCCGGTCTTCGCGCGGCACGCCCAGCATGTCGCCGATCAGCTCAATCGGCAGCTTCATCGCAAAATCGCGGAGCAGGTCGAACGATCCCATATCCGCCACCTCGTCCAATGAGGCCGCGACAACCTCTTCGACCCGGGATTCCAGCGCGCGTAATGCCCGCGGCGTAAAGGCCGGTGCGAGACGCTTGCGCACCCGCGTGTGGCTCGGCGGGTCATTGAAGACGAGGCTCGTCGTGTGATGCTCGTAGAGCGACGTGTCGCCCATCGTCTTTTTGAAATCGACCGTCTTGTCGGACGAAAAAAGTGCGGGATCATGATAAGCCAAATCGAGGTCGGCATGACGTGTCAGAAACCACGCGCCGTTCGGCAGCCGGTGCACAGGTGCGTGACGGCGCAGTGCGTGAAAAACCGGATAGGGATTTTCATAAAAGTCGCGATCGAGGGCTGCAATGTCGAACGCGGCGGCGGCCGCCAAGCCTGCCTCGGTAATACCATCATAAAGGTTGTAGTCCGTCATCGCGTCACCCGGTCTTCCTTCATCATCACAGCCGCCTTTTCCGCAATCATGATCGTCGGCGAATTGGTATTGCCCGACGTGATCGTCGGCATGATCGACGCATCGGCAATGCGCAACCCTTTCAGACCATGCAGCCGCAGCCGGTCATCGACAACGGCCATGTCGTCGCTGCCCATTTTGCAGGTCCCGACCGGGTGGAAGATCGTCGTTGCGATATCGCCGGCGGCCCGCGCCAGGTCTTCGTCGCTCGCGACCTGGGGTCCCGGCAGATACTCCTCCGGCGCGTATTTTTCCATGGCGGGAGCGGCGACGATGCGACGGGTCAGTTTTAACGCATTGGCGGCGATCTGGCGGTCGCTTTCCACCGACAGATAATTCGGCCGGATTGACGGTTTGGCGCGCGGATCACGACTTTTGATACGGATATGTCCCCGGCTGTCGGGCCGCAGATTGCACACCGATGCGGTGATGGCCGGAAACGAATGCAGCGGCTCGCCGAACTGGTCGAGCGACAACGGCTGTACATGATATTGCAGGTTAGGCATCTCGCGGCTGTCATCCGATTTCGTGAACACGCCAAGCTGGCTTGGCGCCATGGTCATCGGGCCGCGCTTGAACAGCAGATATTCGAGCCCCATGCTCGCCTTGCCGATCAGGCTGTTGGCACGCTCGTTCAGGGTCTTTGCGTTCTGGACCTTGTAGACTGCACGGATCTGCAGATGGTCCTGCAGGTTCTCACCGACGCCGGGCAGTTCATGCACGACATTGATGCCGTGTTCGCACAGCAACGGGGCCGGACCGATGCCCGATAGCTGCAAAATCTGCGGAGAACCGACCGAGCCGGAGGCAAGCACGACTTCGCATTTGGCATCGGCATGGGCATCCACCCCGTCGAGCCAGAAGTCGACCCCGGTCACCCGGTCTTCCGACACGGTCAGTTTTTTCGCCTGCGCCTCGGTCAGCACGGTCAGGTTCTGGCGGTGGGTTATGGGATGCAAAAAGGCATGGGCCGCGCTCCACCGCACGCCGCGCTTCTGGTTGACCTGAAAATACCCGGCCCCTTCATTGGTGCC
>CAJIYX010000170.1 GCA_905181725.1 Alphaproteobacteria bacterium UBA830
ATCACCTGAACGTGCAGTTAGATTTACGGGACCATGAGTGACCGAAGGGAACGACGATGAGACAGAAATCGCAGACACGACAAACGGACGCCGCAAGGCAATCAAGAACATTCCAGATTAGTGTTCCTATACAAAAAGGGAACAGTGGCGGGCCGGTCCTTGATGCATCTGGAGCCGTTACGGGGGTAGTTGTGTCCAAGCTAGATGCATTCCGTGCAATAAAGATCACTGGAGCCATACCGGACGGGATTAACTTCGCAATAAAGAAGGATATTCTTGTTAGTTTACTTAACTCCAAAGAAATTGATTATCAGCCTTCTAGGCGAAACAGCCTAAAGAAAACTACCGAAGCCATTGCTAAAATCGCGACCCCTACCAGCATGCGGGTCATTTGCGATTCCACTAAGGCCCCGAATACGTAGTCCCTCTTCTTACTTTTGAGGAGCGCAACAACCTCGATGTTTTGAGACGGGCCCTGGCTATCCACGATCGTGCGTAGGACCGACGCATGGTAGACGGGCACAGAGAAGAATTTTTGCTTCTGCTCGATCGAGAGCACCTGACAGCTGGGCAGGAGCTCTCTCAATTTCCTATTTGAGGGAGTTCAAACCAACAAAGCTACCCGCATTATTCTCCGCGAGAAGTCGCATAAGATGTGCAAAACGCGTCAGGTTTTTGCGGGCCCGGTCGTCAAGAAACAATACCGGAAAGCCGAAGGCGTGGACGCGAACACGCGGCTTGCCGTGTGTATCCTTCGCATTTATCCGAGCAACTTCTTCGATTACATCGTCCATGTTTGAGCCCGTGAAGTCGTCACCGAAGATATAGAGGCTGATGCGTCGGTCTGCGCGGTAAAACTTGCGGATAGCTGCAACGACGCCCTCTACGGGGCTGCTGTTGCTAAAGCTCTTCCACGTCTTGATCCGATCGACGATGGCTTTCCGCCGGGCGGAGCTATCGGGGATCCATCGGTCTTTATACGTCTCTAACATGTAACGGCCCATGTCATTCATCACCTGAATCCCCTTGACCGCCGGGTAGATGCTCAGAACTTCCTCGACCTTACGAACCACCAAAGGCCATGCGAGGCTCTGCATGCTGCCCGATGTATCGACGATAAAAATTATATACTCGCTATCAACCGGTATGCCGCCGATAACGGCGTTATTCGGCGGAGGCTTTGACCCCGACTGGCTTAACAGGCGCCTCATTTCCTCGCTGAGGCGTTGCTGGACGGCTTTCAGATCATCAGCCTTCAGCTTTTCTTTGAGGATTGTTGATTCTGCGCCGGAAGCCCTCGCGGTTTCTATTTCAAACTGCCGTTTCAACGTATTGATCTGTTTGGAAATGGCCGAAATCCTGCTGACCGTTCCGGCGAGTTCTCCGGAGAGCGCCTGACTTTCCTGAATATGTTGATCGCGCGCGTCGTTACGCTGCGTAATCAGTCCACGGAGGTCTTCTGTGATCTTTTGGACGGTGGCGGGTTCGAGTGCCAGGGAGAGTACGAGCAGGAGGATCACCGCACCGAAACCGCACGAGATCACATCTAGAAAGGACATGGAGAACATTTCAATACCGCGGCGGTGTTTCTTCATTATGGCCAATCTCGCGATGGGGCGATAAACGATCCGCGGGTCTTAATGGCGAGTTGCCAAAACAAGACGGCAGCGGATGGGTCACCTTCCATGGGGAACAGCATAATATTTACTGGTACGGACGAAGGCACACGGGCAAGCGCGCTCCGGAAATGAGCCTCGCGCTCGTCACTTGTCACGAGTGAGAGACCGGATGGCGTCGCACCCTGGGTCGGCAGCCCGTCGGTTAGCAGGATAATGCTGTCGGGCCGGGGCTTCAGGCTCGCTGAAATCTGAAACGCCTTGTGCAGGCTTGTACCTCCCTCGGGCACGAGATCACGGATACCGGCAACCGCGGCCTGGAGGTCCGATCGGCTCAGTGAGCTTAGCCAGCGGCCAGAGGTCCCTTTTATCACCGGTTTGGCAGATGTGTTGAATGCCATGACTTGAAACTGAGTGCCCGGTTTCAGGTTTGCAATGATCCAGTGGGCGGATCGTACCGCACGCTGCCATTTGGGCGCCTGCTGTCGTCGAGCAGGGCTCATTAGCTTGCGGCGTACGACGTTAACAACCGTCTCATCCAGCATGCTGGCCGAAGCATCCAGCAAAACAAGCGTTCGGTTGCCGCGGAGTTTTAACCCGGTCAGGTATTGACGTTGGCCGTCCCCGGTAAAGCCAATGGGGCGGTTTTCGCTTTTGATTTCTTCGGGTTTTCGAGTCCGGACGATCTGGGTGCTACGTTCAAGGGCTTGTTTCTGCAACTGGAGTCGGTTCGTCGCGCGCCGAATTTTACGGATTTTCGCCTGAGCAGCCGACTGGGCGCCCTGCACCTCGCGAGTATCCGCATCGAGACGCTCAACCCGAATTTTTAGCAATCCCTCTTCGAGCGTTGCCGTATCAACTTTTTGCTTTATCTCCGTGAGATGCTTTCGAGCAATTTCTTCGAGCGTTGTTGCCCGGCTAAGCTCGCCACGGAGATCGGCTGATTGCGCTTCACGTTTACTCAATACTTCGCCGTTCAGGATCATAACGAGCAGCACGACCGCCCCGAAGCCGCAGAACATGATGTCCAGAAAGGCGAGACTGAAGGGAGTGAGGGCGCGCTTCTTCATCAAATAAGGGCCGGGCCCTGCTTCATACTCTCAGACGGCGGACAAACCAGTCGTCGCAGTACCGCTTCACATCCAGAACCAGTCGCTCCTGCGCGGTTTGCTGGCTATGAATCAGAAACATCAGAAATATGCTGATCACGAGCGCGATAAAGGTTGAGTTGAATGCTACGCCAAGACTTTCCGTCACGCCGGTAATATCGCCTTCGACTGCG
The DNA here is from genome assembly GCA_905181725.1 of Alphaproteobacteria bacterium UBA830. GTDB lineage: Bacteria > Pseudomonadota > Alphaproteobacteria > MPNO01 > UBA830 > CAXBCP01. The sequence continues at coordinate 2,899 of CAJIYX010000170.1, forward strand.
CGGTGGGCCTGTGACAATGCGTCGCCGATACCACGCACCGTTCCGATGAAGCCTACCGACGGGATCGCCCAGGCGATATAGCGGATGATCGACAATTCAGATTCCGTACGTTCCGATTCCGCATCACAGACGGCCTGGACAACGCTGGATGCATCCTGGACGCTACGGGTAGCAGAAAATCGGTCGATCGCCGCCAGCATCACGCGCGAAAGCAGGTAATCCTGAGCTGCTTCCGGAATGCGTTTTCGAATCAGCGCGGAAGTCTGTTCCGCACTTTCCACAGTTACGAATTCGCCCTCAGGCAAGCCGACAAGGTCCAGCATTAGCTGCTTCTGCTGCCGGCGCGACGCCATAGCTTTGTATCCCAGGATCGCAATCGCCCACAGCAGCAGCACAAAACACGCTTCCTGCTCAAAATCCCGCAATACGACGTAGGCTGAGCGCTGCGGTTCGTAATTTGCATCCTGCGAGAACTGGACTTTTTCTACCGCCGTGAAAGCGTCGGCATTGGGCCGAATGACCGCTACGTATATCGCGTGTACAAATATGAAAGCGATCAGAAGTGCAAAAATCTGGTAGATCAGCTCGGAGGGGAACAGTTTTTTCATGATTGAATTCTCAGATATCGGACGGAAAGGAAACCGACTTGCCAGCCGATATCTTTTCCTTTGGTTTAAAAACGCTCTGGGGTGGATTCCGGACCGGCGTTTTGACGTCTCGCTGTGGGGGCTGTCGAGTTTCTGCAGGTTTCGGGGATTTTTTCTCGTCAGCCGCTGCAGCGTTTACGAGAGGCGCCCCAATCATTCCAAGCATCACCACCACGGCAAGTATCGTTCTATTTCGGAATATTGACATATCGGGCAATCCGGAAGCCAAGGTCGTTTCGGGGCGATTTCGTATAATCACGGTAAGACAACCTCAGTTCGGTAATCGAACCATGACGCCAGCTTGAGCCACGCACGACGTGGAACTCGCCGCGCCGCGGACCAACAGGGTCGCGCCGAACCTTGTTCTGGCTTCCAACGAAAGCATCATAATAGTCATGGCACCATTCTGACACGTTTCCACCCAGGTCGTGGATGCCATTTCGGTTAGTCGTAAAGCTGCCGACAGGAGCGGCATATGTATGCCCGTCGGAGTAACCCTTAATAACAAGCGGTAAAACGTTGATCGCGCCGCCATCCGCATAATTGCCGCTGCCTCTGGTCGGCGGCATCTCGCGTCCCCAAGGATATTTCAGGGGCTGGGTAAGAGGACGTGCGCCTACTTCATATCGCGCGGCGAAAACCCATTCCGCCTCAGTCGGCAGCCTGTAACCCCCGGTCATCGGCTCGATAGCCACCATCTTGCCATTCTGTTCGATATAGGCCGTTGGTAAGCCTTCATTTTTGCTTAGCCAGTTCAGATATTCAGCGGCATCATCCCATGTAACAGACACAACTGGAAAATGTGGGTCGTTCAGGTCCGTACCACGCTCGGTGCCGGAATTGTGCCGCGGCCGGAACTGCCGAAACTGGGCATTCGTGACTTCTCTGGTTCCAATCATGAAATTGCGGCTCAACTCGACCGAGTATTGCGTTTCATTGGAACGGCGCCCCGCTTCACGGCGTGAAGCACCGACCCTGAATTCCAATGGTTGTTCGATGGGGATGAGCCGGACGATGTGGTTGGACTTGGTCTGGATATCCTGACGCGCCTTTTCCCGCGCAACGTCAATGTGTCGCTTTAGACGCACATTCAGACGCTTGGAGATCCCCTTGCGCGGTGTCACCGTTGCAGAATACGAGGCATATCCATCCTTGATGACCTCGATACGATGCGGCCGGGTTGTCAGCCGCAACCTGCGTGACGCGGAGCCGGATACCTTGCCGTCAATTTTGAGGGTCGCGCCGGCTGGTTGTGCGCGGATAAATACGATGCCGTATTCAGAGGACATCGGCACGTCGACTGAGGTTATCTTGCCGCCCTCGATACGAACTGACTGGTTCGCCGAGACGTATCCTTGTTTGGTCAGGTCCAGTTTGTAAGACTTTCCGGACACCAGCGGCAACGTGAGAGGGGTGCGGCCTCTGAATTGTCCGTCGATAGCAACGGTGGCGCCGGAAGGGTTTGTTTTAAGATCAAGCGTGCCGTCAATTCTTGCCATCAGGAAAGGTGGCAGCCTCGTTGTCCGGCTGGCTTCGATCTTGATCGGAACGGTGACAGGCTTCCAGCCCTTCCGCGACAGGGTCAATTTGTAGCTACCCTGCATCGGCTCTACGGTCAGCGGCGTTCTGCCGATGTTTTCGGAACCGAGGAAAACATCTGCCTGTTCAGGCTCACTGGAGACCACCAGGGTTCCCCAACCGGGCAGAAGTTTGAAGTTGATCGATTGAGCCTCGCCCTTTCCACGAATTTCGAGCGTCCTGTCAGCCGGCAGATAGCGTTCCGCGGTGAGACCTATCGTGCGCAGTCCGGGTTCGATTTCGATATCGCGCAACGGTGTTTTACCGCCAGATTTACCATCGATCGATACCATGGCACCGACAATGGGCGTCGTCGTCACACTGAGACGACCTGGGAGCTTCTTCAACTCGAACTTCAGGTCCGGTTTCGCAGCGAAGCCGAAAGAGACGTTTTGATCGAGGTCGCTATACCCGGTGAGCCGGGCCGAGACAGTATAACTTCCAGGCAACGCCAGATAGCGTTCTCCGACGGGTATAGGCGGAAAAGTACCACCAAAAGATATAGTATCCGGTGGTGGCGATACTGTGATCCGAACCGGCGACGCGCCGAGAACAAATCCTGCAGCCAATATAAGAATCGAAAACCCTACAAGCACCGGCTTACGGCCACGACCGCCGGCCCACCGACGACGCGGGGGCCGTGCCGCTGGCAAACATGACGGTTCCGGTGGCGGCGGCGATGTCGAGGCTTCCATCGATTCAGGTGGTGGTTCTTTTGGAGGTTCGTCGGGTGGGTTGCCGCCGGAAGAAAATGACAACATACCCTCGGACCCGGCAATCTCGATAGAGACATCGCCAAACGTGATGCGATCACCAGCTGAGAGCCACGTCGATCCCTCGATCGAGATCTCATTATGATAAGTGACGTAGCTACTTGATTCCGGCTGGATGTAAATACGCTCTTGATGGAACCGGACCCACAGAACCGGCGCAGTCTCAGCCTCTGCGCCGTACATCACCGTCCCAACGTCAGTAATGCCGATCGCCAGGGGGAATTCGGATGTTTCGATCACGCGGCGATCGTTTTCCAGCAAGATAAGGATCATGTCAGTCAGATCCTTTCTACACAGCGGACTTCAACGACGGTTTCGGTATCATTCGACGGTACAAGAAAAGTTACCCGTACGTCTCGATACCCGGACCGCGATCCAACGGCCACATAACGTCCCGGGCGAAGCATAAGTCGACGCTCTGCCAAAACGCCCAATCGGGCAACTCGATAAATGACGATTCGAGTCTGGCCATCCGATTTCAGCACCACGGGCCGCGGCGTCTCTGCATCGGAAATCAATGTGTCCAGGCGTTTTGCATCGGCCTGAAGTTTCGGGCCTGCATTCGGGATTCTTCTCGCAGTAGCCAGTACCTGTCGAGCATGATCCCCCAGTGCTGGTGAACTTAGTCGGTCGGGATTAGCGATATAGTTCCGGACCTGTCCGTATAGTGTATTGAACTTCTCCGCCCGGGTGCGGCCCTGGATGGCGAACCCGGCAATCGGGTCGATCGTAAGAGCCTTCTCATAGTGTTTGATTGCACCGGACCAGTCTTCGGCTTGCTCCAACGATAGGGCACGCTTACGCAGATTGGCTATGGCCTGCTGTTGTCTCCCGAAACGGATACGCGCGCGCAGTTCGGTAATTTCGGGCGCTGTCGGGCGGATTTTTCGGGCAGTTTCCAGCGCTTGTAGAGCTTGACCGAATTTGTAGCTTTTGATCGCGGCGAGGGCGGCGGAGACGGCATTCTCGTAGTTACGTTCGACAACAATCGCCGAAAGTCGCCTGGCATTCTCGCTGGCAGGAACGTATTTCGGGTCGAGTGCCGTAGCGGCCTGAAAAGCGTGGAGCGCACGATCGATATCCCCAGCGGCTTCGTGCCGTCGCCCTTCAGTCATCTGGTCGAGTACCTGAGGCGCCTGCGTCGCCCGCACGAGGCCGCCTTGTGCTCTCCCATTTTGTGGCTGTAAAGCCAAAGCCATCTGAAAATTAGGGGTCGCCGCGGGACCATCCAGAATATCGAGTGCCGCCATGCCGGCATTCATGGCCTGCACGAAGCGTTCATCCTTGCTCGCTACGAGTTGGTCAAACATCGTGAGAGTGACCCGAAACCCGTCAGACGCTCTCGCATATTCTTGACGATCAAGCTCGCTGTTTGCTGTGTTAAGGGCGGCCAGTGCATCGACATAGCCAGGTCCTCTCGAAGAATCTCCCCAGATCTTTGCGCCGTCATTTTCAAGCCGGATCTGCCTCTCGAGTACCTTGGCGAGCAAACTCTTGGCCTCCTTTTCAACAAGCCTGTCCTTCACCAGAGCTGCCGGTGTGTCTTCAGCACCGTTCTGTTTGGGTATTTGTGCCGATACCGCAGCAGAGGGGCTGTCTCGCGCGACGGATAGCGGAACGTTCTCGGTCAGGTTCGCGGGAACCTCGACGCTTTCCGGCAAAAAGACCACGACCCCGATCGCGATCATAACGAGGAAGGCAAGACCGAAGAAATAGACCGGAGAGGCCGTTGTTTTTCCATGAGGCCTGGCGGCGGAACGGCCGAAAGGTGTCAACTTTCCATCCAGACGAGATGGCGACCACAATCAGGCGTCAACTTGACGGTCCGCGACTTGAGAGCGGCACCGCCACGGGCGTAGTGTCGTCGATCGGGCCAACTTCGCGCTCGTGCAGTTTCTTCATAATTTTTCGCCATTGGCTGAACTTTGCATCTGCGCTGCCTTTTAGCTCTACCGTGCTGCCTTCGACTTCAATCACGACCGGTGTAACTTCCGTTGCCAGGGATTGACCGAGTTCTTCCAGCGACCGCGTGTGGATTTCCATATCTGCTTTCGCCGTGCCGTTCGCTTCGATCGCGGCCTCGATTGATTTCGCGAGAATCAGCCCGCCAGCTGCCACGCCCACCGCACCGCAACCGGGACAGCTGTTGTTGTTCGACTGGGCGCCAAGAATGATGAGGCCGACGCCGGCAATGCCACCTACAATGGCCTTGGTCGTGCGTTCGTTTTCAAGTCGTTCGATTTCGCGTACCGAGTTCATTTCAGTCAAACGTGAGATACGCCACTGGGTATAAGCATCGGAGATGTTCTTGGATAAACCGTCATATTGCTGGTCGAGAATATCGATCAGCTGATGTTCGCGAGCTCGGATCCGTTGCACCCGAAGGTAATTAGGGTCGTCTTCCGACGGCAACCGGGCCACGACGTACCGGGGTTTTGCCTCTGTTGTGGCGTCGCTGGTCTTCACTGAAGCGAGAAGTCTGCTGAAAACATCAGAGGTATTAGGGGACTCGGGCTCGGTCTCTTTGAGATAGCTGGAAAATATCGACGGAGCAAAGGTGCTGGCGAATTTCAGCTCCTCAACCTGTCTGATCGTTGCGATTTCGGCCGACGCTAACTTGGTCCTGTAAGCTGCTATATCGTTCGAAATTTCGTTATAGACGAATTGAAATGCATCTCCATTTCGCCGGGTCTGCGTGTACATCTGATCATTGACCACGCCGGAATAGTCCTTCGAAAACCACTCTCTCCCGGTTGCGTCGTGAACAGATATCGAGAGTTCAAGAAATTCGCCGTCGGATTCCAGAATCTGCCCGCTGACAACTACTTCACCTTGATTACTGTTTGCAGGCACGACACGGACTGGTCCCCAGTGACCAGACCTTTGCAGCGTGTCTTTAAGTTTCACAGCGATGAAATAGCCCTCGGCCTTTCTGATTTCGAGGGACATACCGAGCGCTTTGTCCGCCTCCGGTAATTCCCCCGGTTTGAGAGTGTGAATTCGGATTCCCAGCAAGTCATTTTCAGCGATCTCGCTGGCGGGCTGAACAAGCGAGGTGGGTTGCGACGGAACATCGCGTTCCTGATAAGTTGATGCACACCCCGTCATTAGGAACAGTAATGCAGCAGCAGCTGTTATTATTTCAATCACCCGCCTCCGGGGAATGATTTGCGCGTAATTGCTTTCTCGGGGCTGATTCACAGCATTTCTCCTTAACATTGTTACACTACCAACCCCGTCTTCTACCGCTGCACAGCTTCTCGCAGTTGCCGCCGTCCGCCTCGTTCACCTTTGCTGGACTGGTGTCGAGAAAAGGTGCCAATCTGGAACAACTAGCAGTGTCAGAAAAACTTATCGCTCGATCCATCATTAGTAAAGCTGGTGGCCTGCCGCATGCTCAGCTCAACCGCCGAAACAAATCACGGTATGTCTATCGCTTTGCAGACTTAAGTTTCCTGTACTCGTTCCACAACTTTTCTCTCATTACCGGATCGGCCTCTCGCTCCGCAGCTTCTCGTATCTGACGCATCACGATGTCATCGTCTTTGCCTTCATCGTTACCGTGACGATTGGCAGACGCTGTATTTTTTTCTTGCTGGTTTGCAGGCACTGCGCCCGGAGCGGATGCCGCCGGGGGATAGGCGGTAGCCGAACCGGTCTGATTCTTCCCTGAATTATCTGGCTTTTGGTCGACGGGTGTTCCATCCGCCTCCCCGTTGTTTTTGCCCGGGTGATACCCGTTAGAGGACTGTGGAGAATTCGGGCTTTTCGGATTAGCCGACGCATTGGCGCCAACACGACTGCTATCGGCTCCCTGACCTTGCTCCTGCTCGGTCAAGCTTCGGCCACCGGCCTGACTATTTTGTTCGCGCGAGCTGTTTTCCAGCTGTTTCTGTTGCAATTCTTCGTCCAGCTCCGCTTCCAGACGTTTTAATTCCGCGTCGAGATCCTCAACTTTTTCGGAGTTTGTCCTGGCGTCTTCGGGAGGCAGGGCCGCGACGGCAGGGGAGCCGCCAGAGAATCCTTCCCTGACACAATCTAAACCGGTCAGCGCCTTGTTTCCACCAAGCCTCCTGACCGTCTCGCAATTCTCCAGTTTCTGGCGATGGAGGCTGGCGACAAACTCGGCATATTCGGATGCTTCTTCTGCCGAAAGCCCCCCGGAGAAACGTTGCTGGCGATATTTTGCTTCTTCGCTACGCCATGCAGCGTCACTGTTTTGCAAGTCTTCCAGGGCCCGAGTCAGCTCGCTGTTCAAGGAGCTGTTTTGTGCTTCCGCAGAGCGAATACCCAATAGACCTGAAAGAGTGGCTGCCAGGAGAATCGCAAGGGCTACTTTTTCAAAATATTTCATAGGTAAATAGCGTCGGTTGGTGCGACGGGTGGTCAATAGAAAAGCTACTCCTAATTGTCCTTCGTCATATAAATTGGGACAATCTGCGGCCTGATCTAAAGGAGGATCTGGCTCATCTGGTTCAATATTTTAAGCGGAGTATTTGCGGCATTGCAAGCATCATCACTGTCAGGCGGATGATCTCGGGCGAGCTGTTGAAATAGCGGAAGGGATTTTTCATCCACGGAGGCTACGGGCAGCCCCTCCCCGGCTCAAGGTGATTGGGTCTGACAGTGCCTTTTCACGGCTTCATCGACTGTCAGTGGACAAAATGAGCTTTCGCTGCAACGTCACGATTTCTGGAGACATCGTCAACCCACCAATCCGGAAGGGGAAATAGCCAATAGACTTAACTACTTATCTTACCAAGGCATCAATTGGGATCACGCCCCTAGGATATCTTTGCAGAGTGCCAGACGTGCTTGATAGTCATATAGTTTTCGAGACCTTCTGTCCCGCCTTCGCGGCCATAGCCGCTGGATTTGACGCCCCCAAAGGGGGTCTCTGGCATTGAGGCTTCTAGCGTATTGATCGAAAGGTTGCCAACTTCAACCTCGTCTATCATGCGGTCGATGTAATCTGCGCGATTGGTAAAGGCGTAGCCGGCGAGACCAAAGGGCACTGAGTTTGCCTGTGCAATTGCCTCGTCGAGGGACGCAACCGGATTGATGACCGCAACCGGGCCAAAGGGTTCTTCCTGCATGATCTGAGCATTTTCAGGCACGTTCACCAGTACTGTCGGCTGAAAGAAATAGCCTGTATTGCCGAGGCGCTCGCCGCCTGTGGCAACTGTAGCCCCCTTTGCGCGCGCGTCTTCGACGAAGTTTGTCAGCACCGGCACGCGGCGATCATTTGCCAGCGGTCCCATCTCCACGCCAGCCTCCATGCCATTGCCAACAACTGTCGCAGCAGCACGTTTCACAAAGGTCGATGTGAATTCGTCAAAAATACTCTCATGCACAAAGAACCGCGTGGGGGACGTGCAGACCTGGCCGCCATTGCGCATTTTTCGAATTGCGCCTGAGACCGCGGCAGTCTGGACATCCGTGTCTTCGCACACGATCACCGGCGCATGACCACCCAGTTCCATCAGGACAGAGGTCATGTGCTCTGATGCCAAGATCGTCAGGTGACGCCCGATTGCGGTGGAGCCGGTAAAGGCGACCAGCCGCACCGGGTCTTGCGGGATCAGGTAACTGGAAATTTCGGCCGGATCGCCGAACACCAGGTTAAGAACACCCGCCGGCAACCCCGCATCCTCAAAGGCGCGGGCGATGTGGATGGCACCGGCGGGCGTTTCTTCGGCGGCTTTCAGGATGATGGAGCAACCCGAAGCCAATGCCCCTGCAATTTTACGCGCGGGTTGGCTCATCGGGAAGTTCCAGGGCGAGAACGCTGCGACGACCCCGATGGGTTGGTGATGAACCGAAAATTTATGCCCATGGGCCGCCGGTATAACGCGGCCATATGTGCGCATGGCTTCGCCCGCGTCCCATTCAAAGAACTCCGCACCGCGAATGACTTCGAGCCGCGCCTGTGGCAGCGGCTTGCCGTGTTCGAGCGTCATCGATTGGGCGATTTCTTCCTGGCGTTCGCGTATCAGTGCAGCGGCCCGGAGCATTGTGTCGGCGCGATCGCGGGGCGATGTCCGGCTCCATATACGAAAACCCTTTTCAGCGGCCTCCAACGCATCATCCAGATCAGACTTGGAGGCACAGGGCAGGCGCCCAAGCTCTTCTTCTGTCGCGGGGTTAACCACGGTCATGTCACTGGTGGCTTTTCGCCATTTGCCCGCAATAAATAATTTTAGATCAGGGTACATGACCAAGGGTCTCCTTCATTTGATTGGCATCAGATCACGGTAAGTCGCCTATCACCTCAAGTGAATTGGGTGAATACAGGTATCAATTTAACGAATATCAGTGGGCTATCTCTGCTGGGCAGCCTGATGCAACGCCTGCTTAAAGGCACGCCCTGCGGGTGAAAGGCTCATGTCGTCGCGATACGAGATGCCAATGGGGCCTTGGCCAAAAGGAACGATCCAGTCGAGTTGCGATAAGTGACCATTCTCAATGTCTTGAGCGATGACCTCGGCGGGCATCAGGCCGATCAAATCGCGTAACTGCAACAGCGCCCTGTTGGCAAGGTATGACACCGATTCAATAGCCAATGGCGGCGTGTATTGCTGCTGACCTATGAAAAAATCGTCAATCTGCCGCCGCAAGCTCGTCTCTAAGGGGGGCAGAATCCAACCGAAGGGTTTGGTCTGCTCAAAAGATACCGACCGTTTTTTAGCAAGCGGATGCTGGTTGCTCACAACCGCGACGACGCGATCTTCAAACAATTTTTCCTGTTTAATCTTGTCGGGGTGCCGATGTGATGGCAGCCGACCGACAAACAAATCAATTTCCCCCGACAAAAGGGCCGGTATCAGCACCTCATTGGTGCCTTCGCTGATTTTGATTGCGACTTTTGGGCGGCCCGCCAACAGGATGTCAATCGCAACCGGCAGCAGCCCTGTCGATGCAGCCAGCAAGGTGCCGATCACAACCCGGCCAGAGTTACCCTCATTCAGATCATCCAGTTCTTGCGCGGCGTTTGAGACCTGCGCAAAGATCAGTTTGCCGTGTTTAATCAGTGTGTCGCCGAAGATGGTAGGAACAACACCGCGATTGGTTCGGCTGAAAAGCTTGACCTCAAAATC
>CAJIYX010000171.1 GCA_905181725.1 Alphaproteobacteria bacterium UBA830
GAGGTTTCAAAGCGTCTGGGCGTAAGCCCACATTCGCTCTAGGCGTGGAAGAAGAAGTTCTCGGAGCCATCCGGCGGCGATGGCAAGGATTCTGAGATTAGGCGATCTGACCAAGGTCACCGAGGAACGTGACATCCTAAAGCGGGTTGCACGTCGTGCTAGATTGGCTGGTATCAGGCCTCAGATCGGCTACAAGCGCCGGCCTGGCAGCCACACGCTGGAAGGCTTCTCCTATCTAGCGGTCGTAATCGATCTCTACTCCCGTCGCGTCGTCGGCTGGTCGATGCAGAGCCGCCAGACGACGGACGTTCATTACTTATGACTGTGTGGCGCAGGAAACCGAAGCACAGGGTGCTTATCCACTCGGACCAGAGTTCCCAGTTTGGGCGTCATTCCTCAAAGCCCATAATCTGGAACACTCGATGAGCCGATGCGGGAACTGTCATGACAACGCGGTGGTCGAGAGCTTCTTCAATCTGCTCAAGCGTGAACGGATACGGCGCAGGACTTATAAAACCCGGGCCGACGCCAGTCAGGACGTGTTCGACTACATCGAGATGTTCTACAATCCGAAACGAAAGCATGTGAGGAACGGGATGCTGTAGCCCGTTGAGTTCGAACGCCAGCAGAAAACGACAACCGAAGGCGTCTAGAAATCTAGGGGCTATTCAAGCTTCTCATGACGAAATCGCTCAAACTCAAGCTACCGGTGTTCGCCGGCGAAGCATTTGGGGCGGGCGAGATACTCTAGATCACCGCGGTCCAGGCTCACGAGCTATACCTGAAAGTAAGGCGTGTGCGTCTGACGTCCTCGGTGATGACGGTTTCGGCGACCCTGTAGACAATGCCCCTGTGTATTCCCGCCTTTTAAAGCGTACTGGGCGCATTGTCAGATTAACAGGAAGGACGTGTGTGGGCATCTGCGGTATCCGCTGTCTCTGCGCCAGGTCGAGAACCTGTTGATTGGGCGAGATTTCAGGCTCAGCAATAAACCGGCCCGGCCATCATGGAGCAGGTGACGGCGCCGAATATATTCAGTGAAGCCCTATTTTATGGCCGATAGTCGGGTGTCCGCTATTCGCCGGTGTTCGCAACTAATAGTGGACACCCGACTATCGGCTATAAAAATCGAGGCCCCGAAAATACTGGCTTATGATCAGCCAGTTTGTCGACCGTGCGTTGTCGGACCAAACGAGCTTTGGCGGGGGAGGGGCGATCTCTACTCTCTGTCGATGCAGGATCCCGTTACGCTATTGCAACTCGTGGCCCGAGACCATTTGTCTGACGAAGATATGTATTGGAGCAAACGAATGTTTAAACACGATATGAACGCTGACGTTAGACTAGCTTAAAACTGGACATAATCAAGGTGCAACCAACGTCGATTGCGGGCCCAAAAATTGGTATTCGATCGTTTGGGAAGTGCCGGGTCGCGGATTTCTTCGGTTGGCGGATGAGGTTCGCGAAACAACCTAGAACACCGGCACCAGTGTGCAACGCGCAACCCGCAATAATGGGTTTGATGGAGCCGTTCTAGTTGCCTTTTCTAGCCGGGGTGCTTGGACCTAACCCCGTTCCGTCCCCTGCGCCACCGTCCGGTCCGGATCGGCCGACCACGCCGACCATGATCCGACATAAAGCGGGGCTTCCAGCCCGGCGGCATACATGCCGGCGAGTTCGAACGATGCGGCATTGCCGCTACCGCAATATACGCCGACCGGCTGGCTGCCATTGGCGCCATGGCCTGCATAAAGCGCGTTCAGGTCTTCGGTGGGTTTGAAACAGCCATCGTTCCCAAGCGCATCTTTCGCACCTGCGCAGATCGCACCGGGAATATGGCCGCTGGCGGGCTTGTCAGGATCGCCCTCATAGGCGGTTTTACCGCGCGCATCGAGGAGTGCGCCGTTACGGGCGATGCCGGCGGCCTCATCGGCGTCGATCACCGGCATGTTGCCGGGTATAACCGTAAAATCGCCTGAACCTGCGGGATGTATCGGCTGATCTGCTGTCTGATGGCCTGCCGCCGTCCAGGCGTCGAGGCCGCCATCAAGCAAGCGCGTATTGGTGTGACCGGCCCAGCGCAATGTCCACCAGGCGCGCCCGGCCTGTGAACCCGACGCATTGTCGTAAACGACGACCAGCGAATCCGCATCGATCCCCCAAAGGCGCAGGCTTTCTTGCAGCAAAGCGGGATCGGGCAGGGGGCGTCGACCGCCCGGTTTTGTTGCCGGACCGGAAATATCGGCGGCGAGCGACGCGGCGATGGCGCCGGGAATGACCGCACGTTCGAGCGGCGCAGTTTCCAGGTCGTCGCTGATATCGAGAAGGACGATCGTTTCGTCGGTGGATATAGCGGCCGCCAGTGCGTCGGCCGTGATCAGAACGCTCGCGCGGGAATCACTCATTGTGCAATCAGGCCGTCATGGTGCAGCGGTACAAAAGCCGCTCCGCATCGCCGGCGTAATCCTTGACCGCACGGTGTTGCACGACCCGGTTGTCCCAGACTGCCATGGTGCCTTCTGTCCACTCAAAGCGGCAGCTCGATTCCGGCCCTTTGATCGCGTCGAACAGGATGCCGAGGATGTTCTGGCTGTGCACCCGGCTGACGCCTTTGATGTAACAGACGTAGGATTCGTTGACCGCGATCCATTTGCGCCCGCTGACGGGATGCGTGCGGACCAGCGGGAGCTCGAAGGGGGGCATGCGCAGACGTGCCTGGGCAGCTTCCTCGGGGTCGAGATAGCGGTCGGTAATGTGACCGGTCGCATCGGGTGACTGGATGACCTGCAACGAGTCGAGGTAGCGCGCAAACAGCGGGTCAAGCGATTCATATACATGGGCCGTGTTCGAATACATCGTGTCGCCGCCGTCTTTCGGGGTGGCTTTACCGAACAGGGCGGTGAAAGCCGGTGCATCCTCGCGGAAGCCGCCATCGGCATGCCAGACATGGTTGCGCAGATGCGAATCCTTGCCGGCGCTGATCACGGTCGCGTCTGGGTTTTCCGGCGCGCGGGGAGTGTGCGGCCCGGCATAATGGAAAAACTCACCGAGGAATGCGGCAAATTTGGTGAAATTCTCCGCGGTTACCGTGCCGGGCTCGAACACAACTAGGCCGCGGGTATGCAGCAGATCGCGCATGGCAGACCGGAAATCGTCCGAGACCGTTTCGCCATCGAACCGGTAGCCGGAAATACGGGAGCCGATGGAGGCCTTGATCGGTGAGACGCTTGCGCCGTCGAGCGCGGCGACGTTGTCGGCGGCGAGATGAAGGGCCGGTTCTGCGGGTGTCATGCTGAGATCTTTCTTACAAACAAACTATGAACGATTTGTAGTAAGAAATCGGACTTTTTTCAAGGTTTGTATAGCCGTAAACCGGCCTGAAACACGCAAATGCGGATGCCTGGAAGACGAAGATGCATGGCGATAGCGTCAGTACACCGCCTGTATCGTTAATTTATTGTTTGCAGACAGCCCGGCCTTCCGCCGTACGCTGGAATATCCTGCGCTGTGGCGGGTGCTGCAGCCTCGCAGACGAAGTTTTTTGCCGTCTTACCGGAGCCCGCCTTCAGCGCGCCGAGGCCGAGGTCGAGGCCAAGGTCGGGGCTATTGAGCGGTATCTGCCCGACGGCGATGATTTTCGTTCCCTGAGAAAAGGCGATCAGCCACAATGCGGCAGAAAACGCCACTCCGGGCGATTTGCGCGATGGCGCGAGGATTCTCGCGGACATGCTGACGATGCTCGGAATCGATACTGATACAATCACGAAGGAACACAGATCATGGCCGGCAAGAAACTCTACGACATCGTTCTCAAAGGCGGCCGTGTGATCGACCCGGCCCAGGGCATCGACTGCATTGGCGATGTCGGCATCAAGGACGGGAAGATTGCCGCGGTCAAAGCCGACCTCAATGGCTCAAAGAAAAACATCGATGTCCGGGGCAAGCTTGTCCTGCCGGGCATGATCGACAGTCATGCCCACGTTTATCAGCATGTCAGCGGCCGGTTCGGGCTGAACCCCGATATGGCGGGCGTGCGGTCCGGCGTGACGACCCTGGTCGATCAGGGTGGGCCGAGCTGCATGACGTTCCCGGGGTTCCGCAAGTTTATCGTCGAGCCGTCGGCGTCGCGCGTTCTGGCCTTTCTGTCGATCTATGTCGTCGGCGGACTTGAAGGCCATTACTACCCGTATCTGTATTCACCCGAAGGCGTGGACGTGAAGGCAACCGTGCGGGCTGCGCGCGAAAACGCTGATATCGTGCGGGGCATCAAATCCCACGCGGAAATCGGCGGCTATGAGCGCTGGGGGCTGGACGTGATGAAGCTTGCCGTCAAAGCCTGTAAAGAACTCGACCTGCCGGTCTATATCCATTTCGGCCAGCTCTGGGGGCGGCCGGATAAGCCTAAATACAAAATTGACGTCGACAAGGTGTTGTCTGACACGGTCAAGATTCTGCGGCCGGGCGATATTCTGGCACATCCGTTCACCCGCCATCCCGGTGGCTTCGTGAACAGCAAGGGCAAGTTGCACCCGATCGTGAAACGGGCACTCGACAAGGGCCTGAAACTGGATGTCGGCCACGGGTCTCATTTCAGCTTCGCGATGGCGAAAAAGGTCCTCGATGCGGGCGTGCTGCCGCATACGCTGGGCGCCGACATGCATGGCTAT
>CAJIYX010000172.1 GCA_905181725.1 Alphaproteobacteria bacterium UBA830
GAGGGCCGGTTTGGAAGGAATGATATGGATACGCTGACCGGAATGAGGCTGTTCAACAAAGTCGCGGAGACCGGCAGTTTCTCTGCGGCAGGCAGGGCGATCGGCCTAGCGCCGTCTTCGGTATCGCGCCAGATAAGCGCGCTCGAAGACCAACTCGGCACGCGCCTGTTCAACCGGACCACCCGCAAGCTTCACCTGACCGAGGCCGGCGAAATCTACCGCGGACATACCGAACGGATCATTTCCGACATCGAAGAGGCCAATGCGGCCGTCACCGAGTTGCAGGATGAGCCGCGCGGTACTCTGCGGATTAATATCCCGGTTGTTTTCGGGCGTCGTTATATCGCAACGACCCTGCCTGAATTCCTGGAACTCTATCCTGAACTCTCGGTCGAATTGCAGGTGACGGATCATTATGTGGATCTGATCGAGGAGGGCGCGGACCTCGCCATTCGCGTCGGCGGGCTTACAAATACGAGCTTTATTGCCCGCAAGCTCAGTGGCATCCAGCGGTTGCTGGTTGCCAGTCCGGCCTATATCGCCAAACACGATGCGCCCGAAACGCCCGAAGATCTGATGGACCACAATTGTTTCCAGTTCCGCGTCAATCCGGGTGAAAGTCACTGGGACCTTGAAAACAAGAAGACGGGCAAGGTGACCGATATCAGCGTTCAGGGAAATCTGCGGTCCAACAATGTCGAAGCGGTGAACGCGGCGATGCTGAACGGTGGTGGCATTGCGTTGCTGCCGTCCTGGGTTGTCGGCAAGGATATCCAGCGCGGCGACGCCACCGTGTTGCTGCCCGATTATCACGCCAAGGCACGGCACACGGATTCTGCCGTTTACGCAGTCTACCCCTATACACGGAACGTGTCGGCCAAGGTGCGGGCCTACATTGATTTCATCGCAGATAAATTCAAGACCGAACCCGATTTCCGGATGGATGACGGCGACTAGGCGGACGGGACCAGGCGGGCGCGACTGGGCAGGCGCGACTAGACGGACGGGATTGTTTCGCCGCGCACCGCCTGATAGCGTTTGGCAAAATTAAGCCGTGCGCGATTTCCGCGGACGACCAGTCGAGGGAACTGACCATGCCGGATACGATTGAAAGAGCCACTTCGGAAATAGCGTCGCCGGAAGAGCTGGTGCGCCGGGCGCAGGCGCTGGTGCCGATGATCCGGGATGCTCAGGAAGAAACCGAGGCGAGCGGGCGGGTATCCGCAGAGATCTTCGGTGCGATCCGCGATCAGGAAATCTTCAAGATACTGTTGCCCAAGCGCTATGGTGGGTTTGAGTATGGGCTCGATACGTTTGCCGAGGTCGGGTTCGAGATCGCACGCGGTTGCGGCTCGGTCGGCTGGGTCAATTCGGTGACCGCGATGTATCACGTGTTTCTCGGCATGTACCCCGAACAGGCGCAGGATGATGTCTGGGGCGAAGACGCAGGCGCCGTGGTTGCCGCGTCGTTTACACCCACTGGCACGGTGACGGCGGTCAAAGGCGGCTACAGCCTGACCGGAAAGTGGATGTTCTGCTCCGGCATCGATAACTGTGCCTGGACGATTGTCGGCGTCACGATCCCGGCCACAAGCGACGATGAGCCCGAAGGAAAGGCCTACGCGCTGGTGCGAACATCCGAATTTGAAATGGAGAATAACTGGAACGTTGTCGGTCTTTCCGGCACCGGGTCCAAGAACATTCAATGTGACGATCTGTTCGTCCCCGAACATAGATTTCTGCCGATCGAAGATACCATGTCCGGCAAACCGCCGGGCGCGGCGGTCAATGACGGGCCGCTGTATCGCATTCCGCTTTTTGCTGCGATGTCGTGCAGCCTGGTCGCGCCGATCATGGGGATGGCGCAGGGCGCAATTGACGAATTTATTGAACGGACCAAAGGCCGGACCACGCGGGGCGCGGCATTGTCTAAACCCGCACCGATGGCGGCGTTACCGGGAATTCAGCTCAAGCTGGGCGAGGCAATGGCTGCGGTCGATGCGGCTCGCCTGCTGGTTGACCGTGATCTGAAAGACATCATGGAGACGGTGTCGTCGGGCCGTGAGCTCACGATTGATCAGCGCGCCCGCAATAAGGGTGACTGGGGCTATGCGGCAAGGCTTTCGGTGCAGGCGGTGGACGCTATCTTTGCCGCCGGCGGCGGCGGTGCGCTATTCAAAACGGCGCGCATCCAGCGCTACTGGCGCGATACCCACGCCGGTTCAGCCCATATCAGCATGAACTGGGATGCGGTCGGTGCGCTTTACGGGCGGGTGACGCTCGGGCTGCCGTCAGGACCAGCTCAGTTCTGACGGCAGCCGGTTAAGTCACGGTGCGCTATTCCGCAGCGATGGTTTCTGGACCCAGGGCCGGGTCTGGACCTTTAACGGCGCTCGGGTCCTCCCGCAGGGATTTTATGAGCCCACAGGTCATCACGATCATGATGATACTGACGGGTAGGGCTGCTGCTATCGCCGCGGTTTGTAGGGCTTTTAGACCGCCCGCAAGAAGGAGTACGACGGCAACGAAGCCTTCGCCCAGCCCCCAGATGATGAGTAACCTTACCGGCGGATTGTCGTCACCCATCGACAGCATCGTGGTGATCACCAGCGTGCCGGAATCCGACGATGTGATGAACCATGTTGCCAGCAGAAGGGTTGCCAGGGCCGACATTGCCCAGTTGAGCCAGAAAATATCGGTGACCCGCTCGATCGTGCCGAATAGCGGATTGGGCAGATTCCATGCTCTGACGATGTCCGGTACCCCGGCGGTGCCGACGCCGCCGGCGGCGTTAAGCTCCATGTGGAGCGCGCTGCCGCCGAATATGCAGAGCCAGAAAAAGGCGATCGTGGTGGGAACGAACATGGCCCCGACCATGAATTCGCGGATTGTCCGGCCGCGCGAAATACGCGCGATGAACATACCGACGAAGGATGCCCAGGAAATCCACCAGCCCCAGTAGAAGGTGGTCCAGCCACCTTGCCAGGCGTTGTCTCCCGGTGTTGCCGCTGTCGAGAAGCCCATCGGAATAACGTTCCAAAGGTAGTCGCCGATGCTGGTGATGAAAAAGCCCATCAACCGCTGGGTCGGCCCGCCAAACAGGAAGAAGGGGACCAGCACGTTGCTGAGATAGATATTCCATTGAGAGATGATACGGATGCCGTTGCCGACGCCGGAAACTGCCGACGCGGTTGCAACCACGGAGATACAACCGATCAGAATGACCTGGGTGGTTTCCCCGGGGTCAATCCCGAACAGAACGTTCAGCCCCACGGCCATCTGGCTGACACCGAGACCAAGCGATGTTGCGACACTGAAGACCGTACCGAACACAGCCAGCAGATCGACCGCGTGCCTGATCGGGCCGTAAATCCGGTCGCCGATCACGGGATAAAGCGCGGAGCGCAGCGTGAAGGGCAGTTTCTTGCGGAAACCGAAATAGGCGAGACAAAGCCCGACGATCACGTAGATCGATCAGCCATGAAAAACCCAATGGGAATAGGTTACCCGCATCGCATGGGTGGCACGCTGCTGGGTCAGTTCGGTGACGCCAGCGTGATCCGCGAGCGGATTGTTCGGGTATTTCCAGGCCATCGAGTTATCGAAGTAGAACATCGGCTCGGCGATGGAGAAAAACAGCAGGCCAATGCCGACGCCGGCGGAAAACAGCATCGCGAACCAGGAGAAGTTCGAAAATTCAGGACGTGAATCGTCGTCGCCGAGCCGCAGGTTGCCGAAGCGGCTGAACATCAGGCACAGGCAGATGAACAACATGAACGTGACGGCACCGATGCAGCACCAGGCGAGGGTTGTCTCTATCCAGCTGCGGACGGCGGAATTATGTCATTCGCGAGTTCGACGTTAAGGGCGGTGAAGACAACGAACGCCAGAACCATCCCCTTGGACGCCAGCCACATGCCGCTGTGTACCCCGCTGAAAAACCCGCTTTCTGAAACGGTTGCCCGTTCTTTTTTGCCACTGCCAAATAAATTCATAGCCCGGTGCCCCAATCTTTTGCCCCAAAGCCACAGTGTTCGGCCGCCCTGGAAGGATTGTTTTGTGCTTTGAAGAGCCTGGGCGAACCGATGCGGTTATCGGTCCGATTTGCGAATTGATCGCAGCATTGTCCGTAGGCGGACAGATCAGGAAACGGGGAGCGGTGGGTAGGTTACTTTTGGGCCCACCAACATTACCCCGGCGCGACCACCGCGTGCGACGGTCGCTCAAAGCCTCTAAGTTTGTATCCTAACCATACGGGGCAATCGGTCAGGTAAACCGACGGGCATGATGCCGTTTTTGTCGGGAACGTTGTTGGCGTGCAGCGACGCAAGCATTGTCGGAATTCTTTGCACTTTCCGATCTGTTACATGGGCGTAAAATTGTAAGCCATTAAATATAAGTGAATGTTTTTGTTGGCACTAAAATTTCTCCTATATTTATGCGGTTCATTCTTTTTAGAAGTTTAGTGCTATGATCCTTAGTTGACCCCCCAGTTTTTAAAATCTTCCCTGTTGGGACTCGGCCTTGCCGCCGCCCTAAGCATTTCCGCACAGGCCGGTCCGCTTGATCTGAATACCTGGGCGGATGAACCTGCCGGCACAGGTACCTGGACGGTCGACGGCGTTGGGGGAGATTTCGTTGATCAGAGCAGGAATGGCGCGCCTACTTTTTTTCGCGGCAATCTGTCTGCGCTCAGCCAGACACTGACGTCTAAAATTGAAGTGCGCACCACCGGCGACGACGACTTCATCGGTTTTGCCATCGGTTTTGATGCAGGCGATGCAAACAGCGCCTCTGCCGATTACCTGCTGCTTGACTGGAAACAGGGCGATCAGTCACCTGCCGCCGATGGGCTTGCTCTATCCCGGGGAACTGGCCTCAGAACCAGCAACAATGATTTTTGGCAGCATGTGAACTCGGTCGAATAATTGGCGCACGCCACCAATCTTGGCAGCACAGGCTGGGCTGACAATACAGAGTATGAATTCACGATCAATTTCACCGCCCACGGCCTCCAGGTGCTGGTCGACGGTGTCGAGGGATTCAACTTTCTTGCGACGGATGTTGGCGATGCTTCCGCCTTTAACGGCGGCAATTTTGCGTTCTACAATTATTCGCAGGGCAGTGTTCGATACAGCGCGGTGACGCAGGAGGTTTTCGCGGTGCCCGAGCCTCGCACGCTGGCCATTATCGGACTGGGCCTGATTAGCTTTGGTGTCGTAAGGGGCAGGGCACCTACCCGCTAGGCGCAGGGCACCCTGAATTATTCAGCCAGTTCCCTTAGATCAGTCTTGAGCACCTTGCCGTAATTGTTTTTCGGCAGGGCGTCGATCATCCGGTATGCCTTGGGGCGTTTGAAGCGGGCAATATGTTCGAGACATAACGCGTCGAGTTCCACTTCCCGCACATCGGCGCCAGCTTTCGGTACCACGAAAGCGACAATTTCCTCGCCCCAGTCGGGGTGGGGGCGGCCTATAACGGAGCATTCGAGCACGCCGTTATGGCGCAGCAGGACTTCCTCAACCTCGCGAGGATAGACGTTTGAGCCGCCGGAGATAATCACGTCCTTGGAGCGGTCTTTGAGGGTCAGAAAGCCGGCACCGTCCAGCGCACCCATGTCGCCGGTATGAAGCCAGCCGCCGCGAAGGGATGCGGCGCTGGCTTCCGGGTTCTGCCAGTAACCCTTCATGACCACATCGCCGCGGACAAGTATTTCGCCGATCTCGCCCAGCGGCAGGTCGTTGTCGTCCTCGTCGGCAATCCGCACCTCCACGCCCTTTTGGGCCGGACCGACCGAGGCAAGCCGGTCGTGATAGTGCGGGTGATCGCGGTCCATGTGAACGGCGCGGGAAAGTGCTGTGATGGTCATCGGAGACTCGCCCTGGCCGTATATCTGCACCAGCTTCGGGCCCAGCAGGTCGAGCGCTTTCAGGCAGTCTTCGGCATACATCGGCGCGCCGCCATAAACGATGGTCTTCAGATTGGATGTGTCGGCCGCGGCCAGGCCCGGCGCGTTGATCAGCCGGGTGACCATCGTCGGTGCGAAAAAGAACGTCGACCCTTTCCAGACAGTGAGCAGGTCAAAGATTTCATCCGGGTCGAACCCGCTGGAGGCCGGCACCACCTGGCAAGCGCCCCGTTCGACATGGGGCAGCATGTACAGTCCCGATCCGTGGCTATAGGGAGCAGCGTGAATGACGCAGTCTCGCGACTGGATATCGTCGACATTGGCGAAATAGGCGTCGTTCATTGCCCGCAGGTTCTTGTGCGTCAGCATCGCGCCTTTGGGGCGCCCGGTCGTACCCGAGGTATAGAACAGCCAGGCGAGATCGTCGGCGTGAACATCGGCGATGGCAACCGGTTCCGCTGACAGCATTTCGCGGTACCGGGCCGAACCGGCAATGACGATATGTTCCAGTGTCGGCACGTCTTTTGCCGCGTCCGCGATCCCGGCCGCCATGTCTTCGCTGACGAAGCATATCTTCGCGCCGGAATTCTCAAGGATATAGGCGAACTCCCGCGGATGCAGGCGGGCATTCATCGGCACGGCCGCGAGCCCTGCATGCCAGGCGCCGAACATGATTTCCGAATATTCGGGTGCATTCTTCATGGCGATGGCGACACGATCGCCTGGTGTCAGCTCGGGAATGCCGGTAAGGGCGCCGGCAAGCCGGGCCGAGTGCTCAGCATGTTCGGCATAGGTTGCAATGACCGTATAACCTAGGGCAAGTGCCGGAGTGTCGGGGGTGGTCTGGGCCGCACGGGCCAGGAGACTAGCAAGGTTCATAAACGGTTTTGTAGCATCGCTGCCGCAAACTTGGGAGCCCTGCACCTGCAAGATCCACACTTGCGAGAATTTGAATGCTATATTGGTATTGTAGCTTCCGGGTAGGCGTCCGGACCCTGTATGCGTTCATTTGCGGGCAGAAGGTGACAATTTTTCGATGAAGCGGA
This sequence comes from Alphaproteobacteria bacterium UBA830, assembly GCA_905181725.1. Lineage (GTDB taxonomy): Bacteria > Pseudomonadota > Alphaproteobacteria > MPNO01 > UBA830 > CAXBCP01. Next base: position 6,955 of record CAJIYX010000172.1, read on the forward strand.
TTGTGCCAGTAATCATAGCGGCAGCGGTGCTTGCCCTTGCGGCATCTGCCGCCGCACAGGCGCCTGTCGCCGGCTCCGGCGCGCCGCGGGCGCTCGATCCGCTGGCGCAATCGCCGAAAACCGTTATCGACGCTGTGTCCAAGGTCATGTCCAATCGCGCCGATAAAACGCCTTTTCTGTCGATCAAGGCCTGTTTTCGGCAATCTCGGGTGCAGATAGCTTTGCGCCGGTCCTGCAGCTTTCGGCTGGAGAGTTACGAGCTCTAGATGCTACAGAAATATCCTGATATGTTTAAAGGATTGCCGCTGCTTGAAGTGTATATCCGACTGGTCGAACTTTCTGACGAACCGGATCGACTCAGCCTTCGCAAGGATCTGTTCGTGCTTCGCGGCATCGTATCGCGGATCGATGAAGCCCGCAGGTTCCGGGTGATCAAGGAATGTTTCAGCAATGCCGGGCCCCAGCCGGCGATCCATTAGATATGTACGCAGCAGCTCGATGCCTTTCAGGCGGAACTGTTAGGGACCCGCGGAATAGAGCTTCGCGATATCAGGCCAGCGGCGATCAAGCGGCGCCTGTTGTCGGTTGCGAAGTCGGATCAGGTTGGCTTTATCGCGGGCGGTGCCTCGGCATTCGATTCACTGCGCAATATCCGCAAGGAGCAGCAGCGAAAGAAAACGTCGGCGATAACCGCACCGGTCAAGGCGAATCCGTATTACTATCCCGTACCCACGGGCGGGCGGGCACGGCCAATTGCGGGGCAGCTTGCCGATCCAGGGGTGTGTATCTGTACGTTTAAACGCCGCTTCGCGGGCTCCAGCGCGTCGCTGAGCCGCCGCCCGGTCCGCGTGGCCTCCAGGCAGTGCGGGGCCGCCGTGCGGTTCCGGGTCGGTGATCTGAATGGCGGGCGTCTGAGGCACCGCGACTGGGTAACCTTTCGGGCCGTGTATAACGGCTACCTGTCCATGAACCGCGACGGCATTGTCTATGCCAATCGCGAACGTGCGGGCAAATCGGAAAAGTTCCGGCTGATGCGCGCCGTCAATCGGCCGGGGCTGATCCGGGCGGGAGAATTATTCGTGCTGGTATCGGCCCGTGCGTTTTCGTCGTCCCCGATCTAAAAACCGGCCGGCTCAAGGCGACGAAGTAAACGCCCGCCGCCCATGAATACTTCGTGCTGACGCCGAATTAGCGCACAGCTTCGAGGATCGACGCGTAATTGGCGACGGCCGAGCCACCCATGTTGAACACGCCGGCAATCTCCGCGCCGTCAATCTGAAGAGGCCCCGCATCGCCACGGGCCTGCATGGCGGCCATGACATGCATCGATATACCGGTTGCGCCGATGGGATGACCTTTCGATTTCAGGCCGCCCGACGGGTTGACTGGCAGCTTGCCTTGCTTGGTGCTCCAGCCCTCGGCGATCACCCGCGCGCCGTCGCCTTTTTCGGCGAGGCCCATCGCTTCGTAGATCAGCAGTTCGGCTGTGGTGAAACAGTCATGCACCTCTACGATATCGAGGTCAGCGACGCTGATCTTGGCGCGCTCGTAAACCTGCTGCCAGGCCATCGCCGCGCCTTCGAACTGGGTGACATCGCGCCTCGACATGGGCAGGAAATCGTTCACATGGGCGGTCGCGCGGAATAGCACGGCCTTGTCCATGCCCATGGCGGTTTCTATGTCGGCCAGCACGACCGCGGCGGCACCGTCGGTGACGGGGGAGCAGTCGGAGCGTTTGAGATGGCCGGAGACATACGGGTTCCGGTCGGATTCAGTGCGGCAGAAATCGTAGCCCAGGTCTTTCTGGAAATGGGCCAGCGGATTGATTGCGCCATTAGCATGGTTCTTCGCCGCGATCTGCGCCAGCGCGTCGGACTGATCACCATATTTCTGGAAATAGCTGTCGGTGATGCGGGCAAAGATATCGACGAAGGAGCCGTTCTCGCCGCCTTCTTCCTTGAAATAGCTCGCCTTGGTCAGGACTTCGCCAATGGAGGCGCCTGAAATCTCGGTCATCTTCTCGACGCCGACACAAAGCACGATGCGCGCCTTTTTGGCGGCGATAGAATTCAATCCCTGATGAATGGCAGCAGAACCGGTCGCGCAGGCATTTTCGACCCTGGTTGCTGGTTTGAAACGGAGGTCCTTGTGAGCCTGAAGCACCAGCGATGCCGGAAAGTCCTGCATCACGAAACCGCCGTTGAAATGTCCGATATAGATCTCGTTCACATCGGCGGGGGCGACCTTGGCATCAACCAGCGCCTCGGTGACCGCGTCGACGATCAGCGTTTCAAGCTCAACACCTTCATGCTTGCCGAATTTGGTATGGGCCCAGCCCACGATGCAACCGGTCATGACGAATTCCTCATTGATGATCTTATCCGCCAATTTGGCAGGAACCGGGAAGCGGTCAAGCACCGGGGATGGAAGATTCGCCGGACCGCGATCATGGTGCGCAACATCTCCGGTGTTTCGTAAGGATTTCTAAAATGGATTTTTCGCTCAGTGAGGACCAGCGGGCGTTGCAGCAAAGCGTGCGCAAATTTTCTGCAAGTGAGCTGCCGGATATCGCAAAAGAAATTGAAAAATCGGGTGAATCTCCCGGTCCTGAGGTGATGAAGAAATTCGCCGATATGGGATATCTGGGCGTCAACCTGCCGATCGAACTTGGCGGGCAGGGGCTGGGGCATTTCGAGGCGGTCATCGTGATGGAGGAAATTGCGAAAATTTCTTCACCGCTGGCGTTTCCAGTTTTCGAATCAAGCTTCGGTCCGTTGCTGGCGGTTGTGCATTTCGCGCCGGATGAACTGAAGCAGCGGATTGTCCCGCAGGTCTGCGCCGGTGAGATCATCGTGGCGGTCGCAATGTCAGAACCGAATGCGGGTACGGCGCTGACAGACCTGACCACGAAAGCAGAAACCGACGGCGATGAAATCGTCATCAACGGCAATAAGCGCTGGTGCTCGGGTGCCGGGCATTCAGGCGCCTATGTCGTGTATTGCCGCATGTCGGATGCGCTGGGTGCGAGCGGGATCGGCGCGGTTCTGGTCGAAAAGGACCGGGTGGGTGTTAGCTTCGGCAAGCCGGAATTTCATATGGGGCTGCGCGGTGTCCAAAGCACCGACATTTTCTTCGATAACGTGCGTGTCCCGGTAGGGAACCGGATCGTTCCTGCCGGCGGGTTCAAGCAGTTGATGGAGGCCTTCGATCTGGAGCGCTGCGGCAATACCACGATGAGTCTCGCGATTGCCCAATCCGCCCTCGATTACGTGCTGGATTATGTGCAGGAACGCCACCAGTTCGGAAAGCCTATCGTCGATTTTCAGGCGGTACAGCTGCACCTGGCTGAAATGAAGATGAAGTGTGATGCGGCGCGTCTGCTGCTGTACCGAGCGATCACCAATGCCTCGAGCGGTTTTCCGACAGTCGGCGAAAGCTCGATCGCAAAATGCTATGCCAACGAGATTGCACGGGATGTGACCGGCAAAGCCGTCCAGTTGATGGGCGGATACGGATTTTCCACCGAATATCCTATCGAACAGAAAATGCGCGACGCATGGGCCTGGGGCATTGCCGGCGGGACCATCGATATCCAGAAGGTCAATATCGCTGCATCGATGGTCGGCCGCCGGTTTTCACAACGGGGCTAACGCGCCGGTAAACAGAGCGCGGCTAGCGGGCCGCTATGCCGGTGCTGCGTTCACCAGGATGGCGGCGAGCAGGCAGGGCTCGTCCGTGCGCACGCTCCAGGAATGGTTGGTGCCGCGCTGGACCATTATGTCGCCCTGTTTCAGGCACACCTCGCTGTCATCGAGGATGGCCCAGATCTCGCCTTTGACGACGATCAGGTAATCGACGGTCGACGTCTTGTGCATCATCGGGTCGTCGCTGCCCTTGACCGGGGCATGGCCTGCCCCGATGGAATCGAACGCTTCTCCCGCGTCTGCTTTGCCGCGCCAGGCGCTGTCCGGCGGAAATTCGACCAGTCGAAAAATCGTGCCGTTTGCCGGCGGTTCGAGCACCACGGGTCGGTCTGCGGAATCTACGTTACCGGTATTTTCGGCGGGCGCGCCGTTGGTCTGCCACAGATCGGTGAGTGCGAGGCCCGGCATGGAGTTCATTTCCTTCACCGCCGGCGCATTGCCGTCGATGATGAAGACCGATTTGCCGTTTTCGTCATGGCCGGTGACGACCCGTCTGATCTTTTCGACCATTGTTACTTCTCCCTGATGATACGGTTTGTCAGCGTCCCGATGCCTTCGACTTCAAGCTCGATCAGATCGCCGTCGTTCAGATACCGTTCGAGCTCCAGCCCGCAACCGCCGCCGACTGTGCCGGAGCCGAAGAATTCTCCCGGGTACAGCGTTTCCGACCGGGATACGTGGGCGATCAGGTCCTCGAACGTCCAATGGATGCTGCCGGAATGACCGCGCGACCATTCTTCGCCATTGATGCGGGCGACCATGGTGCAGTCATAGGGATCGAGCTCGTCGGCGGTAACGATGCAGGGGCCGATTACGTTACTGGCGTCGAAATCCTTGCCCTTGCCAGGGCCGAGCCCGCCCGGCATTTCAATAGCTTGGGCGTCGCGCGCCGATATATCGTTGAAGATCGAATAGCCGAAGATGTGGTCGCGGGCGTTTTCCTTGGTGATATTCTTGCCGCCCTTGCCGATAAAGAATCCGAATTCGAGTTCGTAATCGAGCACCTCAGCGTAATTGGGCCACAGAACGTCTTGGCCGGTACCGATGACCGCCAGCCGGTTCGCCTTGTAGTAAATCGGCTGCTGGTACCAGACCTCGGGAATCCCGAACAGGCCCTTTTCCTCAAACTCCTTCAGAGCGGCCACCGGGTCCGGTTCCGCCGCTGCGCGGTTTTTGCGCAGCACGGTGAAGGCCTGTATCAGATGTTCCTCGAAACACAGGCAGTCGCGGATTTGCGGCGGTCGGGGCAGGGGCGTCTGCAGGGTGACGTCTGCCGCCGCGATCACGCTGCCCGCCGGCGGTGCGGCGACGACGGCACGCGCGCCGTCTAGCGCATCATCCGCGGCTTCGATCAGGTCGAGCATGGAAGCGAAGGCGGGTTCGCTGCGGGCGGCGTGTAGATCGACGATGGCGGTGTCGTTCTCGATCAGTGCGCCAAGGCGGTCGGTGCCGCCCGATTTCCGGAATGTGACTAGTCTCATGACCGGTATTGTCGGTATAGGGCGCGGCGGGTCAAGAATCGTTGCTTTCACGACGCCCGTACCTGCCAAGCTTCTGGCCTCGCCAAGCCAATATGGCTTCGCCATAATCGAGGCATGGAAATTCAGGAGGAAACTATGCCGCGTCGTTTTATAGACATCTCCGTGCCCCTCGAGGCCGGGATCAAGTCCGACCCCGAATTCATGCTGCCCAAGATTACCTATCACGCGCATAAGGAAACGGCGGCGGATCTGTGCGCATTGTTTCCGGGCATGACCCCGGATCAATTACCCGACGGCATGGGCTGGGCGATCGAGGATATCGAGCTCACCACCCATAACGGGACCCACGTAGATGCACCGTGGCATTATCATCCGACCATGGATGGCGGCGCGCGCGCGATCACCATCGACGAGGTCCCGCTGGAATGGTGTTACCAGCCGGGTGTGAAATTCGATTTTCGTCATTTGAAGGATGGCTACCTGGTCACGCCCGACGACATGAAGGCCGAACTGGATCGCATCGGACATGTGCTGCAGCCGCTCGATATCATTGTGGTCAACACGTCGGCTGGCGAGCGCTACGGAGAAGACGATTATCTGAATAAGGGCTGCGGCTTCGGGCGTGAATCCACACTATGGCTGACGGATCGCGGTGTCCGCGTTGTCGGTACAGATGCGTGGACGTGGGATGCGCCGTTTCCGCAGACGCTGGAGCGCTGGCTGGAAACTAAGGATCCGTCGATCATCTGGGAAGGCCACAAGGCGGGTGCCGAAAAGGGGTACTGCCAGATAGAGAAGATGGGGAATCTCGACCAGTTGCCGTCAACCGGCTTTGACGTAATATGTTTCCCGACCAAGATAAAAGGCGCATCTGGCGGCTGGACACGCGCGGTCGGCGTCATCAACGACTAAATGGAAAAATCGACTACTAGATAGAACAGGAAACGGAACCAGGACATGGCGAAAGACAACAAAGTTATCATCACCTGCGCGGTCACCGGATCGATCCACACGCCGACCATGTCGCCGCATCTGCCGATCACCCCGGATCAGATCGCCGAAGAGGCGGTCGCCGCCGCCGAAGCCGGCGCGTCGATCCTACATCTGCATGCGCGGAACCCTGATGGGAGCCCGAGCGGTGACCCTGCGGTGTTCATGGAATTTCTGCCGCGGATCAAACAGCAGACAGATGCGATTGTGAATATCACCACGGGTGGCGGTCACGGGATGACGCTTGAACAGCGCTGTGCCGCGGCACTGCATGCCAGCCCGGAGATGACGTCGCTCAACATGGGCTCGATGAATTTCGGTCTGTTTCCCATTCTCGACAAGGAATACGACTGGAAGCACGCGTGGGAGCCCGAATACCTTGAGATGACGCGGGACTTCATTTTCCGGAATACGTTCAAAGATATCGAATGGGTGCTCAAGCACCTTGGTGAAGACCACGGCGTGCGCTTCGAGTTTGAATGCTACGACATGGGGCATCTGTACAACCTCGCGCATTTCGTTGACCGTGGGTTGGTGAAGCCGCCGTTCTTCGTCCAGACGATCTTTGGCATCCTTGGCGGCATCGGCGCCGACCTGGAAAACCTCGCCCATATGCGCCGCACTGCGAACAAACTGTTCGGCGAAGAAAACTATGAATGGTCCATCCTCGCGGCCGGCCGTCACCAGATGAACTTCGTGACCACGGGCGCTATCATGGGCGGCAACGTCCGCGTCGGGCTCGAGGATTCCCTCTATATCGGCAAGGGCAAGCTGGCCGAAAGCAATGCCGACCAGGTCGCCAAAATCCGCCGTATCATCGAAGATCTGTCGCTTGAAGTCGCGACGCCTGCCGAAGCGCGTGAGCGTCTGCAGCTCAAGGGCGGCGACATGGTGAATTTCTGACGGCAGTCTATAATTCGGAGAAATCCCTGAGGTGGTTGGTTCGGAAGAAGAAACGACGCCGCCGTTGGGGGACGTAATATCGATCTGGAGGAAGTCGGCACAGAGGACGGATAAGACTATGGCTCTCTCAATAGACAACGCGGCGATTGACGATCCGGTGATGACGACTGAATGGTTCGTCGTTGTCAGATCCGCCGATCTCGAAGACGGCAAGGCGATCCCGGCGAAACTGCTTGGCATCGAGCTGGTGCTCTGGCGGTCGGGCGATAAGGTGATGGCATGGCGCGATCTGTGCGTTCATCGCGGCACGCGGCTGTCGATTGGTGAAGTCAAAGACGGCCGGATCATCTGTCCCTATCACGGCTGGAACTATGATGCCGCCGGTGCGTGCAAGCATATCCCCGCGATGCCGAACCTGACCCCGCCGGTCCGCGCGCGCGCTCATGTTTACAAGGCGAAGGAGCAATACGGCTTTATCTGGGTATGCATCGGCGAGCCAAAGCACGACATTCCGCCGTTTCCGGAATGGTCGGAGGATGCTTACCGCAAGCAGATCGTCGGACCGTATGAATTCCATGCGAACCCGTTCCGCACGATTGAGAACTTCACGGACATACCGCATTTCCCCCATGTGCACCCGATGATCAACGGCGATCCTTCGCGCCCCGATATCATCGAGGATTACGACGTCACGCTTGACGAAAACGGCCTGAAGATGAGCCCGATAGACGTCTGGCAGCCCTTTGCCGATCACCGCGGTGTGCCGGCGATGGCGCGCTACCGCTATTCGATCTTCCGGCCACTCTCGGCCTATTTCAGCAAGGACACGGGCGAGGGCAACATGTTCTGCATGATGCTGACGGCGACCCCGCTGGCCGAAGACGAGTGTCTGGTCTGGCTGCTGGTCGCGATCAATTTCGGCGACGAGGTAACGGAAGAGCAGATCATCGACCGTCAGAACCAAGTCTTCGCCCAGGACAAATGGATCGTCGAATCCCAACGTCCGTCGGGTATCCCGCTCGATATCCAGGACGAACTGCATCTGCGCTGCGACAAGTATTCCGTGGCCTACAGACGCTGGCTCAAGGACCTGGGTCTGACGTGGGGCGTGGCGAGCTGACAGACTGATGTCATTCCCGTGCAGGCGGGAACCTTACCGCCGTAATTCCGCTTTCAGAAAGATCCCCGCCTGCGCGGCGATGACGTGATTGTGGATTACAACACCCCGTGCAACGCCAGCAGCGGCAACACATCCGCCGCATCCAGCCGCCCCGAGCCGCTTTCGGTCGATAGCCCGAACCGATCAATGTGATTGCCTGCGGCAGCTATGCGCCGGGCGGCGCCGTCCGCGCCGTCGGCGCCGTGGATCAGACCGAGGTATACGAGCGTGTCATCCGCAATCGCCAGATTGTCCAGCAGTGTGAAATACGCGTCGTCATCCCGGTCTATCGGCACTGGCATCTGAAAGAAATTTATCTGGCGGCTGACACCCATCGATACCGCATTGGCGGTGGACAAGCAGATGCCGAGGTCTTCCGGTTCTTTCCAGTGTCTGTTGCCCATGGAGCCGTAGCACAGGTGATAGCCGAGCGTGATGCCGTCGGGCACGGCGTTACCCAGGCAGGCGAGGGTGGCGATTAGCCAGGGCGCGGGATCGTCGCCGAGGAACGGCGCCGGATGGAGCTTCTCGAAGATCGACATTTCGATCGCGACATCCCACTGAAGTGCGAGGTCCTTGTCGGGAATGGCGAGGCGGATAGCATCGATCTTCTTCAGTGTCGCGTGTTCAAAAAGCGGATAGATGTTGCCCTGAATACCGTAGGCGCAGTATGAAAATACCGGGGCGAAGGGCATCGGCAGACAAACCTGAAAGCGGGCATCGTGTACAAATCGTCCGGCGGTGCGGCGGGCGGCGAAGGCCTCATAGGATTTTATCGCCTCGTACGCGAAGCCCAGCTCGCCGAAATCGATATCCGCCGCCAACTTTCCCGGCTTGAACCGATAGGGCGGGTTCAGCTGATACTCCCGCTCTTTCTCTCCTCCCTGTTCCAGCGCGTCCTATAACGCCAACACCGCATGCTGTCAGCCGATTCAGTTCGACCGCACGCCGGTTTCACCGTCCGGCACGCTGGTCAGGCGTACGCCGATGGTGTCGGCGACGACATCGAGGACCGAGTCTGTGTCGCCCAGCGGGATCGAACCGACGAAGAGGAGAGGCGTTGAGTTGTTGATCATCGTTGCTCCATCGAATAAGCGTGTTCCATCATATCAGCAGGGAGAAATATGAACATGCTCAGCATCAAACGCCTGTCACGGGACGAAGCCTTTATAATGATCGCCGCCGCCGAAAAGAAGGCGACCGCCATTGGCGTGCCGCAGGTCATCGCGGTCGCGGATGAAAGCGGCAACCTGATTGCGTTCTCGCGGATGGATGGCGGCAAGTCGAGCTCGATCCAGATTGCCATCGCCAAGGCCTTTACCTCCGGCGCGGCGCGCAACCCGACCATGTTCTACAACGAGCACTGCGTACCGGGATCGCCGTCCTTCGGTATTCACGTCTCCAACGAAGGCAAGTTCTCGATCATTGGCGGCGGCGTCCCGGTTTATGCAGGCAATGACTGCATCGGCGGGATCGGCGTTAGCTCTGGCACCCCGGCGCAGGATGTCGAGGTTGCGGACGCGGGTGTGAAGGCGTTGGAAGCGCAATGGAAGCGGAAAAAGGCGCGCACGAAGAAGTAGGATTAGATCAAAACAATTTGTTACCCCGGGCTTGTCCCGGGGCCCAGACGCTTTGTGGCGGTGTCGTGGCTGGTTTGAGGATGGTTGGAAGCCGGGCCCGAGCAAGCCCCGCGCAAGCAAGGCTGGGTCCCGGGACAAGCCCGGGATGACACAGCGAGAGAATTTACCCCGGCTGCATGTCCCGCATCATCTGGACTAGGGCGGAAAAATCGACCTCGCCGTTGCGCTCGTCGCAGAACGCCTCGTAGAGCGCGCGCGCATGTTCGCCAAGTGGCGTGACCGCGCCGGTCTTGGCGGCGGCTTCCTGCGAAAGCGTGAGGTCCTTCAGCATCAGCTTTGCGGTAAAGCCCGGTGTGTAGCCGCGATTGGCGGGGGCGGTGTCGACCATGTCGGGCATCGGGCAGTTCACGTTCATCGCCCAGCAATTGCCGGTCGAAGTCGAGATCACATCGAACAGCACCTGGTGATCGACGCCCGCGGCTTCGCCGAGTGCGATGGCCTCGCAGGTGCCGACCATGGAAATGCCGAGCAGCATGTTGTTGCACACTTTGACAGCCTGACCGGCGGAGGGGCCACCCGCGCGCACGACCTGTTTGCCCATGGCGAGGAAAACAGGTTCGGCGCGGTCGATCGGGGCAGTGTCGCCGCCCGCCATGAATGTCAACGTTCCCGCCTCGGCGCCGGCCATGCCGCCCGAAACCGGGGAATCGATCAGCGCGATGGCGCGCTTGGCCGCCTGCGTGTGGATATAGTCGGTCGCGGCGAGATCGGTGGTCGATGAATCGACGACGATGGTATCGGGGCCGATCACGTCTAGCACCTCGTCGTCATCGACCAGCACTTCGCGCACTTCCTTGCCGGTCGGCAGCATTGTGAAGACGAAATTCGCATCCTTTGCCGCTTCCGGATTGGACGTTGCCGCTTCGACACCACCTGCCACCGCCCGGGCGACTTTCTCCGGCACGATGTCGTAGCCCCGGACCTGATGCCCTGCTTTTACAAGGTTGATCGACATCGGCCCGCCCATGTTGCCGAGCCCGATAAATGCGATGCGTGCCATGATTTTTTCTCCCGTTATGAGCTACGCTTGGCGCGCAGGCCCGTTGAATCCATAATGCGCGTCAACTGTGACCTGTCGCAATGGGAGGCTTTCATGTTCCTGCGTAACTACTGGTATGTCGCGGCGATGCCGTCGGAACTGGATGGCGGCGCGCTGCTTGGGCGCTGGATTCTGGGGGAGCCGATGTTGCTGTATCGCACCGCGGATAGCGCGGTGACGGCCATGGCCGATATCTGTCCGCACCGCTCGGCGCGGCTGTCGGCGGGGGAGCGCGACGGGGATAATGTGCGTTGCCTGTATCACGGGCTTGAATTCGGCGCCGACGGAAGGTGCATCCGTGTGCCGGCGCAGGAAGGCCCGCCGCCCGACGGCCTGCGGGTCGCGACCTACCCGGTGGCTGAGAAATGGCGGCTGATCTGGGTCTGGATGGGCGCGGCGGAGGACGCCGACGAAGCCCTGATCCCCGATTTCCACTGGAACGACGATCTCGACTGGTACTCCGTCGGCGATTACATGTACCTAGACTGTCATTACCAACTTCTCTCTGACAACCTGATGGACCTGTCGCACGAAGCCTATGTCCATCGCGGCACCATCGGCACGGATGCGGTGTCGGAAACGCCGTCGGCGGCAGCGCGGGACGGTGAGACGGTGACGGTCGAACGGATTATGCCGGGATGCCCGTCGCCGCCGTTCTATCAGAAGCTGAAGGGCTATGACGGACTGATCGACCGGATGCACCGCATCGTCTTCCGCCCGCCCGCGACCATCGTGATCGAAAGCAAGTCGACGCCATCGGGGGACAATGACCCTGACGACGGGCTCGAATACCGGGTGCTGTGCGCGATCACGCCGGAAAGCGATACGACCACCCATTTTTTCTGGGCGGTGCCGCGTAACTTGAATCCCGAACAGCCGGTGACGGAGATGATGTATCAGGGCTCGAAAGCGGTGTTCGAGGAAGACATCGATGTTCTCAACCGCCAGCAGGAGGTTCTCAGCCGGGTCGGCACGCAGGCGAACTGGCAGAACATCCATTCGGATGCCGGCGCGGTGTATGCCCGGCGCGTGGTGGATGAATTACTGGCGACGGAGGCGGGGTAGGGAAGAGTGTTTGTCGATCTATGCCGATGGCCGTGGCCTGCGGACTCTCGGGTCAAGCTCGAGGGTATGAAGACAATTTATGGGCCGGGGATCTCATCCGGCGCTTACTTCCCGTCCTTCACCATGTCGGCGATCTTCTCGGCAATCATGATGACCGTGAGGTTGGTATTTGCCCGCGTGATGGCGGGCATGACCGACGCGTCGACAACGCGCAGGCCCTGAACGCCGTGCACGCGGCCCGCCGGATCGACCACGCCCATCGGATCGGTTACCTCACCGAACCGGCAGGTGCCGACGGGATGAAAGAAGCCGCGGCAGTTCTCGCGGATCCAGGACTCCAGCGTCTCATCGGTCGCAAATATTTCTTCCAGCGTGGGGCCGGGCGCGATCAATGTGCGCAAGGCAGCACGGCGGAATGGGCCAGGCAGGTCCATCAACAGTGAGCCGGCGAAAGATTTCCACCAGTTGGTACGGGTCTCCCGGTTGAGCTCGCGCACCCGTGCTGAGAACGCGGCGGGGAAAATTTCGGTTGTCATTTCGCGCACGGCGGAGCTGCGGAAAATCTCATAGAACAGGCGCAGACCCATTTTCATCCGCGTCATGTCGCGTTCGTCTTCCAGCACATGGAAAGCAACACGCGGATTGACCGATGCATCGGCGCTTTTGAGGGTAACGGCGCCGCGCGAATAGGGCTTTACGACCGCGATGATCGCACCGCCGATCCGGGTGCCGAGCGGATGCCAGCTCACCTTGTTGGCGATGGCGGTATAGAAATCATGAGGCGGGCACCCTTCGAGCCGTGAAGAGTGCCGCAGCGCCGCGTTACCAGCCGCGCGCAGGCCCGCATTCTGCATACCGTTATAGCGCAGGTGGGCCGCCAGAATGCAGGTCGGGTGCTCGTGTAGATTCTGTCCGACGCCGCTGCGGTCGGCGATCACATCGACGCCGTGCTTTTTCAGATGCGCCGCCGGGCCGATACCGGAGCGCATCAGCAGTGCCGGCGATTGCAGCGATCCGCCGGACACGATGACCTCGGTCGCGCTCAGTGTTTCCGCTGCCCCGTGTGACCGGGCCGTAACGCCGGTACAGCGCGTGCTGTTGAAGACGAGGCGTTCGGCGTAACAATCGCTGCGGATATCGAGATTGTCCCGCGCGCGGACTTCCGTGGTCAGATAAGAAATCGCTGTGGACTGGCGCAACCCCTGTGTGCTGCTGAGGGCGACCGAACACACGCCGTCGCGCGGCTCGACATTCATGTCTTTTACAAAGCCGTAGCCGCGCCGGTGCAGCTCGGACGCGATGGCATCACAGAACCCGGGCCATTCGGACCGTTTGTGGCGGCGGATCGAGACCGGACCCTCATCTCCGTGGCGCGGGTCGTCACCGTAATCGGTATCGGCCTCGAGCTTCTTGTAATATTTGATGACCCCGTTCCAGCCCCAGCCTTTGGCGCCCGCGGCCTCCCATTCCTCAAAATCACCCGGCATGCCGCGGATCGACACCATCGAATTAACCGACGAGCCGCCGCCCATAACGCGGCCCTGATCATAGGGAAACGCGGGCACGGAATCAGGATCGTTGTGGGGCAGGGGCTGCCACTGCGCCATGATACCGGGCCACGTATTCCGCCGGTTATAGACGGCGCGGTAGAACGTATCGCGGACCTCCGCGCCCTCGTTTCCGGGGGGCGTGTCGCGGCCGGCTTCCAGCAACAGCACCCGGTTCGAAGACACCTCGCTCAACCGTGCCGCCATGACCGCACCCGCGGATCCGCCGCCGATGACAATGTAGTCCCAGCTGTGGTCCCGGTTCTCTCCCCCGTTCCCCGTCCCTTTGTCGTGCCCGCCCGTCATGTCGCCTCACTTTGATTTCTGCGCCGGCACGGTATCATCGGTATCAGCGAACGCCAACGGAGGGAACCAACATGAAACTGTATGGCTGGATGACTGCGCCGAACCCGCGCCGCGCCAAGATATTTGTCGCCGAAAAAGGCATCGGCCTGGAGATTTTCGAAGCGAGCGATCCGGGTAACCCCGGCGAGCTGAGTGCCGAGTACTGCGAAAAATACCCGCACCGTCGGGTACCGCTGCTGGAACTCGATGACGGTGACTGGATCGGAGAGGCGGCCGCGATCTGCCGCTATCTCGAGGCGCTCTATCCCGATAAACCGCTGATGGGTCGCGCGCCAAAGGAAACCGCGATCATTGAGATGTGGGACCGCCTCGCCGAATGGGAAGGTTTGATGGCGGTGTCCGAGGTGTTCCGGAATACGCACAAGCTTTTCGCCGGGCGCGGACTGGCAGGCTACGACCGGGACATACCTCAGATACCGGAGCTCGCCGAGCGTGGCAATTTCCGACTTGGCTTGTTTTTCGACAAAATCGACAAACAGCTCGGCCGTCATGAATTCCTGGCGGGCGATAGGTTCAGCTTCGCCGATATCACCGCGCTCTGCGCCATCGATTTCAGCATTTCGCGGCGCTTGCCCATTCCCGAAAACTGCGCGCACGTGATCGACTGGCACGGGCGGGTATCGGCGCGGCCTGCGATATCGGGGTAGCGCGGGTCCGATCGATCTGCGGCAACGTGGCGTCGTCAGTGTAATTGTCGGCCTTGTCGAGCTGGCGCTTCATCGGGCTTACCGCTGCTGGAGATGTGCCCGAATGTGACCGCCCGGCAGATTTCCGCTACTTTTCGACTTTGACGAGCGTATCCGTGGCGGCCGATTTCACGATGGCTTCCAGCAGCGACACGTTGCGCACGATCTGCTCCGGCGTATTCGGATATTCGGCCTTGCCGGCAATGGCGCCGGCGAAACATTCCAGATTGGACAGCACGGGCGTCGCGACCTCGTATTCGATGGTCTCGGCTTTGCCATCGGTGAAGCAGGTGGTGAAGAACCAGCCTTCGGGGGCCTGGACGTGCGCCTTGTCACGCACTTCGACCCAGCCATTCGCGCCGAAGATGGCGAGGCGGGAGAAAAACGGCGTATGGGTAAACGCATTCAGCGACGCGGTGCGGCCGTTTTCGAATTTTACCTGGGCCGTTAACGTATCGCCGTTTTTGACCACGTCGCCATGGCACTCGACAGAGGCGAGCACACGGTCGGGTTGTCCGAACAGGCTGATTGACAGATCCATCAGGTGTATCAGCGTCGCCGTCAGCCCGCCGGCGGGGCTCTCCTCGGTTTTCAGCCGCCAGTTTGTCTCGTCGAGCGCGGCGAAGATATCGTGGCTAAAATTCGCCTCGATATGCATCAACGGTCCCAGCTTGCCGTCACGGGCCAGCGCCATGGCATCCATGATCGGCGGCTCGAACCGGCGTTCATGTCCGATTGCGATCTGAACGCCGGCTTTCTCGATGGCCTCCATCGCGCGCAGCGCAGAGGCGCGGTTCAGGCAGAATGGCTTCTCGCAGAAAATGTGTTTACCGGCGCCCGCCGCCGCGATGATCTGTTCTTCATGCAGCGAATGCGGTGTCGCCAGAATCACAGCATCGACAGTGTCGTCGGCGAGCACAGCGGCGAACTCCGTGGTGAAACCGATGCCATGTTCGGCGGCAAAGGCGGCGCCGCCCTCAGCGTCGACATCGGCCAGTTTGACGACCGTGATCTTGTTACTGGCGGCCAGCGTCTGCGCCAGAATTTTTCCCCACCAGCCGAGGCCGATAATTGCTGCGTTGAGCATGTGTTTCGTTTCCCTGTTTTTTGTCGTAGTCCATGTTGCGTTTGTCTTTATTCGGCGGTTTCAAGCGCTTCGCTTGTGAAGGCCGCCGGGGACGTGATTTCAAGAAGTTCCAGATCGTCTGACCATTCGAGCACGTCGTGTTTCACCTTTGGCGGCTGCAGAATGCAAGTACCTTCGCGCGCTATCACTTCGCCTTCGCCTTCATACCAGAAGCGCATCCAGCCTTTGAGAATGTAAACCATCTGGAATTCGATCTCGTTGTGGCGGTGAAGCCCGATACCGTCTTCTTCCTGATCGACCGCACGAATGACATGGGCATGAAAGTTGCCGCCCGTGGCCGCGTTGATGCCAAGGTCGCGATACTCAAAGCATTTGCGCATGCCGTCGGCGACAAACGCACTGTCTGCGGCATGGACGATCACTAATTTCTGGTCCGTCATATCAGTTCCTTCCCTTTGTTCTTCGTATCCCGCAGTTAAATCCCGCAGCTAAATCCCAACGATTGTTTGTCCACCGTTTGGGGATATCAGCTGGCCGGTCAGAAAATCGGTCTCTGGCGATGCCAGCCAAGCGACAGCGTAAGCGATTTCTTTTTTGTCTGCGAGGCGCCCCATCGGCACCGTTTTTTCAAAATCCTTGATCACGTCCCAGCCCATGGAATTTATGGTCAGTTCGGTCGCAACCGTTCCCGGCGCGACGGCATTGACGCAGATGTTCCACGGCGCCAGCTCGCGCGCCCAGCCTTTGACATAGCCGAGTACGCCGGACGCCGCCCCGGTGTAATGCGACATCGAAAAGCTGCCTTCCATGGCGAAGATCGATGATGTGTTGACGATCTTGCCGTATTTGCGCGCTTTCATGCCGGGCACCAGGGCGCGGACGGCGAAGAACGATGCCTTCATTTTGATATCGGTCATGGCATGCCAGATTTTTTCGTCAATTTCTTCGATAGCGAGCCTGTTGCCTTGGATGCCGGCGTTGTTGACCAGGATATCGACGCGGCCATGGTCGGCCTCATGCTCGCCGATCAGCGCGACGAAGCGCGTGATATCGGTGTTGTCGCAGGCCATGACGGTCGCTTTGCGGCCACGGGCGCGGCATTCTTCGGCGGTCGCCTCCGCTGCCTCGGGGTCAAGATCGTTCACGATAATGTCTGCGCCGCGCTCGGCCATCAGCAGGGCGTGTTCGCGGCCCATACCGCGGGCGGCGCCGGTTATCATGGCAACGCGGCCGTCGAGGCTGAGGGTATCCCGTGTCATCGATATGCTCCCGTCTTTTTGTCGCTTGAGTCCTTCTCTTTAAACCACAATCCGCGCCGCCGATCACCCTTAGCCGATCACCGGTATATGAGTGGACGTGATCGAGAGATGGGCCTTCAATGGGGTCATGATCAGAACAATCTTGATAGCAGGGGCACCTTGTCGGGGAGCCCCCTTTTGCCGCCGACATTTCCGGCGTCTCCACCATCATCGACGGTGAGACGCTTGAGGTCGGCGGCAAGCGTTTCAAACTCTGGGGGATAGACGCCCCGGATGTGCAGCAGACCTGCACGATCCGCCGACGCGATTACACATGCGGGCGGATATCGACGACGGCGCTGATGGACCTCGTGGCCGGGGTGAACGTTACGTGCCGCCCGGTGAAGGGCACGCAGGACGTCGCGCGTTGTTACGCTGTTGGCTACGAGTTATCCGAAGGCATGATCCACACCGGCTGGGCGCTTGCCATGCCGCGCGATCACGCCCGGTTCGCCCCGATTGAAAAGAAAGCCGCCGCTGCAAGGCGGGGGCTTTGGCAGGGCGAGTTCGTGATGCCGTGGGACTGGCCGGCGCCGCAATAACCAGCGCGGCCAGACCGCTCAGCGGAAAAGAACGACCGGTATTTTGCACAGCCGGATCATCTCGGCCGTGGTCGAGCCGATGATCAGGCTGCGGATGCGGGAATGTCCATAGGCGCCCATGACCAGCAGGCCGATATCGTCGGTTTCAACCGCGCTGGCGATCAGCAGGTCGGGCGGCCCCTGGACGATCTGAGACGAGACCTCGTGACCGGCTGCTTCCAGTGTCGATGTTGCGCGCGCCAGCTGGTCGCGAATTTCGGGAGTGTCGGGGCCGACGGTCAGCAGACGGCAGGCGAGCCCGGCGAAAAGCGGGCTTATCGCGACATGGTCGACGGCTTTCCGGCTGCTCGCGCCGCCGTCAAAGGCGATCAGGAAGCGTTTCACCAGGGTGAAAGCCCGGGCAGCGACGACCACCGGCTTGTGGGATGAGCGGACTATCCGCTCGAGATTGGATCCGAGATCAAGTGTCGCAAAATCCGCGGCCTCGCCGCGTTTGCCGATCAGGATCAAATCCGGGTCTGCTTCGTACTCGGCGACTTCCTCGACGATATCGCCGATCCGCAGGCGGGTGGTGACGTTTTGCACCCCGGCGGCTTCGAGTTGCGCCTTGGCCGTCTCCAGAATCGTCCGGCCGCTTTTCTGGGAAACCTTGGCCGTCTCGACATCGCGGTCGCTCAGATCCTTGAGCAGGGAGGAACGCGCGCCGAGCGCGATATTGCCGCTCAGGTTGTTTGGCTGCCCAGCACCTCGGCGGTGGCCGAGAACGTGGAGAAGCTCAACACCCGCACCGGTCCGCGTGGCGATCCACGCCGCGTGGTCACAGACGCTCTTTGCGTAGATGGAGCCATCGACAAGCGCGATGATCTTGCTCATTTTCTGTTCCGCCCCCGTTAGACTTTCCAGACGAATTTTCGTCCGTTTTAATGCCCCAGCAATCGTTCGAGCGCGCCGGGTTTGTCGTGGATCGCAAGTTTGTCGACAATCGTCTCGCTGGCCTCGTTGAGCCCGATAATATCGACTTCCGCGCCATCACGGCGGAATTTCAGCACGATCATATCGAGTGCCGCCACGCTGGAAATATCCCATATGTGAGCGTGGCTGATATCGATAGTAACCTTTTCGAGCGCTTCACGGAAATCGAAGGCGGCGGAGAACGCATCGGCCGAGGCGAAAAAGATCTGCCCCTCGACCAGATAGGTTCTGTGCGTGCCGTCATCGGACAGCGTCGAGGACACGCGGAATATCTGGGAGATCTTCCAGGCGAAGAAAATGCCGGACAACAGCACGCCGACAAGTACGCCGATGGCGAGGTTATGGGTGAGTACGACACAGGCGACGGTGGCGAGCATCACCACCGTCGATGAGCGCGGATGGTCCTTCAGATTGCGGATCGAAGACCAGCTGAATGTGCCGATGGAGACCATAATCATGATGGCGACCAGGGCTGCCATCGGAATCTGTTTTACCCAGTCTCCCAGTACGACAATCATGAACAGCAGGAAAACACCGGCGCAGAAACACGACAGCCGCCCCCGTCCGCCGGATTTCACGTTGATGATCGACTGGCCGATCATGGCGCAGCCTGCCATCCCGCCGATAAACCCGGTTGCGGTATTGGCGAGACCCTGTCCGATGCATTCGCGGTTCTTGTCGCTGGTGGTGTCGGTGAATTCATCGACGATAGATGCCGTCATCAGCGATTCCAGCAGGCCCACGGCGGCGACGGCGGCCGAGTAGGGCAGGATGATCATCAGGGTTTCCAGCGTCAGCGGGATATCGGGGATCAGGAACATGGGCAGGGTGGATGGCAGCTCGCCCATATCGCCGACGGTGCGGACATCGAAGCCGAAGAAGATCGCAACGACGGTCAGAACAACGATGCAGATCAGAGGCGATGGCACGGCCTTCGTCAGATACGGGAATAGGTAGATGATCCCGAGCCCGGCGGCGACCATCGCATAGGTCAGCCACGGAACGCCGATAAGCTCGGGCAGTTGCGCCATGAAAATCAGGATCGCGAGCGCGTTGACGAAACCCGTCATTACCGAGCGCGACACGAACCGCATGACATAGCCGAGATGCAGGAACCCGGCGATGATCTGCAGCAGCCCGGCAAGCACAGTCGCCGCGAGCAGGTATTGCAGGCCGTGTTCCTTGACCAGGGTGACCATGAGGACGGCGGTTGCCGCAGTGGCCGCGGAAATCATACCAGGGCGTCCGCCCGTAATGGCGACGATGACGGCGATCGAGAACGACGCGTAGAGCCCGATCTTGGGATCCACGCCGGCGATAATCGAAAACGCGATTGCTTCGGGGATCAGCGCGAGCGCAACGACAAGACCGGCGAGGATATCGCCGCGGACGTTCCCGAGCCATTGGTCCCGGTACGCATGGAATGACATCATCAAAGTCCTGGTTGTGTCCTTACCCTACGGAACGATTGTGCCGTTCTGTCTGGTTCCGCGGCGCGGCGCGATTGTTTCCGCCGGTATGCCTGCGAAAGGGCTGCCCGGCAGATAACCCTGCAATCCGAGAGAATCCCTTATATCAGAGTGCTTTGCTGCGGTGCAATATATTTAGTCGCGCCGCAATGTTCTGTCAGGATCAGCCTAAACGAAAAAGGTTAATTTTACCCCTACGTGGCCGTCGGCTCGACATTGCCGCTTCGTTGGCTGCAGGTTCCGGGGTATGCAGGTCGTCCACCAACACATAACGCAGTGGATGGCAGCTCATGCGTATCGCGGAAGGGTTACCGGACGATATTCTCCGGGATGTGGATCGTCTGAAGGTCAATCGTCGCGGCGAGGCCGTGGACGCGTTCATGGTGACCCATGAAATCGTGGGGCATGTCGCACCGGGGCGCGTCTATTGCATTGGTGAGCACGGTATCGTTGATGCGCCCCTGAACTCATCGGCCAACTCATCGGCCAATTCCCCAGCTGAGGCACCGCCTATGGTTGACGCCGCGGCGCAGGGTTCAACGTTCCCGCCGCATCTGCGTCTGTCCGGCGAATGGGACAGCAGCGTCGCGGTCGAGACCGAGCAGGCAAATATATTCGGTGACATCGGCACTCTGATCCTGGACAGCGCCGACATCGTCATTCCGGCAGCTGCCGCGACATCCGAGATGCTGGGCTTTTACGACGCGCGCCTGCTCATCGCCGGTGAACCGTTCGCGTTCGATACGCCGGTTGACCTGCCCATCATCCATATGGAAGTCGGCGCGAACTACACGACCGGTTTTCTTGAGGTGGCATCGAAGGGCGGGGGACCTTTTCTCGAACATCATGATCGCCCGCACCTGCATATACCGCTTGACGAAGAGGCTGGCGGATACCTAATTCTCGGCCGTCGGGCCAGTTCGAATGATGGTGCGGACTACCTGGTCTCCGGCTTCCGGATTCCGTTTGGCAGCGCGCTTTACACGCCGTCCGACGTGCTGCACGCCGATCCGTATCGGACCGGCAATTACCTGGTTGTTTACGGCCTTACCAACAATTTTTCGAACGCGGTCCTGCGCGCGCCCGGCGGCGGAATGGTCAGCGTACGGTTTGCGCCACTGGAGTGATGTTCAGCGATGTTGAAGGACCTCGCTAGTCCTCGACCATCTCCGCTAGCCGGTCGGTATCGAGCACGATCAGCCGGTCCTTTTCTCGGATCACGATCTCGCGGCGTGACAGATAGCTGAGGACGCGCGCGACGGTCTCGCGGGTGGTGGAGACGCGCGCGGCGATATCCGCATGGATCGGGATCGGCATGATCACGGCGCTGTTGCCGCCATCTCCACCATTTCCGCCATCAGCGGCGGGCTTCGAGAGGCATAGGAGATCGGCATAGATGCGGATATTTGCGCCATAGACGCTGAGATCGAAAATACGCCCGGTCGACCGGCGGATGATCGCGGTGAGCCTTTCCATCAGGCGGCGGGAGGTTTCCGGGCTGCTGAGAACCGCCGACATAAAAGGACGCGCCATCGATACTGCAGACCTCGGTCGGCTCAAGGGCAACAACCGGTGCCGACCGCGGCGCACCGTCTATGGCCGCCATTTCGCCGAACATGCCACCGCCGGGGATGTCTTCGAAGTTGACCTCGCGGCCGCCCGAGGACCAGTTGACCACGCGGGCGCTGCTGGACGTGATGAAATAGACGTCACGGGCGTTATTTTCCTTGCTGATGATCTCCTGCGCCTGGCTGTAGGTCCGCGTTGTGCATCGCAGGGTGAGTGATGCTTTCGCTTCCCGGTCGAGGTTTGCGACAAGGGGGATTTCGTCCAGCATTGCCGGGTCGACGGGCATTGGCGCCTGACTTTCCTGTGTCGAGTTTACGTGTCGTCCGCGTCTTACTGTGCGTCGATTTAATCTATGTCGATTTATTGGCCGTTGATCGCTTTGAGGCCGCCGGTGAAGCCTTTGAGGGAGACCGGCACGGCGATGGTTTTGGAATCCGCCCGTGCTTTAAAGCCGATGATCAGGCGCTCACCCTTTTTCAGGTCTGTCAGCATGGCGCCCTTTGTTTCGGTGGCACCCTAACATCCGCGCTGATTGCAGCTCTGCAGATTGAATTTGAACTGATCGGACGTTTCGATCTTGCCGCCGATGCCGGAGCCAAGGTAGATGCCGAGGGAAACGGCGACGAACATCCCCAGGCGCCTGGTCTCGCCCTTGCCCGCATAGCGGACGGCGACCCAGACGACCTGGCGTTTGGTCTTGTTGTCGATCACGGTCTGGACCAGCCCGCAGATATTTTCGTCGGCCGATAATGCCTAGCACTGGAACACTCAGTCGCCGGTACGTTCGCCGATTTTTGGCTTGGCATCCTGCGCGCTGGCATCTTGCGTAGTGGCGGACAGGGCGATTAATGCAGCGGAAAGCCCCAGCGAGGCGCCCGTCTTCAAGGCGGCGGTTTTGATATTCATTATTTGCTCCCGCGTAAGTTTGGGTCTGAAAGTGCCCGTGCGCGCGCTCCCAATCGTACCGGCGGGCGCATTCAACCTTCCAGATGCGGCCCGGTGCGGACCCTGTGTGATCCCGGTGCTGTCCCCTGTCCGGCGTGATCGCGTTGATGACACCGGCCTTCGGATGCGCCACATTCCGCGCGATGGACCAAAATGCCTCAGATCATCAGCCGGACGGCCCGGTTGCGCCGTCGGGCCCGGATTCCGGCAACGATGCCGCCCCGCTGGCCGAACCGGCAGCTGACCTGGCCGCACTCGATGTCGGCCGGGCGGTTATTGAACGTGCTTTCCGCGCCGCGGCGCAGCACTATATAGATACCCGGCGGACCCGTTTGAGCTACTTCTCACGTCGGCATTACAGTTTTCGTGGTACGATTACGATGCATCGAGCTGCGCTTGGCGTTGATCTGTTACGCGCGCCGTTGAATCTCGCCCTGGCATTGCCGCATCTGTTGAAAATGCTGGTCTGCACGCTGTTCGACCGGTTTGGCTGGAGGCACGCAGCGGACTGGCTGCGCCGTCTTCCCACCCAGCTGCAGACGGCGGTCGCGCGTGAGATCGATTGGTTGATGTGGACAGAATTTCTGGAACTGCCGCACCGCTCGGGCGATAGGGTGTCGGAGCGGGATGCATTGGCGGAATTGCTGCTGGCCGAACCCGATATTGCGCGCGCCATGACGGCGGCGAAGGCGTTTGCTGCGCAACACAGCGACAATGCGGACTTCAATGCCCGGCTGACCGAGAGCATGGCGCGCTACACCGGGGCCCGGATTGCTGCCGCCGAGATCGCAACGGCGCTGGCATCGACGGGTGTGGGCGGGCTGGTGGCGCATCAGTTGACGCCGTCGGTGTTCACGCTGGGCCCGGCACTGGCTGCCCTCTTTGCCGAATATGCGTCGATCCTCGCCTTTCCGCTCGGCACCGGTCTGGGCGGTGCGTGGTACGCGATGTTTCCGGCGGAACCGTCGTGGGAATTGGTGGCGGGGGTTACCGTCGGGCTTCTGGCGCTTTCATCGATGATTGCCGCGTTCGCCGGCATTGTCGCCGACCCGGTGCAGCGGGCGTTGGGCATCCATCGCCGCCGTCTCGAAAAACTGGTAGATTCAATAGAGACAGATCTGCTGGAGAGCGGGCCGGGAAATTTCCGGGTGCGTGCGCATTACGTGGCGAGGCTATTTGATTTTTTCGAGGCCGTCCGCCTCGCGGCACGGGCCGCTCTGTAGTTCATATTAGACTTTATGTAGTCTCATCAATCGTTTGATTATAAATCATAAACTGTTCATCTGATCTGCAAGTTCATCGTCTGCCAGTTCTCTGATCTCGGCGATCAGCGCCGGGCCGTTCGTGGTGCCGTTCAGGGCGGCCAGCATCCGCCGCACCGGCGTTTCGAAGGCGTCTAGCATGGCGAGTTTGCTGCTTGACCGCCCGAATAGCTCGGCTTCTTCGATATCCGAATAGCGGTCGGTTGCAGCCTTGCCGCCTGCCGCATTCAACGAATTCAGGACATCTATGTATCGCAGTTTGCCGTCCGCCGAGAGACCGGTGAACAGGCCAGCGAGCGCATTGGTTCGGCGCATCGTGGCCAGGGTGCCGCCGCTGCGGTTCAGGCACGCCTGCATCTCTCCGGCCAGAACCATCGTCTCGTCGCCGGGTAGGTCGGGCATGAAACTGGGCGGCGCAGGGCGCGCGAAAAGGGAGG
The DNA here is from genome assembly GCA_905181725.1 of Alphaproteobacteria bacterium UBA830. Taxonomy (GTDB): domain Bacteria; phylum Pseudomonadota; class Alphaproteobacteria; order MPNO01; family UBA830; genus CAXBCP01. Next base: position 31,116 of record CAJIYX010000172.1, read on the forward strand.
TGATTATCCGTTGAAAGAGCATGCCCCCTGTTTAGATCAGGGCGTTAACGATTGAAACTGTTTCGATTTGTTGCGTGGCGGGGCTTTTAGAGCGGGGGTCGATGCAGTACACTCCTGCGTACTTACGGTCTGGGAACGATCGACTACCTGGATCAGTAACATAACAGTCACAAGGGGAGACTTATGAAAAATCAGGTTCTGATTGCTGCAGCTGCGGCTGCCGCCATTGTCACCGCACCCGCCATTACGGCGCCGGTTGCGGCGGAAAGCGTCAAAGTCGGCTATATGCAGGGCTTCGCGGGCGGGCGCGGGATTTTCGGCCGCTATGGCTTTGAAGGTTTCGAGCTTGCGCTTGACCACCTCGGCGGCAAGTTCGGCGGCATGGACGTCGAATTGACCAAGAAAGACACTCAGCACAAGCCGGATGTCGGCCGTTCGGTCATGAACGAGTTCATCAAGAAAGAACGCGTCAACTTTGTGGCCGGTATCACCTGGTCGAACGTCCTCGCCGCCGTCTGGAAACAGGCTGCACGGTCGAAGACTTATCTGATCAGCGCCAATGCGGGCTGGTCCGGGATGGCTGGCAAGAACTGCAATCCCTATTACTTCCAGGCATCGTGGAACAACGACATGATCCCCGAGGCAATGGGCAAGCTGATGAAGAAAGAGGGCATCAAGGATGTCTTCGAACTTTCTGCTAATTATCAGGCTGGCAAGGACATGCTTTCGGGCTTCAACCGTCAGTACCAGGCGCCGACCAAAGGCAAGATCCTCTACAAACTCGGCAATAATGACTGGCAGGCTGAAATCTCGCAGATCCGCGCGACCAAGCCGAGCGCCATATTCGGCTTTCTGCCGGGCGGCATGGGCGTCTCGTTCATGAAGCAGTACAAGGCGGCCGGGCTCGACAAGACCGTGAAACTCTACACGGTTTACACGGTCGATTACGGGACGATCCGTGCGCATGGCACCAACGCCATCGGCAGCTATCACACGACGTTCTGGAACAGCGATGCCAAGACTGCCACGAACCAGAAGTTCATCAAGGACTACATCAAGAAGTACGGCAAACACCCGTCGATGTTCTCGGTTCAGGGGTATGATGCGGCACTGCTGATCGATCTTGGCGTCAAAGGCTCCAAGGGCAACCTGAAGGATCACAAGGCGATCACGACTGCCATGCGGACAGCGGATATCAAATCCCCGCGGGGCAAGTTCACCTACAATGTGAACCACAGCCCGATCCAGAACTACTACAAGCGCGAAGTGATTGCGGATGCCGATGGCAAGCCGAAGATCGTTGTGCGTGGCATGGTCGCCGAAATGGCGAAAGACAGCCACTACAAGAAATGCAAAATGGCGTGGTAATCCACGTTACTGCATAGCTCTTTGGGGAGCGCCCTTGTGGCGCTCCCCATTTTTGTTATTTTCCGGTTGAAGAAAAACAAGCCCCGAACGGGCGGATGCTGGGGACACACGGGGTACTTGGGATGACTTTGTTATTGCTCATCGAACAATTCCTCAATGGAATGCAGTTCGGTGTTTTTCTCTTTCTGATTTCCGCAGGTCTGACGCTGGTGCTTGGCATCATGAACGTCGTCAACCTCGCGCACGGGTCGCTTTACATGCTGGGCGCCTATTTCGCGTCGACCTTCTTCGGTCTGACTGGCAGCCTTATCGTATCGCTTGTCCTCATGATTCCCGTCATGCTGCTGGTCGGGATACTGATCGAACTGGTCGTGCTGCGCACATTGTACGAGCGCGACCACATGGACCAGGTGCTCGCCACCTTCGGTCTGATTCTGTTTTTTAATGAGCTTGTCAGGATTATCTGGGGCGTTGAGGCACAGCCGCTGACGCTGCCGATGTGGCTGAGTGGCAATGTGGAAATTCTGCCCGATGCGCCCTACCCGGTATATCGCCTCGTCATCATTGGCGTCGGTATGGCGGTTGCCGCCGGTCTGTTCTGGATGATCACCAAGACGCGGATGGGCATGCTGATCCGTGCGGGTGCCAGCAACCGGCCCATGGTCGGCGCGCTCGGCATCAATATCCGGTTCCTCTACACCATGGTGTTCGGGCTCGGCGCGGTCTTCGCCGGCCTTGCCGGGCTGATGGCGGCGCCGCTGCAATCGGTTGAATCCGGTATAGGTGAGGACATGCTGATCTTCGCTTTTGTCGTGATCGTGATCGGTGGCATCGGCTCGATCCGGGGCGCGCTGGTCGCCTCACTCATCATCGGTATCTTCGAGACCGTCGGCAGGTCGATCCTGCCGGTTCTCATGCTCGAAATCGTGGATTCCGAAGCCGCCCAGACGGCGGGGCCCGCGCTTGCCTCGATGCTCGTCTATATCCTGATGGCGGTCATATTGTTCTTCAAACCCCAGGGCCTGTTCCCTGCGCGGACGGGGTGAGGTCATGCTTAGTAAATTAAAATTGTCGATCCTGATCGGATCGTTTCTCATCTTGGCCGCTTTACCGATGGTCGCGGAATCGGAAATGATCGACGAGCCGTTCTATATCGATCTGATGGCCCGTGTGATGATCTTCTCGATCGCCGCCATGAGCCTCGATTTCATTCTCGGCTACGGGGCGATGATCAGCTTCGGTCATGCGCTCTATCTCGGGCTCGGCACTTATGCAGTTGGCATTATGGCGCATTATGAGCTCACGAACGGCTGGATGCAGTTGCTGGTCTGCATTTCCGGCACAGCCTTTATCGCCTTCATCCTGGGGCTGATTTCGCTGCGCACCAGCGGCATCTACTTCATCATGATTACCTTCGCATTGGCGCAGATGTTCTATTTCCTCGGCATCAGCCTGGAAGCGTTCGGCGGCGATGACGGCCTGCCGATCGATACGCGCAGCGAGTTTTTCTCATTCTTTGATCTGAACGAAACCTGGAACATGTACTACCTGATTCTGGGGACGCTGGTCGTCGCGGCGCTCGTGCTCTGGAAGATCATCAATTCACGCTTCGGTATGGTCGTGCGTGGGTCTCATTCGAATGACGCCCGGATGCAGGCAATCGGCTTTCCGACGTTTAAGTACCGGCTGGCGGCTTTTGTGATCGCCGGTGTGGTGTGTGGTCTGGCCGGTTTCCTGCTTGGCAACCTCACAGAATTCCTGACGCCGGAATACATGCACTGGTTCCGGTCGGGCGAGTTGATGATCATGGTGATGGTCGGCGGAATGGGAACTTTGTTCGGGCCGCTGTTCGGTGCTTTCGCCTATCTCATGATGGAAGATTTTCTGGCCAATTTCACAGAGTACTGGCAGTTCTATTTTGGACCGATCCTGATCCTGCTCGTGCTGTTTGCGAAGCAGGGGCTGTGGGGCATGCTGCCGGGGAAGGAGGACATATCCGATGAGTGAACCTCTTCTCAAGGTAGAACAGCTGTGCAAGTCCTTTGGCGGCGTGGTTGCGACCGACAACCTCGACTTCGACGTCATGCCGGGTGAAATTCATGCGGTGATCGGCCCCAACGGGGCGGGCAAGACGACCTTCGTCGCCCAGATCGCCGGGATGCTCAAGTCCGATTCAGGCAGCATCACCTTCGATGGCAACGATATTGCCGGCAAGACGGCGCCCGAGCGCTCGCATATGGGGCTCGCACGGTCATTCCAGATCACCAGCGTGTTCAAAAATTTCACGGCGCTCGAAAACGTCGCCCTGTCGATCCAGGCCCATGCCGGGCATAGCTTCAAATTCTGGAAGCGGGCATCGGGCGACAAGACCCTGATCGAGCCGGCGCAAAAAATCCTCGATGATGTCGGGCTTGGCGACAAGGCGTTGAACCTCGCCGGGAACCTGGCGCATGGCCAGCAACGCCAGCTTGAGATCGCGATGGCGCTTGCGACCAGCCCCAAAATGCTGCTGCTCGATGAGCCGACGGCCGGGATGGGGACCGAGGAATCGGAAATCATGCGAAAGTTTCTCAACGATCTGAAAGGCGACTATTCCATGTTGCTGATCGAGCATGACATGGATACGGTCTTCAGCCTTGCCGACCGTGTGACCGTGCTGGTCTACGGCCGCGGCATCGCGACCGGCACGCCGAAAGAAATCCGCAACAACGCCGAGGTCCGCTCCGCGTATCTCGGCGAGGACGAGTAACCGCCATGCTTGAGGTAAAAGGTCTTGAGACGTGCTATGGCACCAGCCAGGTGCTGTTCGGCATGTCGTTTTCCGTCAATGAGGGCGAAGTCGTATCCCTGCTCGGGCGTAACGGGATGGGCAAGACCACGACCATCCGCTCCCTGATGGGCATGGTGCCGACCCATGGCGGCTCGATCACGTTCGAAGGCAGGGAAGTCCGGAACCTGAAGGATTACCAGATCGCCAAGCTGGGCCTCGGCCTAGTGCCGGAAGGCCGCCAGATCTTCCCGAACCTGACGGTGCGTGAAAACCTGATCGCGACCGCCGCCAACCGCACCGGTACCGACAAGCCGTGGGAGGTCGACCACATCGTCGAGATGTTCCCCAATCTCGGCAACCGGATGAGCAATATGGGCAACCAGCTGTCAGGCGGCGAGCAGCAGATGCTGGCCGTCGGCCGCGCGCTGATGACCAACCCGAAGCTGCTGATCCTCGACGAGGCGACCGAAGGCCTGGCCCCGCTGATCCGCGAGGAAATTTGGACGTGCCTTGAAGGCCTGAAGGAACGCGGGCAGTCCATCCTGGTGATCGACAAGAACGTCGATGCGCTGACCCGCATCGGCGACCGCCACTATATCGTTGAACGCGGCCAGGTCGTCTGGGAAGGCAACTCCGCCGAGCTCAGCTCCAACAAGGAAGTGCAGGAGCGCTATCTCGGGGTCTGACGCTGCTAGTTGTACGAAACAAGCTCACAACGGTGGCAGGGAGCACGCCAATGGTATTTTTTGTATCGCTTTTTCGGTCTGTTCCATACGGAATTCGGTTCGAATTTCTCTCCCGTCTTGCCTTTTAACTTAGAAACGCAATCGTTTGGCACCATAAAAGTCAGGAAGAAATGACTTCGGCGCTTCTGTGATGAAGGCGATCGTTGGTTTACCTTTAGAAAGCTTGAGTGTCAGCTTGACCGCGTTGCAGTCGTCAATGCGGTATTCACCTTGTATCAAACCTCCAGGCTCACCTAACGCCCCCCGCGTAAAACCGCTCGCCGAAAAATGGACTCTAAACTTGCTTTGA
>CAJIYX010000173.1 GCA_905181725.1 Alphaproteobacteria bacterium UBA830
TTTACGACATATGACAAACTAATATAACAGCGATGCCTTCGACCAATATGAAGCGCGTCTCACCCCTTACCGTGCTGCGTTTTCCTGCTGGGCGGCGCTGCCCGCTATTGGACGACCGTGGGCCCAGGCTGGGGCGGCCGGCGGCGCATAAACGGAAAAAGCGCTAATCCCGCAAAGAAGCCGCCGGCATGCGCTTCCCAGCTGACATTGCCTTCGCTGAGGACGGCATAGCCGATATTCACGATCATCATCACCAGAATGTACTGGGCGAAATCTTTCGCGGTCGGTTTCGAGTACCCGTCCCGGCCGCGCATCATCACATAAGCACCGGCACCCAACAGCCCGAACACCGCACCGGATGCCCCGACAAGGATCTGGCTCTGCCCCCAGTTAAGAAGGGCATGGGTCAACGCCCCGGCCGCGCCGGTCGCAACGAAAAACGCAACAAAACGCTTACCCCGCAAATGCGGATAAATCTGCGGCGACAGCACAAGAATCCATGTCGCATTCGACAACAGGTGCATCCAGCCGCCATGGACGAAGACCGACGTCACGGCGCCATAAATCCAGACAAGGTTCAATTCCCCGCCACGAAACAGATCGAAGCCGAGAAAAACGATCAGATAGGCATCGAATTCCAGTGGCAGGACCGCACGGATAGCCTGGACCACGACAAGCACGACCAGAAGCCGTATCGCGGTCGGCGAAAGTGAGAATTGTGAATTGTCCAACAACAACCTGCATTTGGGGTCAAAAATACGTGCAGGCAAGCAAATTAGTCCCGCGCGGAAAACGATATATTAAAGGACAAGCAATAACAGAAACGGCAGGGTCACGAAAGAAATTGCCGTTGATACCACCACCATCCCGGCAACTTCTTCGGGCAGGCGATTGAATTTCTCAGCGAAAAGATAGCTCGAAACCGCCACCGGCATGGCACTCTGAATGATCACAATCGCGCGCGCCGCCCCGTCAAGATCGAACAGCTCGGCAATCGCAAAGCCGACCGCCACCCCCATTGCCAGACGAAAGACGCCAAGAGAAGCACTGCGGGCCATACCGCCAACCTTGAGCTGCAACAGCGAAAAACCAAGAGCGACGAGCTGGGCCGGGATAACAATTCCGCCCAGCAGCTCGACCGTATTGAATATCCATGCGGGGAGCCGCAGCTCCGTCAGCTGCATAACGAGGGCGATCGCGACAGCATACAGCACCGGAATACGGAGAAGGCCCCGCACCGTGACCTTGCCTTCGGCGATGGCCGCGCCAATCGTGAAGGATCCGATGGTCCCGAACGCGAAATAGACAATGGCAAGGGCAAGACCCTGGTCACCGAAGGCAAAGTAAGATACCGGCAGGCCCATGCTGCCGGTCAGCGGAAACATAAGCGCCGGCAGATAGGATGCTGTTTCCAGACGTAGGGCCCGGATCAGCAAAAAGGCCAACAGGGTAAATGACACGTAGCAGGCGAGGGTCGCCAGCGCGATCTCGGCCATCGTCGCGGGGGAAAGCGTTACCTTCTGGAACGTCGTCAGGATCAGGCAGGGAACACCGATATTATAGACCAGCGACGTGATCAGGCCGGTATCGAAGGGCGTGCCAATTTTCGCCCAAAGCACGCCGAATGCGACGCAGATGAAAACTGGAACGACGATATCGCTGAGCTGGCTGATGATTTCCATCCGCGTTACCCGCTACAAAACAATCAGCATCAGGAGCGGCAGACTGGCGAGCGAGATCGTCGTAGAGATCAGGATCATACTGGCCGTATCCGCGGTATTCCGGCTGAATCGCTGTGCAAACATATAGTTGTGAACGGCGACGGGCATGGCGGATTCGATGATCAGCGCGCCCCGCGCGGCCCCTTCGAGGCCGAGCAGGGTGGCAATACCATAGCCGACGGAGAACCCGGCGATCAGTTTGATCACACACACGATGATGATGCGCCCTGCGCCTTCCGCCTTCATGTTCGAAATCGCGACGCCGAGCGAGATCAGCATCAGGGGAATGGCAAGCCCGCCCATAAGCGCTGTCGTATTGGCCAGCCATACCGGTGGCTCTATCCCCGTGGACATGAAGACCAGGGCAACCGCGACCGCATATATCAGGGGGTTGTTATAGAAAACGTCGGCGGCGACCCGCCCGGCATAGATGCTCCAGCCGACGGTAAAGCTGAAAATCGACGAGATCACAAAGATGCAGATGCCAAGTGCCAGGCCTTCGGGACCAAAAGCGAAAAGGCAGAGCGGCAGTCCCATGTTGCCAGTATTGGACGACGTGAATACCGGCAGGAATGTATGCGCCGGCAGCCGCATGACGGTAATCGTGATCAACCCGACGACGAGGAAACACGCGAGCACCAGCGCATAGGCGCCAGCCATTTCGGCGAAGGCTTCGGGGGTAACCTTCAGTTTGGTGAGCGCCGAAAACGCAAGGCATGGCATCCCGATATTCAACGCTAGGGCGCCGACCATACGTGTGTCGAACGCCCGTCCGGTCCGGCCCCAGGCAAACCCGATTCCGGCACAAAGGAATACAGGTGCGATGACAGATAGGATTTTCAGGAGCAAATCAGGGCCGCCATAAAGACAGGTGGGAAGGTCGGAAAGGACATCTGTGAGAGGTCTTCTCTGCCGGAGAGTATCTTATTCCGCGGCGGCGCGGGAGAGTGCAGGATCGAGATGGTGGAGCTTCGAGGCTACTTCTTCCATGAACCGCATCATTGAGCGCGCGCGCTTTTTGCGGGTCGCCCAGTCCTTGCCGGTCACGATCAGAAATGTCCCCAACCCACCGGCGTCATTGTAGAATTCTTCTATCCGTGCTGCGACACTGTCAGGATCGCCCAGCAGATACATCCCCGCCTCGGCAAGCACGTCGATGGCGCGATCGTCATTCGGGACATCGAAATTGAACACATTTTTCAGATTTTGAGGAAACCGCGTTCGGCCTGAACGCTGATTTCATGGGTAACCGCGGGACGCAGATCTTCGACGGCTTCCTCGTAAGAATCCACGACATACACGATGTGTGATGCGGTGATGTTCCGGCGGACGCCTGAATAGCGACGTCGATCGGATGATGTAGATGGATCAAAC
>CAJIYX010000174.1 GCA_905181725.1 Alphaproteobacteria bacterium UBA830
CATTGAGCTTCGTGGTCAGCCGCCCGCCTTTCAGCACGACATTCACAGCCGATTTACCGATTTTGATCTTCCGCATCATCAACCCAGCAACGTTCAGTGCGATATCCGCGTTGACCGCGCGCAGGCCGGACAGGTGGATCGGATCGGTGCTCCAGCCCTGCGGCGCGGGCTTTTGCGCATTGCCGCCGTTTCCTGCAGAGGCAGTGGGCGTTGACGCACCCTCACCGGCCTTCTTTTCAGGCGGCAGATAGGGGTTGAGGTCGAGCATTCCGGTGCCGAGCCCGGCGTTGATATAAGGGACCTTGCCGCTGCCGTCGAAGCGGAGATCGCCGGTCGCCTGAATGGCATCGAGCAAAAGTTTAGCCTTGGTGAAGCTGTATTTCTGGCCGTCGACACCGATCTGGCCGTTGATCTTAAGTGGGCCAAACCCGGTCCCGGGGGCGTCCATTGGCTGGCCGGCCCAGGCCGCGAGCTTGCGGACCGACGGCACATCGAGATCGATGCTGCCCGACGCTTTTATATGCGGCTCGCTGGATGCCTTGCCCTTGAAATCGAATTTGACCGTCGATGCAGTCACGGCCGCGTTCAGCCCGGTCTGTGTGCCGGCAAGAAACGCGTTGGGGTTGTCGATCCCGAGGACGAGAGAGATCTTCTCCTTATTCCAGACCAGTGAGCCTTTGGCGGCCATCGGACTTGTCATCGACGGCAGCGATACACTCATATTGATTGCATCGGCCGTCTGGAAATCGCCGGTTTTTGCATCGCTATAGGCAATGCGGCCATCCACCAGCCGGACATCGCCAAGCTTGAGGCCCAAAATTCCCAAGCCCCCGGAACCGCCCCCCGCTTTCGCGGGTGCCGCGTCTTTCTTCTCCGGCGCAGCCTTGCCCGCATCCGCGCCGGCCGCTGGGGTGAAGACCCAGTTGGGACGGCCCTGGACATCAACTTCCAGATTGATGACGGGTTTGTCGAGCACGAAGGAATCGATCACCACGTTGCCACTGATCAGCGAGAATATCACGACCTGAACGTTCAGCTCTTCAATACTGACCATCTTGTCGGCCTTGCCGCCCTTCGCATTGGCGAGCGAGAATTTACCGGCAGTGAACTTGACCGTCGGGAACAGCGAAATCCCGAAATCGCCGTCGATACGGGCTTCCCGCCCGGTCGCTTTTTCGACCTGCGCCAGAATTTCATTTTTATAGGTATCCACGGGGATAACCATCGGCGCGATCAGCAGTGCCGCGATGACGAGGACAACAAGCCCCCCGATGAAAATGAGCAATTTCTTCATGATGTACCTACCCTTTTACGCTTGATGACTACTGAACGTCTCTTTGCGACTCATACCCCAATAGGGGGTGCTGGCAAGAACCGGAATCCCGCTACCCTGCTGCAACCCTCATTGTATCCGCTTTTTCAGAGAACACCCGGTGAAGCGTTTTCTCGTCCTCTGCTTTTTCTTCCTGCTGATCGGTTGTGCGAGCGTCTATGACGCCAAAGCGCCGTCGATACAGTGATCGAACCTGCGGCTCGGCAATGGCGGATTGCTGAACCAGGAACTGCTGATCGAAGTCCGTGTCGGCAACCCGAACCATGGTGGTGTCAGTCTAATGCGAACCAGTCTCCAATGTGTCGGGAGACGACGGGTTCATACTGCCAGTGGACGCCACTCGGCCAAGGCGGCTAAGCGATTCTGCTTGAAAGTTTCGCGTGGCGTGAGCTGACGGTCGAGATTGAAATGATTATGGATTGAGGCGTGTATTGAGGCAAATTTTTGCAGGGTATTCACGTCCCTGAATTTCAACATTGCGCCTTCCCGTCGGCGGAACGGCTAGTGTGATTTTTCAGCCCGCGTGTTGAGCCAGCGACCGCACTCCTGGTCCGCGGCATTCTCGATCAAATTCATCGCTGACCGATAGGATCGAAGCCGGTCCGTGACTATCACCTTCGGCTGACCGAAACGTTTCATTGCTCGCTTCAAAAACGCCAGCGCCGCCTTGCGATCCCGACGTTTCATAACGAAAACTTCCAGCACCTCGCCTTCATGATAGACCGCGCGCCAGAGATAATGTGTCTCGCCGTTGATCTTCACGAACACCTCGTCCGGGTGCCAGCGCCACCGTGAATATGAATGACTTTGAACTCGCCGCTTCCGGATCTCTACGGCAAACATCAGGCCAAACCGGTTCCAATAGAAACGCACCGTCTCGTGGCAGATATCGATGCCCCGCTCGAACAGAAGGTCCTCGACCTCGCGCAGCGACAGCGGATACCGAACATAGATCATCACCGTCAGGAATATGATCTCGGGCGAAGAGTTGAAATAACGGAACGGATTTCTCATCAGCACGGGCTTGAGAACGCCCTACTCTGCATCAAGCTATTTTGCTCTGACAATGGCCGCTGTCGGGCAGCGTGCCGCCCATGTTGTCGGTGTAAATGCCGAGGTCTTTCTGGACCGAGCCGGCTTCTTCGGGCGAAAGCGCAGGCAGACGGGGCATATTCTGTTTCCTCGTTAGACGGCTTTATTGATGGGATCGAGCCCCAGCTGGACGCGGCCAAACTCCGCGCCGTTGATATCAAAATTCACCTGGATCTGCGACGCTGCGGCATGCATGTCGCGGAACCGGCGCTGGAACGGGTGACTGAGATAATTTCCGGCCGCCCCGATCGCCGATTGCAGAAACTGAACCGCCTTGACGCAGTTCTGCGCACCATAGGCCCCATCGCGCCGCCAGCGGATTTTCTCTTCCACCGTCGGCACACGCCCGGATTCTGCAATCCGTTCGGCTTCGCGGATGTTGTCATGGCCGAGCAACCGCGCCGCCTGTATCAGCGTCGCGGCCTCCGCCACTTTCATCTGGATCTGCACGTGTTCGGCAAGCTTGGATGAATTGTAGGTCGCAGTGCGTTTGCGGATTTCGGCTACGTAGTCGTCATAGGCGCCCTGCGCGATGCCAATCATCGGCCCCAGCAAGATATGCGGAAACAACCCGAGCACCGGGAGCTGGTACAACAGACCCGGCACATTAGCAGAACCCGGCGTCGGTCCGCCACGTGTTTCGCCCGGCACCAGGGTCATATGTTCGGCAACGAACACGCCATCGCATTTCACATCGCGGCTGCCACTGCCGACCAGCCCGCTGACCTGCCAGGTGTCGACCTCCTCGAACGCCGCGCGCGGCACCACCAGCCAGAGCGGACGGCGTGGGCCGCCATCGTCGATCATGGCGGCCATCATCAACCAGTCGCTCGGATCGATGCCGCTACAATAGGGCCACTGGCCCGAAATATCATACCCGCCGGTCACCGGTTTCGCCGTACCTGCGGTGGCGACAAGTGACGATGCGATCAGCGCGGTCGGATTGTCTTTCCACACTTCGTCCTGCGCCTCCGGGTTCCACATCGGCAGCATCCAGTCATGGCTGAGCAAATTGCCGTAAATCCACGCCGTTGACGCGCAGCCACGCCCGATGCGTTCCGACAGATCAATAAAGACCCCGTAACCGAGCTCTAGCCCGCCGTAGCGTTTGGGCTTTACCGCCGACCACAACTGCGTGTCCCACAGATCACGCACCGTATCGGGGTGGATAATGCGCGTCTTTTCAACTTCTTCGGCCCGGGCGGCCAGTTTGGGCGTCAGCGCCGCGGCGCGCTCGACCATTTCCTGATAACCGGGTGTTTCTTCGGACCGCACGATCGCGGGAGCTTCGGCCATATTCTTACGCCGCCTTCTGATCTTCTGCCCAGTAATTGAGCTCGACCGTAATGCCGTTGGGGTCGTCGACGAAGACTTGGAACAGGTCCATGTCGGGCACCTGGCGTTCACGGAACGGATATCCCTTTTCCTTCATCCGGCCGATCATCACATCGGGGTCTTTGGCGCGGAAGGCGATATGATCAAACGCCCCGGAGCCGGTAAGCGACGCGGCATCGGTTGCACCGCCGAGATATTTCTCAAGCCCCGACGGATCATCCGGATCAACACCGACCAGATGCAGAACGGCGGCGCCGTCGACATACAGCCAGGCACCGGGAAACGGGAAATCGGGCCGGTCGCCATCATCCATACCGAGGATGTCGGTGTAAAAATCGCGGGTCGCGTCAAGCATGACGGTGCGGATCGAACAGTGGTCCAGCGAATTGAGGCTCATGATTGTTCTCCCTATTTATCGGATCCTAAATTTAGATAGACATAGGAACCGGTCAACAATTTTAGGACGGCTTCCCGGCTTGTAGAAGCTCCCGCAGAACGGGCTCGACCCCACCCAGGAACGTCCGTACCGTCCGGCGGATATAGACACTCAGTTCATCCGGCGCTGGTTCCTGATATGCCCATTCACGAACGCCGACGTAAAAGATGGATCCTTGCAATGACCAGTAGAGATCGATTTCCTCTTTGCTGATCGGCAGTTCAGACGGCGGCGACAGGCCAAGATCATGACGCAGTTCAGCACAGATGACGCACAGAATTTTTTCGCGCACGATTTCAAGATATCGCCGGTTGATCGGCTCCCCCTTCAGGCCCGAGAACATAAAGATACGGACCCATTCGTAGTCGAAGATTGCCGCGCCATAATCCTCGTAATAGCGCACCAGTCGTTCTTCCAGCGGCAGCGCACGGTCTTTCAGCCCTTCCGGCCACTCATCCTTCCATCGGCTCAGATAGACTTCTTCATAGACCCGGTCGATCAGATCGTCCTTGGTCGGAAAATACCGGAACAGCAGCGGCTGCGTAATACCAAGACGCCGGGCAAGCTCCCGCGTCTGACCTTCAAAACCGACCTCTGCGAAATAGCGGATCGCCCCGTCGACGATCTGACGTTCCCGCTCTGCCGGCGGCAAACGACGCCGTGAAGGCGCATCGCCGGCGATTTGCGACGGTGCGGCAATATGAGTACCGAGGTCTGCCATCCATCCTCCTTGACGTCTGCGCGGCGGGGGTCAGAATAACCCCTAATTGAGCAGGTGCGCAGCACCATAAAACGACAAGGTGGGAGAAGTCTATGAAACCGGCACCCTTCGGGTATGCGCGGGCTGCAACCCTCGATGATGTATTTAGCCTGCTCGCCGAACACGGCGACGATGCAAAAATAATCGCGGGCGGCCAAAGCCTCATGGCAACCCTCAATATGCGGCTCTCTGAACCTGAAATCCTGATCGATATCAATCGGATCGATGGGCTTGCCGGGATCGAAGACACTGGTGACACGATCCGAATCGGCGCGATGACACGGCATGTCGATGTCGAGGAGTCCCACCTTGTCGCGACCCACGCACCGATGATCGCCGCCGCCATGGAACACATTGCCCACCCGGCAATCCGCAATCGCGGCACGTTCGGTGGCTCCATCGCGTTTGCCGATCCGGCGGCCGAACTGCCCGCCTGCGCCGTAGCGCTCGAAGCAACCATGCATGTCGCCGGCAAGGGTGGTACGCGGGACATCGCCGCCACCGATTTCTTCAAAGGCCTGTATGAGACCGCCGTCGGCGAAGGCGAAATCCTGACCGCCGTTTCCGTGCCGAAGATCGCCGCGGGCTGGAAATCCGGTTTTATGGAACTCGCCCGCCGGCATGGCGATTACGCGATTATGGGGCTGTGTGCCCACCTGCAGTTCGACGGTGCAAAGTTCGGCGATACCCGGCTGATATTTTTCAATGCGGGCGACCGCCCCGTTTCAGCGCCGCAGACCGCCGCACTGCTGAACGGACAGAGCTGGTCGGGCGAGCTTTCCGAAAAGCTATCAGCATCTCTCAAGGAAGAACTCGACCCGCCGGATGACCTCAACGCCGACGGGCCGATGCGCAAACACCTCGCGGGCGTGCTGGTCAAACGCACCCTCGCCCCGCTGGCGGGAGCCTGAACATGGATAAAAACGTAGATATTTCACTGACCGTCAATGGCGAGAAAATCACCAAACGGGTCGAGGCCCGCACCAACCTGGTCGATTTCCTGCGCTACGACGTCGGCCTGACCGGCAGCCATGTCGGCTGCGAACACGGCGTCTGCGGTGCCTGCACAATCCGCGTCGACGGGCGTATCGTCCGCGGCTGCCTGATGGCCGCCGCCCAGGCTGACGGTGCCGATGTATGGACCATCGAAGGGGTGACAGAAACCGGTGAGATCCGCGCTCTGCAGGACGCGTTCGTCGAGCGTAACGCCCTGCAATGCGGGTTCTGCACCCCCGGCATGCTGCTGACCATCGCCGAACTAATGGAACGCAAACCCGATGCCAGCCGCGATGAAATTCGCGAATACATTTCGGGAAATTACTGCCGCTGTACCGGCTATCAGGCCATCGTCGATGCCGTCGAAATGACGCGTGGGACTATGGGAAGAATGGGGGCGTCGGCGGGCAAAACGGGAGCTTCGGTGGGCAGAAAAGGAGCATCGGCATGAACGATATAATCGCGAAGGATACCGGCCGCTGGATTCTCGACCGCCCCAATTCATATATCGGCCGCTCGGTCCCCCGTCCCAACGCGCCGCGCCTCGCCGAGGGCAAGGGTACCTTCGTCGACGATATCGAGCTTAAACGCATGGTGCATGCGGCGTTCGTCCGCTCGCCCTACGCGCACGCACAGATCAACGGTATCGATACAACGGCAGCAAAGGCCATGCCGGGCGTCGTCGCCGTGGTCACCCCGCAGGAAATGGCCGAGATCTGCACACCCTGGGTGGGCGTGCTGACCCATCTCGAAGGCCTGAAATCAGCGCCGCAATACCCGCTGCCGCTCGATGCCGCGCGCTGGCAGGGCGAGGCCATCGTCGCCGTCGTCGCCAATAGCCGTGCCGAAGCCGAGGATGCCGCTGCCCTGGTCGAGATCGACTGGGAAGTCCTGCCGGTCGTCGTCGATGCCGAAAAAGCGCTCGATACCGATACGCCGGTGATCCATGAAAGCCTTGGCGACAATCTTGCCTGGCGACGCAACGCCGATTTCGGCGATGTCGATGCGGCCTATGCCGATGCCGATCACGTCATAGAGGATACGTTCATCTTCGGGCGTCATACCGGCGTCTGCCTGGAAACGCGCGGGCTGGTCGCCGATTATGAATCTTCCGAAGACCAACTGACGGTGTGGCACAACAACCAGTGTCCGCACATGATCCAGAACATTCTGGCGACCCATTTCGGGCTGGAAGAACACCGCGTCCGGGTCATCACCCGCGACGTCGGCGGATCGTTCGGCATCAAGGTCCACACGTTCCCCGACGAAGTTACGGCGGTCGGCCTGTCGATCATGCTCAAACGCCCGGTGAAATATATCGCCGATCGGCTGGAAAGCTTCACCAGCGACATTCACGCCCGCGACCACCGGGTTAAGGGCAAGATCGCCATCAAGGCCGACGGCACGATCACCGCGTTCGAGATCGACGATCTGACCGGGGTCGGCCCCTATTCGATGTATCCGCGGACAAGTGCCATCGAGGCCAACCAGGTCGTGAACATGATAGGCGGGCCGTATTTGTTCGAAAACTACCGGGCCGAGGCAAACGTCGTCTATCAGAACAAGGCGATGATGTGCCAGTACCGCGCGGTCGGTCATCCGATCAAATGCGCGGTCACCGAGGGACTGGTCGATCAGGCGGCGCGCAAGGTGGGGATGGACCCCGTGGCGTTCCGTCAGAAAAACTTCCACGCGGACGATTCCTATCCGAAGAAATCGGCCCAGGGCATGCCGTTCGAAAACCTGAGCCACGAAGAATGCATGACCAAGATGCTCGCGGCGATGGATTACGAGGCGCTCAAAGCCGACCGTGCCGCCAAACGCGACCAGGGAATCTATCGCGGCATCGGTTTCGCGAGCTTTATCGAGGTCACCAACCCGTCCGCCATGTTCTACGGCGTCGGCGGCGCACGGATCTCGGCACAGGACGGCGCGACGCTGCGGCTCGACGCCAAGGGCAACGTGTTTGTGTCCACGGGCGCGACCGAACAGGGCCAGGGCATGGAAGCCGTGATCTCACAGGTTGCGGCAACCGCCGTCGGCGTCAAGCCGGAGCGCCTGAAGATTATCACCGGCGATACCGAGCACACGCCCTATGGCGGCGGCACGTGGGGGTCACGCGCGGCAGGTATCGGCGGAGAAGCGGTGGCCCAAGCGGGCCGGCAATTGCGGATTCAGATACTGGCCGCCGCGGCGGCCATGCTGCAGGAAGATGCCGACACGCTCGATATCCGTGAAGGCGTCGTCGTCGATGACGATACCGGCAATGAGCGCATCGGCCTCGATGAGATTGGCCGTATTTGCTACTACCGCCCGGACACCCTGCCCGACGGCTTTCAGGCCGAACTTGTCGCCACCAAGCATTACGTGCCGCGCAAGTTCCCGTTTGCCTTCACCAACGGCGCGCAGGCGTCTTATCTGGAGGTCGATACCGATACCGGGTTCATCAAATTGCTGAACCACTGGTGCGTCGAGGATTGCGGCACCGTCATCAACCCGCTGCTGGTCGACGAACAGATCCGCGGCGGCGTGGTGCAGGGCCTCGGCGGCGCGTTGTGGGAAGAATGCCTGTATGACGATCAGGGCCAGATGCTGAATGCCAATATGGCCGATTACCTGGTGCCGATGGCGGCCGAACTTCCGGATATCGTTTGCGGCCATGCGACGTCGCCGACATCGGATTCCGACCTGGGTGCCAAGGGTGCGGGCGAGGCAGGCACCTGCGGCGCACCGGCTGCGGTGATGAACGCGCTGAACGATGCGCTGTCACCGTTCGAGGCCAAGCTGACCGGCATGCCGTTTACACCGAAAAAGGTGCTGACGGCGCTGGGCAAGATTTAGGCACCGATGCGAATGACGGGACACTTTCGCGGCGTTATTGCCGTCTCCCTGCTTACCATCCTGTTTCTGGGCCTTTCCCCGTCCGTACAGGCGCAGGATGTATGGACGGCCAAAAAAATCGAGACGGCATCGATCCCGAAAGAAATCGTCCCCGAAGATCGGCGGCCAGCCCCCGGCGGTCTGCCGGACGCGCTGATAGAAACCGGTCCGAAACCCGGCGACATCAGCGCTGCCTGGTATGCAGGGCGGACCAATCGGTACCGGCACGGCATTCTCAGAGATACCTTCGAAGGATCCATTCTGCGGGTCACAACCCGCGCAGGCGGGTATCTAAAACTTGCACTGCCGGATACCGAGGTTTTCGAAGACCGGTACCCGCGTCTTGCCGACCTCGATGGCGACGGCAAGACCGAGATCATCACCATCCGCACGTCGATGACGCATGGGGCTGCGGTCACGGTATATGGCCTGCGGAACGGCAAGCTTTCCGAGATAGCCACGACAGAGTTCATCGGCCACGCCAACCGCTGGCTCAACATCGCGGGGATCGCCAGCTTTCGGGGCGGTTCCGGCAAAGAGATCGCCTATGTCCAGACGCCGCATATCGGCGGCACGTTGTTCTTATATGCGCTCGAGGAGGGCAAACTGATCAAGGTCGGCGAGAAACCCGGTTTTTCGAACCACCAGACCGGATCGACAGAGGTGCGCCTGTCTGCGATCGCCGATATAAATGGCGATGGCGCGCCGGACCTCGCCGTCCCGTCCGCCGACCGGCGCCAGTTGCGGATCGTCGGGTTCAACCGGGGACAGCTGACCGACCGAGGGGTGGCAGATCTGCCGGCCACCATCGATAAAGCAATCGCCGTCCACGGCACCGGGAAAGCGACCCGGTTCATCGCCGGGCTGCAATCGGGTGAGGTCTATTCGGTGGGGCGTTAACCCGGCAGTCAGACCGGCCCGGCGCGCTCAATCGCGTCGCCGATCAGCCCGCGCGCCGCTTCCGCATTCATCCAGTCGCCGATCTTGACCCATTTTCCCGGCTCCAGATCCTTGTAATGCTCCAAGAAATTCTGAACCTGCTGCAAGGTGATTTCGGGCAGATCGGCATACCTTTTCACCGGCCGCATGCCGCCTCTTTGCTGTAGCGCGCAGTGTCCTTGTAGCGGTCCGATATTGCCGCCAGTTCGGCCGGGTCGATCACGTCCTCTATACGCTCGAACGGTGCCCCGCCGGTCAGATTGTCGACCGTCTCGATAATGTAATCCGGCGGTTGATCCCGGTTGGTCAGGACGATCCTGTTGACGACCTCCAGACGTTCGGCCTCGAACATCCGGAGTGCCGCGACCGGGTCTTCGTGCTCGGTCAGAAGGCCTGACAGACATTCCGCATCGAGAATTGCCTGCGCGCCGCCATTGCCGCCCCGCGGATACATTGGATGCGCCGCGTCGCCCATCAGTGCTACACGGTCGAACACCCAGCGGCCAACCGGATCGCGGTCGACCATCGGGTATTCGAGAATGAACTCGGCATCGGCGATCAACTGCGGGATATCGAGCCAGTCGAACTTCCAGCCCGCGAACGGTTCGATAAAATCCTCGATCCGGCCGGGCGTCGCCCAGTCATTGAGCTTATGGTCGTCGCGCGGCTGCTCGGTATTCCAGTTGATCAACTGGGTGCCGTCATCGAACTGGCGGATCGCATAGATCACCATCTTGCCGACCTGGACCGTGCCCACCCGGGTGACACTGGCGCCGGTCAGAAACGGCTTTCGCCGCGTGACACCGCGCCACATATTGATCCCGCCGAACTGTGGCGGAGCTTCATCGGGATAGAACTGATGGCGGAGGGCCGAATGAAACCCGTCAAAGGCAAGAGCGATGCGCCCGTGCTGTTCGGGCGCATCCTCGAACCGCACCGTCACGCCGTCGGCATCCTGTTCGACACCGGCGCAGCGATGACCGAGCGATACCGCGCCCACACCCAGGCGCTCGACGACGGCTTCATACAGAACCTGGTGAAGGTCGCCGCGGTGAATCGAAAAATGCGGGTATTCGTAGCCCGCGAAACGGCCGCAGGGTTCGGTAAATATCTCCTGACCGTGGCGGTTGAAATAGGCGAATTCCTTCGCCTCGACGCCGTAGCGGTTGAGATTTTCCTCGAGCCCGAGCGTCGAGAGCACGCGGATCGCATGGGGCATCATATTGATGCCGACGCCAAGCGGGCGGAATTCGGATGCTGCCTCGAACACCCGGCACGGAATACCACGCTGGTGCAACGACAGCGCCATGGTCAGACCGCCAATACCGCCGCCGATGATAACGATGTCACCGTTTTTCGCGCTTTTCATAACGCCAGAGTTCCCGGATTTCGGACCCTGGTCAAGACGGTAGGGGAAGCGCGGCAACTGCCCTATACTGTGCCCTTGCAGAATTATCGGCTGCCTGATGCCTCATCAGGGCACGGCTCTCTCCCGGAAACCGACCGCAAACGGAAAGGCAACCAGATCATGACCAAAGCACGCGCCCGCGAACGGGCAAAGGCGAAAGCCGGACAGAAGGCCAAGAAGCGCGACGTCAATGCAAGCCATCCCGGCGAGGAAATCAAACGCGGCCAGTTTGACCCGGGCTCAGGATCGATCAAGACGCCCGGCGCAAAAGCCAATACGAAAAGTTTTGCCGCCTCGGGCCGCGGCGCTGCCCGTTCCCGCTGATACCCGGTCTCGCTGACATCCGGCCTTGCTGAGACCCTGCCGCTGTCAGGCGGTCTTTAGCTTGTGGCGGAAGACCGGCCAGCTTTCACGACCGCGCTCGGCGATCTGCGCAATCAGCTCTGCCGGAATATGATCCATGACGGCCGATTGGAAATTCGGCCGCGACCGGATACGCTCAAACCAGTCGGCCACATGTGGGCGCCCGTCCCAGAAGCCGGAAAAATTAAGCATCGCAAGACGGTTGATATACGGCGTCAGCCCAATGTCGGCGAGCGAATAGGCATATCCCGCAAGCCACTTGCTCGACGTCAGGACTTCTTCCATCCGCTCCAGAGCGCGGTCGTAGCGCTGCAGCGCCTGCAGGACATCAGGTGCATCCACCCCGTCCAGGATCCAAGCTTTCTTGCGCGCCCGGTAAACGGGATCGGGCGTTTGTTCGAAAAAGTCTTCCAGATCTTCCTTCGAAAGCTCAAGCAGCGAATACCGGTGCGTCGCCGTATAGGTGATGACACTGGCGGAATCGTGCAGTTCTTCGTCCAGAAGCTTTGCCCAGTGGCGCATAAAGGCGATATCGACCGGATCTGTCGGGTGCAGGGAAATTTCCGGAAACGCATCTTCGAGAAATTCGTTGATAATATTTGAATCGGTGATGGTCCGTCCGTCATAGATCAGCGTTGGCACCTGGGCCTTGGCATTGATCCGCCGGTAGGCCTCGCTGAAATTCTCGCCCTTCAGCAGGTCGACGAAATGGCCTTTCCAGTTGAGATTTTTTTCGGCCAGCGCAAGCCGGACCTTGGCCGCGCAGACGGATGTCGAATGGTGATATAGTTCAATCATTACAGTTCCTATTCCGGCAACCCGGCCTCGCGGAGTGCCACCACGAATTGTTTCATGTCCTCAGCCTCCTTATAAACATGGCTGCGGGTGGCCTGCTCAGCGGTATATTTGGGAAATTTCACGACTTGGCCCTGAGCTTCAGCGCGCGCTTCGTCCATGCGGCCCGCTTGTATAAGTGCCGCGATAAGCTGGCAGGTCGGCGCAGGCAATATCCGCCCACCGAGCCGTTTGCGGTGCGACCGCAGCGCAGCGCATCCACGGCGCTGGGGAATTCAATCAGGAAAGTGTAGCCTGCGGTGTTGGCGATGCGACCGTGAAATTCTTCGAGCTTGGGTTCGATCACTGCCTGGCGATGACCGCGCAGGGCGGCAATCGTGCCTTCCTCATCCGCCCCCATCAGCCGACTGTATCCGGCGACATCCGCAGCAACAATCGCGGCAAGCTGCCGTCTTTCGCCCGTCATTTTGCTATACTCGACATTGCCCAGAACCTACGGGAGGCTATGAGCCCGTGCAATCGGTCAAAAAAGGGCCGCACGCCCTACTCGGCTTCCATCGCCGCTGTCTGCTTG
>CAJIYX010000175.1 GCA_905181725.1 Alphaproteobacteria bacterium UBA830
GCTATTTGTCCGACGAATTGGCGGAAAATGTCGAAGGTGCGGAATACGTGGTGGTCCCGACCGGCGGCCATTTTGTCATCCATGTCGAGACTGATGCCTATAATAGCTCTGTGCGCGATTTCATCGACCGGCAAAAGCTATCCAAATGACCGACCGGGAAGCCAGCGCTAAGATAAGTGGGATTTTTCCGACGCCGGTCGTCGAATGTATGATGCCGGATGCCGCCGCGCTCAATGCCGAACTGAAGCGGCTTATTCTGGAACGCGAGAAAACCGATAAGGGTACGCAGCACAGCAATCTCGGCGGCTGGCAGTCCGACTGGGAATTCGAGACCTGGGGCGGCGCGCCGGTAAAGACATTGCTGGATGCCGCGCGCGCCGTGGCGGCGCAGGTCACATGTGATCGGGCGGGCCGTCCAGTGCCGATCACCTGGGTGGCCAATTGCTGGGCCAACGTGAACCGCGACGGCAACGGCAACGAGTTTCATACCCATCCCGGCGCCTACTGGTCGGCAAGCTATTACGTCGACGATGGCGGTATTGGGGACGACCCATCGCTCGGCGGTGAGTTTGAAATTCAGGATCCGCGCGGCGTCGCACCCGCCATGCTGGCACCCGATCTTGCCATTTCTATGCCAGGCGGCCAGTCGATCGGCGCCAGTGAAATGTTGCGCCCGCGCGCCGGTTTGATGCTGATCTTTCCGTCTTGGCTGTCGCACGGGGTGCGGCCCTATCGCGGCGACGGCGTGCGCATCTCGGTCGCCATGAACCTGACACCCGCCCCTCAACCTCAGGGCCAATCTGGTCCCAACGCGACATGATCTCGATCATCGGTGCTGGCGCCTGGGGCACCGCGCTTGCACTTGCTGCGCGTCGGGCCGGGAACGACGTCACCCTTTGGGCGTATGAAGCCGACATCGTCGCGGCTATAAACGATGCGCATGAAAACACGTTGTATCTGCCGGGCGTGGCACTCGATCCGGCGATACGCGCTACCGGCGATCTGGCAGAGGCAGCAACGGCGGACGCCCTGCTGCTGGCGGCCCCCGCACAACATATGCGCACGACCATCGCGCCGCTTGCCGGGCACCTGCCGCCGCCGACGCCGCTGATCGTTTGTGCCAAGGGCATCGAACAGGAAACGCTGGCGTTGATGAGCGAAGCGGTCGCAGCGATTTTCCCGCAGAATCCTGTTTTCATTCTGTCGGGCCCGACCTTTGCGGCGGATGTGGCGGCAGGACGGCCAACGGCGGTCACCCTCGCGGGCAGCGATCTCGCCGCCGCGCAGGTGCTGGCCGACCGGTTGAGCTCCGACCGGTTCCGGCCCTATTCGGGCGACGATGTGATCGGCGCGCAGATCGGCGGCGCGATCAAGAACGTGCTGGCCATTGCCTGCGGCATCGCCGAGGGGCGGGGCTTCGGCGACAACGCGCGCGCGGCGCTGGTCACCCGCGGCCTCGCCGAGCTGACCCGGCTGTGTCTCGCCAAGGGCGGGCGCCCGGAGACCATGATGGGGCTGTCGGGGCTGGGCGACCTGGTGCTGACCTGCACGAGTATGCAGTCACGCAATTATTCGCTCGGCCTCGCGCTGGGCGCGGGCCGCACGCTCGTGGAAATTCTGGGTGAGCGGCATTCGGTCGCCGAAGGGGTCTACACGGCAAGTGCTGCCGTCGCGCTGGCCGCCAAGCTCGGTATTGAGATGCCCATCGCCACGGCGGTTGATGCCGTGCTGAACAAGGGTGCCGATATCAGTGTCGTGATAGAGGCACTGCTGGCGCGCCCGCTGCGGGCGGAAGCCGACTAAGGGGACGGGTATGGCGTTACAGCATCCGATTTCCGAGGCAGATATTCATACTTATGAACGCGATGGCGTGGTCTGCATTCGTGGCCAGTTCGATGCGGATCTGCTTGCAAAGAGTCTGGCGCTTTGCGTTGACCATTCGACCAAAACGGCCGTGAGCCTGGTTGCGGCGGACGATGCCGATGGCGGGCCGGGCCGGACGATCGTCAGCAGTCACATGGCCCGGACTAGTCTCGGATTTATGGATATCGTCGCGAACTCTCCTGCAGCCGAGATCGCCGCACGGCTGATGGTTGTGCCGGATGTGCGCTATTTATACGATCAGCTTTTTATCAAGGAACCCGGCACCACCGCGCCGACGGACTGGCATCATGATCTGCCGTTCTGGCCGTTCGACGGCAATGACATCGCGTCGGTCTGGATTGCTCTGACACCGGTCAATCGGGACAATAGCGGGCTCGTCTATGTTGCCGGTTCTCACAAATGGAACACGCTGTACCGCCCGAATCCCGCACCGCCGAGACAGAATTTTTTGAAAGGCGGGTCTGGGGATTTGCCGCCCTGTCCGGCTTTTCACAAGGAATTCGATAATCCGGAATACCGGTTTGTCAGCTGGGATATGGAGCCCGGCGATTGCCTGGTTCATCATCCGCTGACCGTGCATGGTGCCGGGCCGAACGCGTCGCTGGAACAGCGTCGTGTAGCCCTTTCGATCCGCTATTTTGGCGGCGATGCAAAATGGGCGGCACCGCTTACGTCGTTCACGGTCCCCGGAACCGAACACGAGATGGGGCTCGAACGCGGTGTATTTCCCGCCAATGAAGACGTGTTCCCGGTGGTCTGGCGACGTGCCGACGCGCCAGGTTCTCCGTAATGAAATCGCCCGCGCGCCGTTCCAATTCCCGGCCCTGTGATGTATTCACGGAACACCCACGGCGCACTTTGCGACACGAGGAAACATGACCGATGGCAAAGCAGTACTGGCTTTTTAAATCCGAACCCGGCGCGTGGTCGTGGGACGATCAGGTGAAAAAGAGCGTCGAACACTGGGACGGCGTGCGCAACTACCAGGCCAATAACAACATGAAGGCCATGAAGAAGGGCGACAAAGGCTTCTTCTATCATTCGGTCAACGAAAAGCAGATCGTCGGAATCGTCGAGATCGTGAAGGAACACTATCCCGATCATACCGATGAATCGGGCCGTTTCGGCATGGTCGATATCAAGGCGCTCGAGCCGGTCAAAACACCGGTGACCCTGGCCGACGTGAAGGCGGAACCGAAGCTCGCCGATCTGGCGCTGGTCAAACAGTCACGCCTCTCGGTGGTGCCGGTCGGCAGGGATGAATGGAAACTGCTGTGCAAGATGTGCGGCGTCAAACCCTGACCGTGTCTGAAGCGGGCCGGATCCTGTCATGAGCGCGCCGGTATATCTCTGCCGTCTGGATGAACTTGCCGACCCCGGCAGCAAGGGGTTTGAGGACATCGACGGCCAGAAGCCGTTCTTTCTCGTCCGCCGCGGGCCTGAGGTTTTCGGTTACCGGAATACCTGCCCCCATTACGGCGCGCCGCTCGACTGGAAGCCGGATGCGTTCCTGTCCTATGACAAGGACATGATCCTGTGTTCGATGCATTCGGCACTGTTCAATATCGATGACGGAATCTGTGTTGATGGCCCCTGCCCCGGCCAGGGGCTGGAGCCGGTGAAGATCGCACTCAAAGACGGCGGGATTTTTCTCGCGGCGTGAAGGGCGGGCTGATGCCGCGCCCAGCTTGCCCGGTTCACCTTGCCCGCCCCGCCTTGCCCGTGGCGTCATAAATAATGATAATCCGGTGAAACGGCGCCAAACAGGCCGTTCACCCTAGGGAGAATACCATGTCAGAAAACGATCTTTTTCCGGTGCCTGCCGACTGGGCGCAGAAGGCGCTGGTCGATGAGACAAAATACAATGAGATGTATGCGCAATCGGTTGAGGATTCGGAAGCGTTCTGGGGTGAACACGGCAAGCGGATCGACTGGATCAAGCCCTATACCCAGGTAAAGGACGTTTCCTACGCGCATGAAGACGTGCATGTCCGCTGGTATCACGACGGCACGCTCAACGCCTCCGTGAACTGTCTCGACCGGCATCTCGCGACCCGCGGCGACCAGACCGCCATCATCTGGGAAGGCGATGATCCCGGCGATTCCAAAACGCTGACCTACCGCGAGCTGTATGAAGAGGTCTGCCGGTTCTCCAACGTGCTCAAAGCCAATGGCGCGAAAAAGGGCGACCGGATCACGATCTATCTGCCGATGATCCCTGAAATCGCCGTCGCGGTGCTGGCCTGCGCGCGCATCGGTGCGATCCATTCGGTGATTTTCGGCGGGTTCTCGCCGGATTCCATTGCCGGGCGCATCCACGATTCGGATTCGACCCTGATCATCACATCGGATGAAGGCCTGCGCGGCGGAAAGCCGATCCCGCTCAAGGCCAATGTCGATG
>CAJIYX010000176.1 GCA_905181725.1 Alphaproteobacteria bacterium UBA830
ATGGCGGCAATGGTACGGCGACGATCACTGCCAATGGTGCGACCGCGACCCCAGCCGTGGCGTTAAAGTTGGACCTCACTGGGCTGCAGGCCAACCCGGCGCTCAAAGACGCTATCGACATGGACAAGATCGAAGGGGCGCTCAACGCTAATGTCGATGTCGCGATGCGCGGCGGCAACCAGAAGGCGATGGTGTCCGCTCTTGGTGGCAACGGCAAGGTCGTGTTCGCCGACGGCGCGATCCGGGGTATCAATGTCGGTGCATTGGTGCGCAATGCTGCCAGCGGCTTCCTTGATTCATCCGCAAGCGAGCAGCAGAAGACCGATTTCGCCGAACTGTCCGGCACATTCAAGATCGTGAACGGTATTTTGCTCAATGACGATCTGAAGCTGCTGTCACCGCTGCTGCGTATCGGCGGTAAAGGCACGGTCGACATGCCGAAACGCAGCGTCAATTACCGCATCGAACCCAAGGTCGTTGCGTCGACCAAGGGGCAGGGCAGCAGCGCTGATACGTCCGGTATAAAGGTGCCGGTGGTCGTGTCGGGGCCGTGGGACAATCTCAGCTACAAGCCCGATCTTGCCGGTGTCATTGACGGTATCGTCAAGGACCCGAAAAAGGCGCTCGAATGGCTCAAAAATCTGATCCCGAGACAAGGTGGTTCTGGCGGTGCGTTACCGAAACCAGAAGATGTCCTGAAAAAGCTGTTCGGCCGGTAAGTCGCCGTACGCGGGAACGGAAGACGGGGCAGTTCACTGTGATGGTACTGATTGTGTACCCCGTTCCGATGGAGACTTTGCGTGAAAATCCGATTTGTGCTGTCACTATCGCTGCTTGTCGCGGCGGCACCGGTTTGGGCGGCGGATGCGCCCTATTCCGGGCTTCAGAACCGTCGGATCAAGGCGTTGTTGTCGCAGGAAGTCGGCGATCTTCGCGCCGGGCGCAGGATGGGCATGGCGCCGGCCGTGGAGCTCAATAATTATCCCGGTTCGCGGCACGTGATCGACCTATCCGACCAACTCGGTCTGTCGGCGGATCAGAAATCTCGGGTCTCGGAGCGCTTTGACAAAATGTCCGCGCGGGCGCAGGGCGCTCGGAGCGCAGATTCTGGACGCCGAAGCCCGGCTCGACCGGTCATTGGCCGCCGGCCAAACGGAAGAGACAGCGCTCCGGTCGATGACCACCGGTATTGCCGGTCTTAAAGGAGAGCTTCGGTACGTTCATTTGCGCTGTCACCTCGTGGTCCGCGATCTTCTGTCGAAGGATCAGATTGCCCGCTGCGTCCAGCGCGTGTAGCTCGTCACAGCTGCCGATGTGGTTCCCGTCGATGAAGATCTGCGGCAAGGAGTGCCGTCCGTCGGCGCGCTCCGCCATTTTGGCCCGGCGTTCGGGGTGGAAACCGACTTTAATATCCTCAGAATCGGTACCCTTGCGGTTCAGCAACCGCTTCGCCGCGAGGCAGTATCCGCAGAGAAAGCCTGAATAGAGTTCGATCTTTGCCATGACGTTCCCGGTCCTTCGCGGATTCTGTAACCTAATCTAGCGCGGATACGGGTAACCTAATCTAGCGCGGATACGGTAGGTCGGTTTTCACGATCCGTTTAAATAGTCCTTTATTGGGTGTGGTGGCGCAATTCCTGCACATACAGCCGCTTGCGGCCATTTCTCATCTATGGCAACGTATTACTGTTGAATGCTCAACAATTCGATATCTAACTAATCAAGCCCGGCTATAGGCAATGGCGGGGCAAAACGGGTGACGGGACATGAAATCTCTTCTTTCGCTAACCGTGAACGGTCGTCAGCGCGATGACGGCGTTGCGGGAAATCTGCTGCTCGTCGACTATCTGCGCGAAGTCGTCGGGCTGACCGGCACCAAGATCGGTTGCGATGGCGGCGAATGCGGTCTGTGCACGGTGCTGGTCGACGGCAAGGCACAGCATTCCTGCCTGACGCTTGCGGCAAGCTGCGCCGGCAAAGACATAGAGACCATCGAGGCGATGTCCGATGGCGGACGCTTGAATGCCATCCAGCGCGGCTTTCATGAAAAGCTCGGCGCTCAGTGCGGGTTCTGCACCCCCGGTATGGTGATGGCTGCCGAGGCGCTGCTGCGTGACAACCCGGACCCGGACGAGGACACCATCCGTACCGAAATGGCCTCAAACATCTGCCGGTGCACGGGCTATGTAAAAATTATCGAGGCGGTTCAGTTCGCGGTCGATGAGATAAAGGCAAACCCCAATTCGAAGCAGGAGGCCGCGTGATGGACGGAAACGGACTGCCCCCCGCACCGATAAAATCCATCGGCGTCCCCATGCCGATGGTCGACGGGCCTGAGAAAATTTCAGGCCGCGCGCTTTACACCGCTGATTTTTATGACCATGCCGCGCTGACCGGCTGCATCAAGCGCGCTGATGTCGCCCATGCCCACATTCTGTCGGTCGATATTTCGGCCGCCGAGGCACTGCCCGGCGTCCATGCGGTCATCACCGGTTCCGAGACCGACGAGGGCCATGGCGTGCTGCCCGTCTCGCGCACCGAACTGCCGATAGCATTCGACCGTGTGCGCTACAAGGGCGAACCGGTCGCCGCCGTTGCCGCCGACAGCATCGAGATCGCCAAGGCGGCCTGCGATCTGATCAAAGTCGAATACGAAGAACTGCCAGCCTATTTCACCGCGGCCGATTCCATAGCCGAGGGGTCGGTGGATCTGCACGATCACCGGCCCGGCAATATCGAGCGCCATGTCGATTACGAAATCGGCGATGTCGACGCGGGCTTCGGCCAGGCGGAGCTGGTCCATGAGACCGAATATCACTGCGCCGAGGTCTGCCAGGTGCAGACGGAGCCCCATGCGGCCTTTGCCGAATGGGACGGCGAGCGTGACGAACTGACCGTCCGCGCCAGCACCCAGGTGCCGTACTACGTGCATCTGATGCTGTCGAAAATTCTGAAAATGCCGAAATCAAAAATCCGCGTGATCAAGCCATTTCTCGGTGGCGGGTTCGGCGCCCGGACTGAAGCACTTAATGTCGAGCTGATCACCGCCATGCTGGCGCGGCGCGTGCGCGGCACGGTCCGGACCGTCATCAGCCGCGAAGAGACCTTCATCACCCATCGCGGCCGGCCCGAACAGACGGTCAAGATCCGCATGGGGATGACGAAGGACGGCAAGGTCACCGCCATCGATTGCCAGACCATCCAGCGCGGTGGCGGGCATTCGGGCTATGGTATTGTCACGATCCTGTATTCCGGCTCGATGCTGTTTGCGATCTACGATCTCCAGAACGTGCGCTATGACGGCAAGCGTGTCTTGACCAACACGCCGCCCTGCGGTGCGTTCCGCGGTCACGGCACCGTCAATGTACGCCACGCGTTCGAGAATGCGATGGATGAGATGGCGATTAAGCTCGGCCTCGACCCGTTCGCGGTGCGGCGCGCCAATCTGATTGCCGAAATGGGCCATGTCGCCAACGATCTCTGGGTCAATTCCTACGGCCTGCCCGAGTGCCTCGATGTCGTCGAGAAAGCATCCGGCTGGAAAGACCGGAAGGGCAATCTGGCACCGGGCAAGGGGCTTGGCCTGGCGTGTTCGCATTATGTGTCGGGCGCGTCCAAGCCGGTGAACTGGACCGGCGAGCCGCATGCGACGATCAACCTGAAGCTCGATTTCGACGGCACCATCGTCATTCTGACGGGCGCCTCGGAAATCGGTCAGGGCTCATCCACCATTCTCGTCCAGTGCGTCGCCGAGGTGCTGGGCATCGATCCCACGCGGGTAAAGATCATCGCCGCTGACAGCCGCGTCACGCCGAAGGATAACGGCTCGTACTCGTCGCGCGTGACCTACATGGTTGGCAATGCGGCGATCGAGGCGGCCACGAACCTCAGAGGTGTGCTGGTCGCGGCGGCCGCGAAGAAGTTCGATGTGAACCCCGAAGATGTAGAATGTCTGGGCGAGACCTACCGCGCCGGATCGCAGGACGAAGGGATGACCTTCGACGAGGTCGCCATGGCCGCCCTTGAGGGCACCGGCACGATCACGGTCAAAGGCAATTTCGATACACACCCCGATAGCTGGGGCGGCAAGAAATATAGAGGGGCGGCCATCGGCGGTTCCATGGCGTTTGCCTATGCCGCCCAGGTGGTCGAGGTCACGGTTGATCCCGACACGGCGGAGATCAAGGTGGATCAGGTCTGGGTCGCCCATGATTGCGGCAAGGCGCTGAACCCGCTGACGGTCGAAGGCCAGATACAGGGCTCGGTCTGGATGGGCATGGGCCAGGCGATGACCGAGGAGACGCGCTACCACAAGGGGTTGCTGATTTCCGGCAACATGCTCGATTACCGGGTGCCGACCTTTGTCGAATCCCCGCCGATCGAGGCGCATATCGTTGAATCGATTGACCCGCACGGCCCGTTCGGCGCGAAAGAAGCGGGCGAGGCATCGCTTGCCGGTTTCCTGCCGGCGCTGACAAGTGCGGTGGCTGATGCGATGGGTGTGCGGGCGCATGAACTACCGGTCACACCGGACCGCCTGCTCCGGATACTCGAAGACAAGGAGCGCGAGATGCGCAGCTCCGCAACGGCGGCGGAGTAGGGAGAGGCCGATGGAAAATATGCCCGCATTCAGGCTGCACCGCCCCGAAACCGCAGCCGAGGCCGTCAGGCTGAAGACGTCTGATGCGAGATCGCGCTACCTCGCCGGTGGCACCGATATGATCGTCAATGTCCGGCGCGGTATCGAAGCGCCCGAAACCATGATCGATCTGACGGCCATCGCAGCGATCACGGAAATATCGGAAATATCGGGCGGGGATGGCGGGCTGCGCATCGGTGCCGGGGTCAAACTGTCGGATTTGGCAGCACATGCCGACCTGCGGCGGGATTATCCGGCGATTACCCAGGCGGCGGCCTCGGTCGCCGGACCGACCCACCGGCGATACGGCACCATCGGTGGCAATCTGTGCCTCGATACACGCTGCCTGTTCTACAACCAGTCCCAGTGGTGGCGTGAAAGCAACAATTTCTGCCTGAAGCACAAGGGCGATGTCTGTCATGTCGCGCCTGGCGGCAAGCGCTGCTTCGCCGCGTTTTCGGGTGATGTCGCGCCGGCCATGCTGGTCTATGGCGCGGAGGTTGACCTTAAAGGGCCGAACGGCGCCCGGACGATTCCGCTGGTCGATCTGTACCGCGATGACGGAATGGACCACCTGGCGCTCGAAGCCGATGAGCTGTTGGTTTCTATCCGTCTGCCCAAACCGGTCGCGGGCACGGTGTCGGGGTATGAAAAATCACGCATTCGCGGCTCCATCGACTTTCCGCTGGCGGGCTGTGCCGTGCGGGTAACGATGGACGACGGCAAGGTCGCCGATATCGCCATCGCGCTGACGGCGGTCAACCCGTCTCCGCATATCGTGACGGGTCTGGACGATTTTGTCGGCAGGCCGCTGGACGATGACGCGCTGGATAAAATCCGTGAAATGGTCCGCAGCCAGGCCAAGCCGATGCTTACAACAACGGTGCGCCCATGGTATCGCCGCCGTGTCGTCGGCGCGCTGGCACGTCGCCTGACGGCGAAGTTGGCCGGAGCCTAAACGAGGATAAGCGCACTAACCCCGTTTCTCACGGGCCAAGCGTTTCCATTTTTCGCCGACCAGGCAGATCACCTTCGCGACCGTCTGCTGGCGGCGCAGCCCGTCGCCATACTGATTGAACTGGCGCGGGTTTAGGGACTGGCTGTTCGGTAGGGCGCTCGAATCCGCCACGGGCCGGACGCCGCTGGTGCGGATTGCTGCCAGCAAGCTGCTCGGCGCCGTGGAATAAGACCGTCCCCGCCGCGGTGCGCCTGCAACATGTACGCCGATGACCTCTCCACGCGCGTTGACCCACGGCCCGCCGCTGATCCCGCTGAGATTTGTGCCGATATCCGGCACGCGCTTGACTTGGGTCCAGGCGACGACGGGCTCGTCGGTCTGATAACGGCCGCGCGCGAGCATTCGCCCTCGGCCCAGCACGCGGGCATGCACATCGCCCGGGTTACCCTTGGGGAAGCCGAAAGAATATCCGTCATCGCCGATACGTATCTGCGGCTGGACAATGGGCATTGCCGGCGTGCCGCCGCCGGTCCATAGCAAGCTGATATCGGAATTGCCTTCGTGCTGAACACGACGGACCCTGATTAGCCGCCCGCTACTTTGTTTCAGCCCGACAATGTCGCAGCCATCGGTGACGTGGCGTGCGGTGATCCAGACACCCGACCGGTTAACCGAAAACGCGGTGCCGGTCGACGGGCTCTGCTTGTTGCCGACTTCGACAATAAAGCGTGGATCGTTAAAGGATTCGGACGGCAATAGCTGTCCCGCCCCGCGCGGCGTTTCGGGCTGCGGCGCGACGGCCACCCGCGGGGCAAACTGGCGCGGATCGGGCCGACGTTCGTCGCCCCCCGGCGTGCCGCTGCTCATAAAGCGCCCGCCAATCGCCAGGATCACGATAAACCCTAGCGCGATGATGTCGCGAAGTTTCATACCCGGCTACCGGGTTCCGGCTGCAAATGCGCCTGCATATCCTGGCGCCTAGCCCGCCACCGCGGCGGCGTTGATAAACGAGATGGCAAGCTTGATGCCGACAATCAGGATTGCTGCCCCCATTTCACCGTTTTCGATTCGGGTCGGCGCGTCCTTGAGCAGGACATCGCCGATCCGGTAGGCCAGAATCTGGATCAGCAGGGTGACGACCCCCCATATCACGATATCCCAGATGTTGACGCTGGTGGCCATGCAGATCGCCAGCGGGATCGCCATGCCGATAATGGCGCCGGAAATGGAGACGGCGGCAGCGGTATTGCCGTTCCGGATCAGGTCGAGCTCGCGATACGGCGTCACAAACAGATAGATGGTCACGCCAATGCCGAGCATCCCCAGGGTGACGACGAAATGCAGCAGAAGCACCGGGAAACCGGCAAGAAAGCTTTGAATAACGGGTTCCATGGCAAAATCCGGATTGTAGATGAGGGAGCGCGATCTTATCTCTATTAGGACCGATCCCCAAGGACTGTGCCGGAGAGCAGCAACAATACGGGGCTTCAATTCGAGTGATTCAAATCAGGCCCCGATTGGCCTAGCCTGCGCACCCCAAAGCGGCCAACCCTGAGGAGAATTTTCTTCGGCGCGTTATCTTGTTACCGGCGGCTGCGGCTTTATCGGCTCGCACCTTGTGGATGCGCTTGTTGCGGCAGGCTACGATGTGCGGATCCTCGATGACCTTTCGACCGGAAAGCGCGCGAACGTGCCGGGGATCGACGATATCGTCATCGGCGATGTATCGGATGCCAATGTTGTCGCCAACGCCATGGCCGGGATGGACGGGTGTTTTCATCTCGCGGCGATTGCGTCGGTCCAGCGTTTGAACGAGGACTGGGGGCTGACCCACCGCGTGAACCTGACAGGCGCTGTCAACGTTTTCGATGCCGCGCGGAATGCTAACCTGGCAGGCCTAGTCCCCGTGGTCTATTCATCGTCCGCTGCCGTTTATGGCGATAACCCTGCCGTGCCGTTGACCGAGGATGCCGAAAAGCGCCCGCTCACAGCTTATGGTGCCGACAAGCTCGGCTGCGAGTAGCATGCGCGGGTCGCAGGCAACGTCCACGGCGTGCCGACGACAGATTTCAGATTTTTCAATATTTACGGGCCGCGATAGGATCCGGGTTCGCCCTATTCGGGGGCGATCTCGATTTTTGCCAACCGGCTGGCCTCGGGCAAAACCGCCATGATCTCCGGTGGTGGTGGCCAGCGGCGTGGTTTTGTCTATGTCGGGGATTGCGTGCGGTTCGCTCCGACGGATCGATGCCGCCATTCTGCTGATGGATTTCTGCGGCTATGCCGCGCTGACTGAACGCACCGAGGGCGCCCATATGGGGACCCTGGTGAACGAGTATTTCGAACGCATCGTGCCGCCGGTGCTCGACCGGGGCGGAGAGCTTCTGAAATTCATGGGCGACGGCGTGCTCGCTACGTTCAGCCTGAAGGATCTGCAGGACGATATGGTGTGCCTGACCGCGCTGAATGCGGCGATCGGGGCGCTCAACAACGTGCAGGAGTGGAACGCCGAGCGCGAGGCGAGCGGCACACCCGTAATGGAGCTTGACGTCGCGGCCTAACTGGGAAGCGAACAGTTCGGCAATGTCGGCGCCGGTAACCGACTCGATTTCACGCTGATCGGGAGCGCAGTCAATGAAGCCAGTCGGATCGAAGTGCTGAGCGATAAGCTGAACCATTACCTGCTGGTGTCCGCGGCCATTGCCGCTGCCGCAAACTAGTGTACTTGGCCGGCTGATTTCGGTCGGCCGTCACCGCCTGCGCGACGTCAGCCGGGATCAGGAATTTTTTACCGTCGATTACTGAGGTCCTCACCAATGCCGATGGCTGTCCGCCCCCTGAACGTTGCCGACCGCGAAGCGTGGAGCCCGCTGTGGCAGGGCTATCTCGAATTCTACAAAACCGAGCTTGCGCCCGAGATCACGGATTTCACCTGGTCGCGCCTGCTGGATCCGGTGGAGGATATGCATTGCCTGATTGCCGAAAACGATTCCGGCGAGATGATCGGTATCGTGCACTACCTGTATCACCGGGTGACGTGTGCGGTCGCCGATCAGTGCTATCTTGAAGACCTGTTCGTGGCCGAAGATGCGCGCGGCACCGGGGCGGGACTGGCGCTGATAGCGGCCGTCTATGCCGCGGCCGATGCACGCGGCGCCGACCAAGTTTACTGGCTGACCCAGGATTTCAATACCGATGGGTGGCGGCTCTATGACCGGGTCGAGCGCGTCGCACCGTTTATCAAGTATCAGCAGTAGTGGCGGGCTAAAGCCCCTTCATCTCCCGCAATTCGCGCAGCACCGGCATGTCTTCCAGGTCCTGATCGGATAACCGGTCCCATTCGATGGCATCCGGCGGTGGCGGCGGGTTTTTGATGCGGATCGTTTGTGTCGGTGTAGCGATCACCGTCAGCGGCAGGTCGTTGCTTTCAATCGGGAATGCGCCGACCACCTGCACGTCGTTGACCGTGGTTGCGACAGGCACCGCGTCATGGCCGAGTTCGCGTAGGATGGCGAATTCGATATCGCTGTATCCGGCGCCCTTGCCGGCGCGGCGACCGGTATCGGTGACCGCCACGCAGCCGGTGACGATGGCATCCATCTGCGGCAGACCCTTCAACGCGGTCGGCTCAGCCCATTCGGCACAGCGTGACATCTGGGACGCCTTATTGATTGCGTCATATGGGATTTTCTCTGGATCGAGCTTCAGAAAGCCGGCCTTCAGCTTCGGTGTTGGCACGTACACAACGATTCCGCGCCGGAGCGCTTCGGCCCGCACGTATTTCTGCGGTGAATCCGGGTTTACCTTGATACGTTTAGCGTTGCGCCATTCGGGCTCTTCGAACAGTCGCAGTGCGGCGTCCTTCGCCCCCTTGAAGTTCGGGATACGCCCATGCGGCGGAAACGGAAACGCCGAGAGTTTTTTGGCCTTCAGCTCATCCCAGACGGCCTGGCGGGCAGATTGCTTGGTCGGGTAATCAGTGCTCATAGGCGAGATGATAGTCGGCGCGCGGGGTTACGCAAAGTTGATAGCCTCTCACCTGCTCATTCGCTGTAAGCTGTCGTACCGACCGAGGGCCGGCAGTATGAAAGCTGAATCGACATGACAGATAAGGTGTTTCTCAAAATTGGTCTCGTCGGCTCCGTTATTGCAGCGATCTGCTGTTTCACGATCTTGCTGGTCATCCTGCTCGGTACAATCGGGCTGTCGTCCCTTGTCGGGATGCTCGATATCGTTCTGTTGCCCGCCTTCGCAATCGTCCTCGTCATTACGGGATATGCGCTATGGAAACGATCCAGACCGGTATAGTCCCGCAATCGGTCATCACCTGTCCCGATTGCGGCCACGTCGCGGAGGAGACCATGTCGACCGATGCCTGCCAGTGGTTCTATGACTGCAAGGGGTGTGCCGCCGTGCTCAAACCGTTGCCGGGGGATTGCTGTGTTTTCTGTTCCTACGGCACGGTCGCATGCCCGCCGATACAGGCCGGGGACGACTGCTGTGTGTGAGCGGCGCGTTTTCTGTCATCCCAACGTAGGCGGGGGTGACGATGATGGTGGCGGGTTTGCTACCTCGCCATTTCCAGTAACTGTGCTTCCCAGTCGCCGCGGCTGAAATTCAAAATCCGCAACGGGTCTTCCGGGCCCCAAGTAAGTTCCAGCGCGACATTCGGCGGGGCGACCGACAGGTGGTAGGTCTCCTGCCAGTGCGGGTTGTTCGGAATGTCCGACGGCAGGATCATCTGGTCGGCGGCCGTTTCCTGAAGATCGGGGCCGGTAAAGCTGATGTGGAACGGCAGGCCCTCGGGCGTTTCCGCCGTGGCACGCCAGGTCGAATTTCCGCTAGCATCCGCCGATTTTCGGCCGTCGCGGGCCAGCACCACCAGGGCGGCGGCGGACAGGCTGAGCAGATCGGGCGCGGTATCGGTGGGATAGACATCGGCATCGATGGCCCGGTGGCCGCGCTGTTCTGCGCGCTCCGATGATGGGTGGGTGTCCGGGCCTTTCGGCGTTTTGTAGCCTTCTTCTTTGCGGATTTTCATATAGTCCCGGAACATGCCGCGGCGCTCTGCATCGCCGTTTTCTTTCCAGATATACGGGCAGACATCGATACAGATATGGCAATAGGATTCGCGGAAGCGCGAGATCGGGTAACATTTCTCGATATCTGTCAGCCAGCGCTTCACACCATCTGTAATGATGTGATCGTCGGGTATGGCGTCGCCCGGGCAGTTATTGCGGCAGAGGTTACAGCTGGAACAGTAGTCCTGGATGCCGAAACTGCGCGGCGTGTCATAGTTGACCGGCAGGTCGGTCGTGATGAAGCCGGGGCGAAAATTTGAACCGAGCTCCGGGTGGATCAGGCTGCCATGGCGGCCCAGCTCACCGAAACCGACTTCCTGAAACACCGGGATCGCCTGAATCTGGAATGACCCGTTGTGATGGGCGAGGGCGGGATAGCCGAGCTCCTCGCGGATATATTTGGC
The DNA here is from genome assembly GCA_905181725.1 of Alphaproteobacteria bacterium UBA830. Classification (GTDB taxonomy): domain Bacteria; phylum Pseudomonadota; class Alphaproteobacteria; order MPNO01; family UBA830; genus CAXBCP01. Next base: position 11,083 of record CAJIYX010000176.1, read on the forward strand.
GAGGTCGGTAGAGATATCGGCGCATTTCGCATAGGCCGTCATCGCTTCGAGATCGACCTCGTCCGGGCCTTCGAGCGCTTTTGCATAATCCTCGTAGACGATAACCGCGATGACGTTCTTGTGCGGCAGGTCGACACCAAGCTCGATAAATTCAGGCTTGAGCGCAGTCATGCCGGTATCGGATGCGCCGAGTTCAGCAGCCTTTTGCTTGATCAGGTCGCTGAGTTCCTGCGGATCGGTGATTTTGGATTTCGTCGGGCCCACCGGACCGTTGCGCATCGGGGTCAGGCTGTCCCAATGGGCCATCATGGCGTCGCGAGCAGGGAACTTCCGCTGCCATAGCGGGACGTCGGTCATGTCGCGTTCCCGGAGAGAGGCACAGAGCAGCGCGTCCTGCATACCCTGTTCGCGAATCCAGCTTTTACCGATCATCCCAAATCTTCCGCCATGATTACGTCAGACCAAGGTTAGGACGATTTGGGAGATAGACACAATAGCGGTGCAGGGGCGTTCTATTCGTCATTTCCGCGCAGGTGGCAATGTCCTCGCTATCACGTCCGCTCTCAGCGGAGATCCCCGCCTGCGCGGGGATGACACCAACCCTAAATTGCCCCCGGCGGCGCGAATTTTTCCCAGTATCCGGGCTGCTGCGGCAGGGCGCCGAACGGCATCACCTGATCGGCGGCGCGGCCGATGATCCCGGTGGCGGTATCGCCCCGGTCGGACAGATAGTCGTCGACCGTCTTCACGGCATCGGCCAGCACGCCGAACCCGTTGGTCCACACAGCGCTCGAAATCTCCACCGCATGCGCGCCGGCTAGCATCAGGCGCAGCACGTCTTCGCCCGATCGCACACCATTCATGCCGACCAGCGGCGCGTCGGGGCCGAGATGGGCGCGCGATTTGGACAGCCAGTAGCAGGTCATCGGCAGGGCCCAGCCGCCGCCGGTGCCGAGATTGGTACCGAGCAACGGCGCCTGGGTATCAAGCTCGGGGATCATGCCGAGGAACCGGCCCATCAGGACGACCGCTTCCGCGCCGCCGTCGCGCGCCGCTTGGGCAAGTGCAGCGACGTTTTCGCTCTGGCCGGTGATCTTTGCCCAGACAGGGATGGTCACCGTGGCGCAGACCGCCTTGATGATTTCCGTCACACGGGCCGTGGCCCGTTCGGTAGACACAACGCCGGCGGCTTCATCGCCATAGGGCGTGCCGATATTGAATTCGAGCACGCGGATGCCGGCCGCCTCGATCTGCTTGGCCATGTCCACGGCAGCGTCCAGATCGGCGAGGATTATGCTGCCGATCACGTACTGGTCTGTTTTGGCGGCGTCTGCGTCGAGCCGGGCGGTGATCTCCACCCAGGCGTCGAAATCCATTGTCTGCAGCCCGGACCGGCAGGCGAGTGTCGCGTTGCGCGGTGCGGAGAAATCCCACTTCAGGCGGTTCCAGTCGCCGTCGAGCAGGGCATAATTGGTGCGGTCGAGCTGGTCTTTGGCGGCCTGGGTCTCGTTAACCGACTTCGCGACCACGGCGCCGACCCCGGCTGCCAGCGCGGATTTCAGCCCGGCTTCGGTCATTACATGTTCGCCCGACCCGCAGATCACCGGGTTCTTCAGGGTGATGCGGCCGATGCGAGTTTCTGTCGCTGTCATGTCAGGAACCCTTCAGGAGAGTAGCATAGGCGTTTGAGCCGAGGGTCGCCGAAATAGCCGCGGCTTCGCGCTGCAGCGTGGCAACGGCGTCCGGTGTCTCCGCAATGTCCTGCGCGGCGCCGACCACGGCTATGGTGCCGGCCAGTTCGTCGCCGTCGCCCAGCAGTGGGGCTGCGAGAATGTTGATGCCGCCGAGCATCTCGCCGGAGGAGAATTCGTATAGCCGCGACCGGATGGCGTCGAGCCGGGCCTCCGTGGTGGCGCGCTCAACGGCCGACAACGGATCGAGAATACGCTCGCGGATCGCGTCGGGCGCCCAGGCCAGCGCGATGCGGCCCTGCGCCGATTGCGGTGCCGACAGGCGCACCCCGGGGCGGACGCTGATCTGCACCACGTTCTCGCTTTCGGTCACCGCGACAATCAGCGCTTCGCCGTTGATCGGCGTAGACAGGACAATGGTCTGGCCGAATGCATCGCGCAGTTCATGCATCGGGCGTTCGGCGATGCGGGTAATTTCGAACTGTTCACGCGCTGCTTGCCCCAGGACGAACAGGCGTGATCCGAGCCAGTAGCGCTCGCCGTTCCGTTCCTGTGACACGAAGCCGAGCTCGCGCAGGGTCTTCAGGTGGCGGTGAATTCGCGCCCGCGGCATGTCGAGCTGGCGTGAGAGATCGGCGAGCCGCACCGGGCCGCCCGAATTAGCAAGCGCTTCGAGAATCTGCGCGGCCACGACGACCGACTTGATCATGCCGTCGCCTGCGCCATCGCCCGATCTGGATCGGTCGTTCTGATCATCTGAGGAAGCCATAGGGGGAATATACGCCCATCGCCGATTGTCCCGCCAGAGCATGACCCGCTTCGTTATCGACTCGGTTTCTTCGCGTCATAAAACGGGGTAGCGTAATGCCATGAAAACACTGCTTTTTGCCGCCCTGCTGGTGACGGTCGCCGGGCCGGGCCGATATTGCCGACGCGCGCGCGGCGCTGTTTGCGGGCAGTTCTGCATCGGCGGTTACGCTGGCGAACGGCGGTGATGTGGCTGCACAGGTATTGCTCGCCGAAGCCTATCTCACCGTGCGTGGCGTTGCCCGCGATCCCGCAATAGCCGCAGGCTGGTTGCGCAGGCCGCTGAACTGGACAGCCTCAGCGCGCAGATCATGCTGTCCCAGCTCTATGAGCAGGGCGCTGGGGTCAAGACGGATATGGCCGAAAGCGTGCGCTGGCTCAAAAAGGCGGCAGTGCAGGGCGACGGCGAATCTCAGCTTTCGCTGGGCGTGCGCTACATCAAGGGCGCGGGTGTGGTCGCTGATCCTCAAACCGGGGTTATGTGGACCGAAAAAGCGGCGTGCCAGGGCGAGCCCGTGGCGCAGCTGCAGTATGGCGCGGCACTGGCCAACGGGCTCGCGGGCGATGCCCGGCCCGATGACGGGCTTGGCTGGATTGTCCGCGCGGCCGAGCAGGGCCATGTGGATGAGCTGATGACCATGGGGTCGGTCAGCTATCGTGGGAATTTCGGTGATCCGGACATCGTGGTGCCCTATAAATGGTTCCGGCTCGCCGTCAATATGGGCGGGGAGCGGGCGATGCAGATAACGGGCGATCTCAGAGGGGCAATGACGCCCGCGCAGATCGCCCGCGCAGAAAAGATGGTGAAGGAATGGACGCCGAAGCAACAAACATGCCGTCGGTCGCAGACCTTGTGGCACGCACCCGCGCGCTGGTGCCGACCCTGGCCGAGCGTGCGGCAGCGACCGAGGACAACCGGTCTATGCTGGATGAGACGCTCGTTGAGCTGACTGATGCCGGGTTGTTCAAGGTCATGCAGGCGCGGCGCTATGGCGGCTATGAGATGGGCCTGCCGGCCATGGCCGAGATCACCGCGGAGATCGCGCGCGGTTCCGCGTCGGACGCCTGGATCGTTGGGTTGTGCGGTAATCAGAACCGTTTTGTCGGTTGCTATCCGGCGGAAGCGCAGGAAGAAGTTTATGCCAAGGACGGCGATCACCTGATCACCTGTCTTGTCACCGGGCCAACGACAACGGCCGAGCGGGTCGAGGGCGGTTTCCGGCTTACCGGCAAGTGGCCTTATGTCAGCGGCGTCGATCAGTGCAATTGGCTGCTGCTTTCGGCATTCGATGGCGGCGCGGAGGAGGGGAATGGCGCAAACGCGTCGCTGACCTTCCTGGTGCCGCGCGATGCGGTGGCCGAGGTGATCGACGACTGGTACGTGATGGGCTTGCGCGGGACTGGATCGAAGACGGTGGTGCTCGAAGATGTCTTTGTGCCAGCGCATCGCGCGCTCAACGTATGGAACTATGATGCCGATCCGCCGCCCGGTGCGACGGTTAATCCCGGTGCGATGTTTCAGGGCGTGCCACGGATCATGATTTTTACGACCATGCTGGTGGCGCCCGCGCTGGGGATTGCGCAATCGGCGGTGGAGGCTTATCGCGAACGGCTTGAAACCCGCTCGTCCGCGCTGATGTCGGGCAAGCAGTCCGAGAACGCGGTGTCGCAGATTGCGCTCGGCCGGGCGATCGAGCAGGCGGCAATGGCACGCGATATTCTGCTCGGCGCCGCAAACGATTTTCAGCGTCGCGCCGAAGCCGGTGATACGTTCACCGCCGAAGACCGTATCGCTCATCGTTTGCGCATGGCGGAGGTGATGCGCATGTGTACCCAGGTGGTGACGGACGTGTTTATGGATGCGGGTACCGGCGCGATGTTCGATCGTAATCCGCTGCAGCGGATGTTTCGCGATATGTATGCGATCCGCTCGCACGTCGTGATCGATCCGAACAACGCGGCGGAGAATCGCGGGCGTCTGTCGCTCGGTATCGATCCGAAACCGCCCTTCATCTGACGTGTTTCACCGGTGAAACAACTGTCTCAAATTTGAGACAGTTTCTGGCGTCGGCGGATTAGAGGGGGTGTATCGTCCGCTGTAGCGCCACCACAAACTTTATGCCCCCGATCTTGGATCGGGATTCCACTTATCAAGCGCGCATATGTCTGTCATGGGCCCTCGGTGTGAGACCGAGGGAATAAGTTTTCTATTTCACCTGTTCGGAAACGACAGCCGTGTCGGGAAACCTAATCCCCCCGATAGGTCTCATACAGCTTGTTCAGGTTCAGCTTGCCGCCCTGTATCCCGCTGAAATCGGCGCTCTCCGCGATCTCGGTCCCGACCCGGATGAGATCGGCATAGGCGCTGCGGACGAGCTGGCCGCCGATGCTGATGCGCCGTACACCCAGTTTGCTCAATGTTTCCACCGACATCCCGAAGGTCAGCACGTTGACCGGCTTGGGCGCGACCGCGGCGACCAGGGCGGCGACCTGGTCTTCTTCGCGCAGCCCTGGCGCATAGAGACAATCGGCACCGGTCTCGCTTCGGACCATGCAAGGCCTGCACTTGTAGACGCCAGTGCCTTGAAGCCGAGGCTTTGCAGGATCGCCGCGGATCCTGCATCCCACGGGTTGGGGATCACGAAACAGCCTGTCTCGTACAGATCGCGGAAGGTCCGACGTTTTTCGTCGACGGTCGGGCGCATGTGTCGGTTTCCCTGAAATGGATTTCGCGGAAATTCGGAAGGTCACACTGCCCCGGGGATAGCGTCGCGTCATCCTAAAACTTGCGGCGGTGACGCCTCTATCCGATCGACCGCGACAGCCCCTCGTCGATTTCGTTCGCAAGTGCGCGGCCTTCGAGCGATTTGACGTTTGCGGGTGCACTGGGTCCGCCGTTGATACAGGCATCGCACGCATTGATGCTGGTGAACGGCACCGGAATGGCGCGCATGGCGGCTTCGAGACGTTTGATGTCTTCGTCGGTTTCGGGTTCCAGCGGCTCGTTGGCGGCGAGCAGGTCTGCGGCTTTCTGGTCGTCACCGCCGGCCTTGCGGCGCAGCATGTCGAGCCAGATGCGCTGGTATTCAGCGGCGCGGTCGTAATGAGCGCGCACGCAGCAGTCGGGATAGTTCAGCAAGCGCGCTTCGTCGGCCACCGTGATCGCTGCGGTCTCGCAAATTTCGGCGACTTCGTCGGCGGCCGATTTTGCCCGGCTGATGTACCAGGCGCGGTGTTCGGTGAAGGCCCGGCGGGTGTGGTCGAGATACCAGTCCGGCAGGTCGGCGCCTGCACCGGCATCTGGGCTTGCATCCCAGAACGGTCCTTCGACCATATGCAGCTTGGTATTGGTTGCGACCTGTAGCACACCCTTGATCCAGATCGGGTCGTTATAACCGCGCCCCAGCAGCATTACGGGCTTTTCACCGGCCATCATCGCCAGAAAATCGAGCGCCTCCTGCGCACCGGCCTGCGCCTCGCGCATGTCGTTGCGGTCGGACGGGATCTTGTTCAGCTTCTTGAGCGTGTTCCGCAGGCGGGATTTGTTTTGCAGGGGCATGATGGTGACGTTTTAGCAATGAAGGGGAAGGGCTCTGTATCCTATCCCTATACCAATGCTGTCATCCCGGCGAGCCGGGATCTTCCGAAAGAGGAATGCGCGTCAGAAGATTCCGGCTTTCGATGGATTGACATAAATTTCACAAAATTTCCTTTCCATCACTCAGCCACGCCCGGCAGGTTCCGGTTTGCCCTCGCGGCTGCGCGCGAGGAGTTGCTTGCTGTATCCGTTCCCGTGAGTCGTTCGGACACGAGATCGATCAAGCCTATATCGTGACGAATGTTTTAGCCTATATGATCACCTGCCTCGGGTGATCTTTTTATGCCGCTAAGCCAAGTCAAAGAAAGCCTATTTATGATTGGGTGCTTCCGTTTAATTTATTGACTGAACATGAAAATCGGTGTGATATATCAGTAGAATATTACTGATGGCGGGATTTGGCCCCAGCTTCGTGCGGCATGACTTTAAGGATGAATGACGATGATTGGCATTAGTTGGAAGCGGGAACAGGGCCCGGCGGACCCCTTGCTGCGCAAGATGTTGGCTGAAAGAGGCCTCGACAAAGTGCCGCAATGGGAAAAAGAAGATGATGTCCGGATGGCCGCCAGTAAATATTGGACAGGCTTAGTCAAAGACCGTGACGGACCTGTAAATCCGGTGCAACGCGAGATTACCGATCCCGCCCACATCACCGAGGAGATCAAGGCTAAGGCCGTGGAGCTGGGTGCGGACCTGGCAGGCTGCGGTGCCCTCACGCCCATCATGATTGATGATGGATTTGAAATGCCCCACCGGAACGTTGTCTCGTTCATCGTTGAGGAACAGTACACCAAGGTGCTTGACGGTTCCCTGGCAATCGAGCGTGAAACCTATGACGTCTATATGCGAGTTGCCGATATCTCTACCAAGCTCGCCGCCTTTATCCGTGAACTTGGATTTCCAGCCTGGGCCCATCACAATGGCAGCACCCAGATACAGGCAATACCAACGATGTACTATTGCGGCTTTGGTGAGCTTGGCCGGCATGGCAGCCTGATCAACCCGACCCATGCTGCAAATTTCCGTCCCGGTTTCGTGACGACCAACTTGCCGCTTCAATATGATTCGCCGCTGGAATTCGGCGTTCAGGATTATTGCGAAAACTGCAATATTTGCCGCAACAATTGCCCCGGCGACGCAATCTCTACCGACCATGTCCTGACGGAAGGGGTAAAGCGTTGGCGCATCGATATGGAGAAGTGCTACCCGTTTTCACGCCTGCACGATGCGTATTGTCACATCTGCGTTGATGTCTGCCCCTATGTGTTCAAGGAAAACGGCGACGACGACAAGCGGGCTATATACAAGTCTTATATGAAACAACGTAAAGAAGACGGTTACCGCTCACCCAACCGGCTCTGAAGATTTGCGTTTTTCAGTGCGGTTAGTATCCGCAAAAATTTGGATGTAACCAGAAGCGCATAGCGTTCTGAAAATCGTCCATGTCCGGAGTTTGAATTGTAATGGTGAGCGATACCGGAACGATTTGCCGAAAGGCAAGCTTGGACGTTCTCGTCCGTCAGCCTCGAATATCATAAAATCGTGACCACTAATTCAAACTTATCATGACATTTCTCTGATATTTCACTTGTATATCAATGAAACATTCAGTACATTTTTCATAATCGAATTTGCAACAAAGAATCCTGCATCGAGAGAGCAAACTCAAAACGAAAGGCAGAAATTCAATGACTGACAATGATCGCGTAATTATCGCCGGCGCCGGTCCGGTGGGGTGTTCATCGGCACTTTACCTCGCCCAAAAAGGTATACCGGTAACCCTGCTTGAGGCCCGTGGCAGCCTCCCTGAAGATCTCCGCGCATCGACATATCATTCTCCCACGCTCGATATGCTGGATGACCTGGGTGTCGTCGATAAACTAATCGAAAAGGGTATTATCTGCCCCAAATGGCAATACCGCGACACGCGGGACGACTGGATGGTGGAGTGGGATCTCGGGGTCCTGGAAAATGACACACGTCATCCCTATCGGGTCCAATGTGAACAGTTCAAGCTAACCGGCATCATTGTCGAAGAACTGAAGAAATTTGATAACGTAGACGTTCGATTTAACACGGCTGCGATCAGCGCAGATCAGGATGAATACGGCGTAACATTGAATGTTAAGACACCCGATAGACCCGAGGCTCTGAAGGGACGGTATCTTATAGCTGCCGATGGTGCGTCCAGCGCCATACGCACCACCCAGGGCATTGAATTTCCGGGCTTAACTTTCCCGGCCCTGTGGCTTTGCGTAAGTACGGAATTCAAGTTCGAGGACCATTTCAAAAACCTGGCGCCGGTTTCCTATTGCGCGGCAGAGGATTTCTGGTTCCTGCTGTTGCGGGTGCCGGGTATGTGGCGAGTGTTGATGCCGTCGCGTGAGGGCCAAACAGCAGAAGCGCTCGTATTGGAAGATTCCGTCCAGGAATTAATGCACCGCGTAGTGCCGATCCCAGGTAATTTCGAAATAATCCATCGCACCGCATATTCGGTTCATCAGCGAGTTGCTGATAGTTACCAGAAGGGGCGGGTCTTTCTGGTTGGAGACGCCGCACATTTAAACAATCCGTTAGGCGGTATGGGAATGAATGGGGGCATTCATGACGGGCTCAATATTTCGAAAAAAATAGTCAGGGTCTGGAATGGTGAAGCCGGTGAACCGGAACTGGATCTATATGAAACACAGCGACGGCCAGTCGCGCTGGACTACGTTCAGAAATCCACGATGAACAACAAGGCCATGCTTGAAGAAAATGACCCGGCGGTTCGTAAAACAAAGCAGGCAGAATTAAGCGCGGTCGCTGCCGATCGAGAAAAAGCCCGTGAATATCTGCTGCAATCATCAATGATTTCGTCGCTGGCTGACGCGGCTGACGGGGCGTAATCACATACGAATAGAAGCCGGACCGACCTGTCTCACTCGCGTCAACGCGACGGGAGAAGGTCGGACCGCTCCCGCCCGATCATCATGGCGATCACATCAAAACAAACTGCGGCCAGTTTTGTGAGGGCGATCATACGCCGTCGGCATGTCAGATGTGGGTATCGCCGAAGGACACTTCGAGAAGGGTTCGCCGGGTGCTCTTGCCCACCGCCAGTCAACGGGCAGTGTGTGAAATCAGTTTAAATTGGTTCGATCTTCACTAAATTGGTTCGATCTTTACAAGGAGTGCATAATTGCGTTTCTGAAAGATTCGATATGGGCCTGGGTAGCATCAGCAGCGGCCTGTCCATCATGATTTTTGATGGCATTCAGAATATCTGTGTGCTCTTGCTGCACATCATTGGGATGTTCGTCGTCGTTCAATGACACGAACCAAAAGCGCAACTGGCGTTCATGGAGGACACGTAGCATGTCAGCCAAAATTCGGTTGTTGGCGGCGCTCGATATGACCAGATGAAATTGATAATCGGCTTCCATGAGCCGCTCCCGGTTGCGGTCCTTGATATACCCTGCGGCGTTATCAAGAATCTCTTCCATTTCCTCAATATGCGCATTGGTGGCATTCTGAGCAGCTAGCGACACGCAATAACGCTCATTCAACAATCTTACTTCGATGATATCGCGGACTTCATCCATCGAGATGGGGCGGACTATCAGCCCTTTTCTGGGGATGATATCGGTAAGCCCTTCAAGGCTGAGCTGATCAACCGCCTGATGAACGGGCGTGCGTCCAATGCCAAGCTGTTCGCAGATCATCGCTTCGTTCAGATATTCGCCGGGACTATACTCCATCGTAACGATCTTGCGTTTAATGCGGGCGTAGGCCTGCTCCTTCAAAGAAGCATTCGGCTTTTCAAAAATATCGCTCAATCTGGCCCATCCGTAGAATTAGTTTATCGGCGCCTATTCATCATCGGCATCATAATAATAATGCAGTTCGAACATAGTGCATCCATCGTCGGATTTGAAAGGCCCGTGATAAGCGCCCGGCGGGCGGCAGGCATAGCAGGGCGCCTGAAATTTTTCGCCTCCCTTGCCCTCTGCATCGTTGCCGACGATCAGATCGCCTTCAACGAGATAGACCTCTTCCCAATGATCGTGGACGAATGGAATCGTTGAATGCACGCCCGGCTGAATGCGCAGGAAACGGGAACGGCTTCCCGATTTTCCTGTTTCGTCCAGATCCGTTGTCAGAACTTTCTGTTTCATGCCTTCCGGGTAGCCGGCGGGCGTTTCCCAGCCATCATCCATTGCTAACGGAATAAATTCGATGTGGGGCTTTCCTTTTCCCATATTATTTCTCCTCTATTTGTCAGTTTCGTCATCAATGTGACCGGCCGGTCTCAAAAATTCGGGATACCTGCCAATCCTGCCGGCCCTCTAGAATATATTTGAACGCTCGTACTGAACCGGCCAAACGACTTCTGTCGCATTGAGGGCGTTGGCTGCTCTTAAGGGCCAGTGTGGATCCGCCAGCAAGGTTCGTCCCAGGATCAAGATATCGGCATCACCATTCGCGATGGTCGCTTCCGCGAGGTCCGGTCCGTTCATCAACCCAACGGCGGCAGTCATCATCTTTGAACGAGCTTTGACTTCCCGGGCCAATGGCACTTGATAGCCAGGGTGAATCGGGATTTGCTGACGGGGATCGTTACCGCCCGAAGAGCAGTCGATCAGATCTACCTCGTTCTTTTCCTCCAGAATATTCGCCAACCGAACGCTGTCTTCTACCGTCCATCCCCCATCGACCCAATCGGTGATAGAGAGGCGCAAAAACAGTGGGAGTTCCTGAGGCCATTCACTGCGGACTGCATCGACGGTCTCCAACAGGAAGCGGCAGCGATTTTCGAAGCTCCCACCGTAGTCATCCTCCCGGGTATTGCTGAGGGGAGAGAGA
>CAJIYX010000177.1 GCA_905181725.1 Alphaproteobacteria bacterium UBA830
CTCCATCAGAACGGTTCGGTCTTTCGGGGCGAGATCGGAGATTTCCACCAGGTCCGGCTTGGCCGGTACCAGGATCAGCCATGGGTACCGGGCATCCCGCATCAGCAGGACCCGGCACAGGCCCAGCATGCCGAGGCCTTCGGTGTCGGCAGTTAGGCGCGGGTCGAGTTCGAACATCGTCATATCCAACAGTTTTTCCCAAAATACGATAAGCGCTGGTGAGTGTATATCGCTAGCAAGCGCAGGGACGAACCGTTGTCTGTCGTGTCCGCTTTGCGGCAAAGAGGAGACAATTCTCCGAAGAGCCAGATCAGACCGTTAATAGTTGCGATCGCACCCGAAAGCGGAAATTTCTCCGTGGTGCCAGATCCGTCTACTTCTCACCGGAGGCGGGTATGTTAAAAGTTTTAGACGGCCAAACTATGGCCAGTAAGAGATTTCAGCCTCTGTCGGTCACCTGGAAAATGCTTAAAGGTATTTACGGCAGATCGAAAATCGTTGAGCCCTAAATGCGCGCGGATTTCCGTTGTTGCCTTCAGCATTATTGGATCGAATGGAATGCCGCAGCCATTGGCGATGCGATCATTCTTTGAGAAGTTTGCGGCAATCGCAGATGCTGCAGGGACAGCATGAGGCCCGATGGCCTCCGCAACTGCCAATCGAGCTGCATCCAGGGCTATTGCATCATTTCCAATGATAGCGGCTCCAAAAGCCAGAAGCTCGGTTCCTCCGGGGACACCAATATCCAGGTCAGGGTTCATCAGAGCATCGAGATTGATGTCTCTGTCGGTTGCGCGTCCACTCTCACGGAGGAACATGGCATGGCCGGAAGTTCAGTAAAAACACTCGTTGAGCGGAGATACCCTCCCGGCAACAATTTCACCCTGAGCACGGGTGAAACCTTTGTGATGTTCAAACAAAGGGTCCATTATTTTCCCCGCCGGCAGATATTGAACTTGCTCGAGCTCAATATGAAGCCTCATTTCATCTGGCACCAAACTCACGCCACGCATGATATACGGCTTAGCCGGCCCGTTCGGCGGGTTGGCTACGGTCGGCATGAATGCAAGCTCCTGGATCGCTGCTTCGGGTCTCTCGATCCGCGCGCTGAACCTGTCGATCGAGGACATACCCGAAGCGCTTAAATCCGGCGAGGCCGATATCGCCATCGGTTTCCTGCCGGAGTTTTCCGGACAGTTCTATCAGCAGTTTCTGTTCGATACCGACTATGTCTGCATCGCGGCGGCGGACAATCCGATCGCCCAAGGCCGCTTTACGCTCAAGAAATATCTCGCCGCCCGACATGCGATCGCCGAACTACAGGGCACCGGTCATTCGGTGGTTCAGCAAACGCTCGAACTCCAGGGGATCGAATTGCGGGTCGGTGCGCGAGTGCCCCATTTGCTGTCGATCCCCTTCGTAGTTGCATCCAGCGATCTGATTGCAACCATTCCACGGGCGTTCGGCATTACTTTCGGCGCCGAGCCGCAGCTTAAACAGCTGCGCCACCCGATCGAGCTACCGAAGGTCGAGATCAAGCTGCTGTGGCACGAAAGGTTTCATGCCGACGCTGCCAGCCGGTGGCTACGGAACCAGCTTGTGACTGTTTTCAAGACGGTCAAATGGATATAAGCCGGCTATAGGCGGTGATTGTTGCCCTGGCATCTTTCCCTGCGCCGCCGACAGTGCCAAAATGATGTCATGAATGAAGAAACCATCGAAATTGCCCTGACGGTCAACGGAGAGCAGGTTACCCACACGGTTCCTGTCCGCCGTCACCTTGTTGATTTTCTGCGGCTCGATCTGAACCTGACGGGCTCGCATCTCGCCTGCGAACACGGTGTCTGCGGCGCCTGTACGGTGCGCGTTGACGGTGTGATTGCGCGCGGCTGTCTGATGCTGGCGGTCCAGGCCAACGGCGCCGATGTCGTGACCATCGAAGGCCTGTCGGCGAGCGGCGAGGTCGCCGACCTGCAGAAGGAATTCGAGACCCGAAATGCCGCCCAGTGCGGGTTCTGCACGCCGGGCATGGTGCTGACCTCTGCCGAACTGCTCGCACAGATGACGTCGGGCGGCGGCGTTCCCGACCGCGAGGTCATCCGCGACCATCTGTCGGGCAATCTGTGCCGCTGTACCGGCTATCAGGCGATCGTCGATGCGGTTGAGGCAACGGCCAGAGCGCGTGCCGGTATAACGATGGGAGAAGGCGCATGAGCCTGCCCGATGGACGCGCTAATGGACACGCCGACGGCAGCGGCGGAGGCCTTGTCGGCAAGCCAGTAGCCCGCCCCAATATTCGCCGGCTGATCCACGGACGGGGAAGATATACCGACGACATCACCGTGCCGCATATGCTGCATGTCGCCTTCGTGCGCAGCCCGTACGGCCATGCGCGGATAAACGGCATCGATGCCGCCATGGCGGAAACATCGCCTGGTGTGGTGCGGATTGTGACCGGGGCGGAAGTCTCCGAAATCTGTAAACCCATGCATGCGGTTGCTGAACATCGTCCAGGGCACAAATCGGCTGTCCAGCATATGCTGGCGGTCGATCATGCCTGCTATCAGGGGGAGCCGGTCGCCGCCGTGGTCGCGACGTCTCGTGCCGAAGCCGAGGACGCGGTCGACCTGGTGATGGTCGACTGGGAGGAACTTCCCGCCGTCATGGATATGATGGAGGCGCTGGCGCCCGATGCGACGCCGATCCATCCCGAACTCGGCGATAATCTCTGTTACCAGCATGTCACCGATACCGGCGATGCGGCAACGGCGCTGGCAGCCGCCGCGTTCACGGTCGAGCATGAATTCGAATTCGGCCGCCACACAGCAGTCACGCTCGAAGGTCGGGCTATCCTCGCGGAATGGGACCCGGTAGAGGAACGTCTGACGGTTCACCAGTCGCACCAGTCGCCCTATCAGATGCAGGATATCTATTCCCGTCATCTTGGTATTCCCGAACACAAGGTGCGGGTGATCACGCCGGATATCGGCGGCGGGTTCGGGCTTAAGATCAATGTGCATGGCGAAGAGGTTGCCGTGGTCGCGATCGCCAAGATGATGGGGCGGCCTGTAAAATACACCGCTGACCGTCTTGAATCCTTTGTCGCCGACTGCCAGACGCGCGACCATCTCAACACCGCCACAATGGGTGTCGATGCGAACGGCAAGATCACGTCGATGGATTACGACAACACGCTGTCGGTCGGTCCCTACACGGCGTATATCCGTTTCGGTTTGGCCGAAGGGATGATGGCGATCACCTGTGCGGCGGCGCCCTATGCACTGACGGATTATCATGCGCGCACCCGTGTGGCCTATGTGAACAAGGGCATTGTCGGCATGTTCCGCGGTGTCGGTGTGCCGGTTGGCTGCACGGTGACCGAGGTGCTGGTCGACCAGGCGGCGGCGAAGGCGGGCATAGACCCGGTCGAATTTCGCCGCATGAACTATCACCGGGATGAAGACTATCCGCTGACCACCGTCGGCGGGTATGCCGCAAAATCCATGTCGCTGCATAGATGTCTCGATGCCTGTATCGACATCATGGAATACGACGCCCTGCGCAATGACCAGGCGCAGGCGCGGGAAAACAATGTCTATCGCGGCGTCGGTGTCGCAACCTTTGTCGAAGCGGCAGCCTTCGGTCCGGTCTATTACGGGCCGTCCGGCGCGCGGGTGTCCACGCAGGACGGCTGCACGGTAAAGCTGGAACCGTCCGGCGTCGTCCGCTGCATGACCAGCGTGACCGATCAGGGGCAGGGGACGCTGACGGGCATCGCCCAGATCGTCGGCGACCAGCTCGGCATCGGCATGGACGATATCGATGTCATTTCCGGTGACAGCTCAACCACGCCCTACGGCGGCGGCGCGTGGGCGTCACGCGGGATGGCGATGGGCGGCGAGGCGGCGTTACAGGCCGGCAAGGCGCTCAAGGCGAACATCCTCGATCTTGCCGCATCGGTCCTGCAGACCACGCCCGATACGCTGACCCTCGGTGGCGGTGAAATCCGCGATATCGCGACCGGCGAAGCCCGCATGGACCTCGCCGAGGTCGCTAAAGTCGGCTATTTCCGCCAGGATACGCTGCCGGCAGGGGTTCAGCCCGAACTGATGGTGACACGCCATCACGTGCCGAACACGCCCTATTACGTCGCAAACGGCATACAGGGCGCGCAGGTCGAAATCGATGTTGAGACCGGCTTCATCAAGCTGCTCGGCTGGTGGATGGCCGACGATTGCGGGCGCGTCGTGAACCCACTGATGGTCGATGAACAGATACGTGGCGGCATTATCCAGGGTATCGGCAACACGCTGTACGAACACAGCCAGTACGACGAGAACGGCCAGCTGATGAACGCGACCCTCGCCGATTACCTGCTGCCCATGGCGGGAGAAATGCCCGACATCAAGATCGCCCATGTCGAAACGCCGCTGACCAGTACCGAGCTTGGCGCCAACGGTATCGGCGAGAGTGGAACGATTGGCGCGATTGCGGTGCTGTGGTGTGCGGTAAACGACGCGCTACGGCCTTTGGGGGCACAGGTGACGAAACAACCGTTCACGCCGGAACATATTCTGGATGTGATTGCGCAGGCAGGGCGAGGCTGCCACCCGTCACGTCTTGAGTCTCCCGTGTAGGCGGGGATCTGCCAAAAGGACGGGGCGCTTCGCCTATTCCTCCGGCTCGATCGTGAACATCAGCGGGTGGCCTGCCTCTTTTGCCATGTCGCAGGCTTCGTTGGCCTTGGACTCCGCGATGTCGCGGGTATAGACCGATACCACGGCATTCCCCTGCTGATGGGCGGCCATCATGACCAGGTAGGCTTCGTCACCCGTCATCCGGAAGACGGTCCTGAGCACTTTGACGACGAATTCGCGCGGCGAGAAATCATCGTTCTCGAGCATGACCTTGTACAGGCGCGGGCGCTTGGTTTTCGGCTTTGTTTCAGAGACGGTGTTTGTGTCGTTATCACTCATGGTCTTACCGCAGCTCTTTGGTTGGGCGTGTTCTGGTTTCCGTCATAGGAAATTAGGTTGGCATGGCAGTGTCTGGGCGTCCAGCATCTGTCTAGTGCCGTCACTCGGCCCCCTTAATCTGCCCCTTAATCCACTGCGGCCAACGCATCGCTGATCACCGTCAGACCGGTCAGGGCGATGGGCAGGCCGTTCCATGGCGCGGTCTGGATCGCGGCTTCGGCGACCTGGTCTTTTGACAGCCCGAGATTGAGCGCCGAGGCCGCAAATTTACCGAGCGACGCGTGCAGGCTTGCAGACGTAAAGCCCGCAATGGCGCAGATCATGCGCTGGCGCAGATCGAGCCCGGGACGCACCCAGAGCTGTCCGTAGCCGTGCCGGATAGCGCCCTGGTACAGCGAAAAGGTCACCGGGTTATCGGGCGACGCGTAGCCGCCGGCCTGGCGCGGCCCGTGCAGCTTCTCCATCACGGCGTTGCCGTCGGCATCCATCTCCTCGACAGTACGCTCGTCCGGCGGATCATCCGGCAGATTGATGCGACGTGCGGCGAAGACCCGCCCGGCGATCTCTATCGCTTCTTCGGTACGGGGCAGGCCGCTATACAGCACGGACTGGATGAAAACCTCCAGGATCGCGCGGGGTTCGAGCCCGGCATCGAGCGCGGCTCCGACCATGCGTTCTGTCGCTTTGCCTGCGCCGCGGAAACACAGTGCCGTCAGCGCCGCGATCATCCGGTCTGCTTTTGGCAGGATGTCGCGCGCACCGATATCGTTGTGGAAATATTCGTCGACATACGCGCGGTATCCCGGAGCAGTCAGGCCCGGGTCGCTATCCGGCTGGCCGAGGGCGCGCCGGTAAGCGGCACCTGCATCGCGGTTTGAATTTCTGTCCATCGTTAATCCCCTCTATGCCTGCTTAAGCACACCGCGCCGCTTTGCCCAGAAAAACAGCGCCGCCATCGCGCAAAGCATGATCGCGGCACTAAGCGCGAGCGAGAAATGTATCCCGATCATCCCGCCGCCGAACCCGACGGTAAAGCCGCTGAAGGTCCGACAGCCCAATGCGCCGACATTGAACACACCGATGGCGCGCCCGCGGATTTCAGGCGGCGAGTTCAATTGCGCCAGTGTGCGGGTCATTGAATTGAACGACAGGTCGAGGAAACCGGCGCAGACCATCAGGGCGAAGGACAGGATGTAATAGGGCGAGACCGCGAAGCCGAATATGGCCGCCGCCCATAACATGCCGAGGATAAATGACGTCCGGGTGTTTGCCGGTAGCATAGACCTTGCTTCGAGCACGATACCCGCCGTGAGCGCACCGACGGCATTGGCGGCGAGGAGCAGGCTGTAGAATAGCGCCTGAATGGTCGCGTCGGACAGGACCGTCATCTGACCTGTGACCGGGTCCACCGTCACGCCGTTTGCGAAGCTTTTTGGGAACCATTCCACGAGGTATCTGCCAAGTTCGGGAATGCCGAGGGAGCGGGCGAATTCAGGCATTTGCGGCTCGTACGCATTGCCGACGAACGTGGCGGCAAGGCCGGCCAGAACCGACATCGCGAACACGATTGGAATACCCGATATCTGGCGGATCGTTTGAAACAGATCGCGGAAATTCCGCATTGCTGTTGCCGTTGGTGAGCGGTCAGTGTTGACCTTCTTCGGGTTCCTGATCAGCCACAGGGTCAGCGGCACGTAGATCATCACGTTCAGGAAGATGCCGATGGTCGGCCCGACGATCAGGAGCAGTGCGCCGCCGACGGCGGGTCCCAGCAGCAGGCCGAGTGTCCGCGACGTTGCGAGCAGGCGGATAGCGCTTTGAAGTTGTCGGCTGCCGACGACATCGTGGATCAGTACCTGGCCCGCCGGCGCCCATAGCACGCCCGCAAATCCGTGGACGATCAGCAGGATGACGGCGTGCCATTTCTCAAGGCTGTCGGTCGCAAACAGAATGCCCCAGCCAAGTGAGACCAGCATGAACAGGCCCATCCCGACCTGAATGATCCGGCGCGGATCGAAGCGGTCGGCCAATGCGCCGGCCCAGATCGAGCCGATCAGGAAGGGCACCCAGTGGGCGATGACCGCAAAGCCTGCTAGTGAAGGCGACTCGAATTTCTCGAAGATGATCCAGTAGCTGATCACATGCTCGATACTGTCTGCCATCATCGCGAGCGCGGCGCCGCCGAGATACATACGGGATGCGGGGTAGCGCAGTGCGGCGTAAGAGCGGTTATCCGGGGTCGTCGGTTGTTGTGGGTCGGCGGTGGTCATTGGGCGTGCGGTTTCCTGAAGCGTGATGTTGTG